>NZ_CP049250.1:1462500-1781372 GCF_011046895.1 Rhizobium rhizoryzae | reverse complement strand
AGATTCTGAAAAAGGTCATCGCCCTTCGAAAGAAGGATGAGCAGGAGCGTATGGAAGAGGATCTTATTCTCGATACCTACCTGCAGGCTCTGGGCATGGTCATTGCCCCGGCGGACGAAGCCGCCTGATCGGCAACCGAACTTCATCGTACAAGACATGCCCGTCGAGACCCCTCGGCGGGTATTTTTGTTTGGGCTGACATCGAACATGCCCTTCCCCATGTCCGCACAGCATCGACATGGCCGTCGTTCACGGCAAGAAAGCACCTGCAGATCGATGGATTTCATCAACCGGCAGATGCGTTGAAACTTCGGGATCGCTTTCCGCAGCGCCACTCAGGGCTTTACGGTATTGGCATCGCTGAAACGATTGGGATCCACGGCAACCGCCTGCGAAACGGGCCGGAAACCGCCGCTATAGGCACTGGAGGAATCGGTGCTGAAGACGCGGGTCATCAGGCGTGGCGCCTTCGTGGATGCACTCGGATCCGGGCGGCTGTTGGAGCTTGCCCATTTCGCCAGAATATCACCGGTCAAGACCTTGGCGTCAGGCGTGGCTGGCGTTCCACCAAGCTTGGTTACCGCACCACCCTTTACGGCCCGCACGTTCTGCATGTCCTGCGGGCGTGGCGGCTTGGGCTGTGCAGCACGGGCAGGATGCGGCGCTGGCGGTTCTGCAGAAGGCTTCGGTGGATCGAAACCGTCGTTGAAGATCATGCCCCGGGCACCCGTATCCGCTGGTGCTGGAGAGGCAAGGGCGACCTGCTGCTGGGGCTCGCGCTTTGCCGGAACCGGAACTGCTGCAACTGGAACAGAAGGGCTTTGCGGCTCTTCTGCGGTCCGTGCCAGCTCGGCAATCAGGTCCGGTGTCAGCGCCTGCTTGTCCGTCTCCTGCGGTGCGGTCGCGGCGGCAACAGTTTCGGCACGAACCTGCGCCAAGGCTGGACGCTGAGCCGGTACAGGAACCGAAGCCAGCATGTATTCGTCAGTGCCCGGCTGACCAAGCGATGCCGTTGCCACGCCCTGCGCATCACCCTTCAGGCCGCGTGGACCAAGAAGCGTGGGTACAGGGACCGACATGCTGGCGAGATCGGCAAAGCCTGCATTTTCAGGCGAAGGGCGTGCAAGCGGCGTGGCCGGGCTTGCCGGCATGGCGGCCGCAATGGCCTGTTGTGCCGTGTCGCGCTGTGGGGAATAGAGCGCCGTCGCAAGGCTGCCCGGCTCGGGCTCCTGACGGAATGCCGGGCGTGCCAACGGAACCGGAGCGGCAATGGCCACCTGTTGCGGCTGTGCTGGAGGTGCGGCCGTTGCCACAGCGACCGGTGCAGGTGCCGGACCTTCTTCATCCTCGGAAGCCGCGGAGGCGGCGGCGCGTGTTGGTGCTGGACGCTGCGCGACCATGGTTGGAGCGGATTCTTCCGCATCCTCCTCTTCATCCCCGCCGCCAAACAGCATTGCGAAGAGGTTCTTGGACTTGCCGCTCGAACCAGAGCTTACGCCACCGGCAGTCCCTGCGATCTGGATGGAATCGGCCGCGACACGGCGCTTGTAATCGGCAACGGCCTGCTCGTAACCGGGAAGCGGCTTGCCATCTGCGGGAAGATGAACCGTGTTTCCGTTCGGAAACAGGCGCACGAGATCCTGACGCGACATGCGCGGCCAGGCACGAACACCGCCGACATCAAGATGCACGAAGGGCGAGCCGGACGTTGGATAAAAGCCGACGCCGCCGACCTGCAATTTCATGGCGGTTTCGCGCAGGGTCGCAAGCTTCACGCCGGGAATGAAGAAGTCCATCGCCTTGCCCAGCATATGCTGGCTGTTCTTGGCCACACCCTTGGTACGCGAGCGCAGCATGCCGTTGGTGTTGGGAGAACGATAGGCAGAGACGACATGAATATACTCGGAGCCGCCAACCCGGCGGTAAACTTCCCAGACCAGATCGAAAAGGCGCGGATCCATGCGGGTGGGTTCGTTACGGCGCCAGTCTCTCAGGAAACGGTTCAGCTCCTGCAAGCCCTTCGGATCAAAGCGACCATTGCGCTTGTAGGTAATCACGGCGCGTTCGCCGGTATGCACGAAATAGAGCTTGAGGCTGCGGGTCTCGTTGGCTGCCGCTGCATCGCTGACAGGCAGGATGTTCAGGGACAGGCCAAGGGCCAGTCCGAGCACGGACGCCTTCGCGGCTTTGGCTACGGCGCGCGCCACGCGGCCTAGCATTTGCCGTCCGTTGTCACCCGAAGGCGTGGAATCTGCATTCTGATACGGCAAAACGTTCCCCGTCCGATAGACAACATCCGGTGCTGCCTCACATGACCGTGAATTGCGGTGACACGATGGCAAATCTGCCACAGGTGTACAAGCATTTATTTCATGGTCAACAAATGACTACTGAATGGTTGACGGAACGTAACAATCCATCCTTACCCGAAGGTAAACGCGCAAACGCATTCGGGAGCGCTGGCGAGGCGCTCCCAAACTCGTGATGATGTGGGCCTAGTTCGGAGGCGACGCGGGGTTCACGCCGCCTCCTTCAAAGGGTCGTCGGGGTCAATCCCGTAATCCTTGAGCTTGCGATAAAGGGTCGACCGACCGATTCCCAGCTTCCGCGCTACCTGGCTCATCTGGCCGCGATAGAATTTGAGCGCAAAACGAATAAGTTCTTCCTCGACATCCGCCAGCTTGCGCACCTCGCCGGTATCGTCCGTGCTGACAATGATATTGTCGCTCGCCGGGTGATGATGGCTGTTGGTGCGGTTATGGTCGGCCCGTGCCGAGCGCAAGAGATCAGACAGTGCTGCCTGTTCGTCCTGCGGGTCGTCATGAGGTTGCGGTTCGACGATCGTGGCCAGAAGCTCGGGGCTCTGATAGGCCGGGATTTGCGCCGCAATCTGCGGGAAATCCTTGTCCGTCAGCTCAGGCCCTTCCGCCAGCACAACGGCCCGGAAGATCGCGTTTTCCAGCTGGCGAATATTGCCCGGCCAGTCATAGGCCGTCAGAAGCGCCATGGCGCTGGCACCGACCGTCAGGGTTGTCGGTAGCTTCTGCTCGGCAGAGAACCGCTCCGTGAAGACCCGGGCCAGATGCGGAATATCCTCCTTGCGACGACGCAGGGCAGGAATGGTGATCGGAAACACATTCAGGCGATAGTAGAGATCCTCGCGGAACCGGCCCGCCCGCACCTCTTCGATCAGATCCTTGTTCGTCGCGGAGATCAGCCGGACATCGACCTTCTGAACCTTCGAAGCCCCGACCGTCTCGATCTCGCCCTGCTGCACGGCACGCAGAAGTTTGACCTGCACGTCAAGCGGAAGTTCGCCGATCTCGTCGAGGAACAGGGTGCCGCCATCCGCTTCGACGAACTTGCCCGTATGGCGCTCCGTTGCGCCGGTGAAGGCCCCCTTCTCGTGACCGAAGAGAATGCTCTCCACGAGATTGGCGGGAATGGCACCGCAATTCACGGTGATGAACGGCTTGTGCGCACGCTCGCCACTTGCCTGAATGGCGCGGGCGATCATTTCCTTGCCAACGCCGGATTCGCCTTCCAGCACGACCGGGATGTTGGATTGGGAGGCGCGATGGGCAAGATCGATGACGCGCAGCATGTCCGGACTTGCCGACACGATGTCACCGAAGCCGATGCTTGCGCCCTTGGTCTTTCGGGTCGCCTTGACCTTGGCCTCCCGCGTATCCACCTTCAGTGCATTGGAAATGGATGCCGCGATGCGCTCTGGTGAAACCGGTTTGACGACGAAATCAAAGGCACCGGCTCGCATGGCCTGGACAACGGTCTCGATGCCGCCCTGCCCGGTTTGGACGATCACAGGCACGTCGACATCGATTTCTGCCGCAGCTTGCAGGAAGCCAAGACCATCCATTTCCGGCATCATCAGATCGAGCACGATGACATTGAACTGGCGACGATTTCGCTTCAGGAGCTCGATCGCAATGCGACCGTTCTCGGCCAGGTGAGCCGTATGTCCATGCCGCTCCACCGCATTTTTCAGAAGGCGCCGCTGGACCGGGTCGTCATCGACAACAAGTATATGGGCCGTCATGCTTGCTCCGAGTGCTCAAGTTCTGTCCCTTCAGTGGGACCATCGAACATCGTTGTGTCAGAAAGGGTTGAATATCCTGTTTTGGGAAATGCTTGCATTTTAACTGCCGTCACGGAAAACAGAACAGGCGCCTCGATTTGCGCCAGAATTTAGTTGGGAGATCACCATTGACCGTTAAGCATCCTCGTCACCCCGGATCGTATGCAGCATTTGCCCACGCGTCGAGTCCCGGCGGTCAAGATCTGAGCCAGAACGAGGACGCGCTTGGCGATTTGCCCACCTGGCGCCTTCAGGATTTATACGAGGCGCGCGACAGCGCAAGCTTTAACACAGATCTGAAGAAAGCAGCAGAGCTTGCGCAGGCGTTCGAGACCAAGTGGAAGGGCAAACTCGAGCAGGCAGCACAAGCGAGCGGCTCCGAAGGCCTTGGCGCAGCTATTGAGGAATTCGAAGCGCTGGAGGATCTGGCCGGGAAGCTCGGTTCCTTTGCAGGCCTGACCTATTTTTCCGATACGTCTGATCCTGCCAACGGCAAGTTTTTCGGCGATGTCCAGTCGAAGCTCACCGAACTTTCCTCGCATCTTCTGTTCTTTACACTGGAACTGAACCGCATCGAGGATGCCATCATAGACCGCTGCCTGGAACGCGACACAAAGGCCGCTCACTATGCCCCCTGGCTTGTGGATCTGCGCAAGGACAAGCCCTACCAGCTGGAGGACAGGCTGGAGCAGCTCTTCCTGGAAAAATCCATGACGAGTGCGGCCGCTTTCAATCGCCTCTTCGACGAGACCATGAGCGAGCTTCGGTTTGAGATCGATGGCGAGAAGCTTCCTCTGGAGCGCACGCTCAATCTGCTTCAGGAAGCTGACGAAGGGGTTCGCGCCAGAGCGGCGGCGGCACTCTCAAAGACCTTCAAGGATAATCTGCGCGTTTTCACGCTGATTACCAACACGCTTGCCAAGGACAAGGAGATTTCCGATCGCTGGCGTGGGTTTGAGGATATCGCCGACAGCCGCCATCTGGCCAACCGGGTCGAGCGGGAGGTGGTGGATGCGCTGGCCTCTGCCGTACGCGAGGCCTATCCGCGGCTTTCTCATCGTTATTATGCCATGAAGGCCAAATGGCTTGGCATGGAGCAGATGAATTTCTGGGATCGCAATGCGCCTTTGCCGGAATCACCAAAGGCCCTGATTTCCTGGAACCAGGCGCGCCAGACGGTTCTGGACGCCTACGGAAACTTTGCACCCGAAATGGCGGACATTGCACGCCGCTTCTTCGATGAACAATGGATCGATGCGCCCGCACGTCCCGGCAAGGCGCCCGGCGCCTTTGCCCATCCCACCGTTCCATCCGCCCATCCTTATGTGCTCGTCAACTATCTCGGCAAGCCGCGCGATGTCATGACCCTTGCCCATGAACTGGGGCATGGCGTGCATCAGGTGCTGGCAGGCGGACAAGGCGCTCTGATGTGCCAGACACCGCTGACGCTGGCCGAAACCGCCTCGGTGTTCGGCGAAATGCTGACCTTCCGCGCACTTCTCAACAAGACCGCTGACAGCAAAGAACGCAAGGCCATGCTGGCGCAGAAGGTGGAGGACATGATCAACACGGTCGTGCGCCAGATCGCCTTCTACGAATTCGAGAGAAAGGTGCACGCGGCCCGCAGGCAAGGCGAACTGACTGCTGAGCAGATCGGGCAACTGTGGCTCTCTGTCCAGACCGACAGCCTGGGCCCCTCGATCAAAATCTCCGAAGGCTACGAGACGTGGTGGACCTACATCCCCCACTTCATCCATTCGCCGTTCTATGTCTATGCCTATGCCTTCGGCGACTGCCTGGTGAACTCGCTCTATGCCGTCTATCAAAACGCCGAGGAAGGTTTCCAGCAGAAATACTTCGATCTGTTGAAGGCCGGTGGCAGCAAGCACCACTCTGAATTGCTGGCACCATTCGGCCTGGATGCCACCGATCCAGGCTTCTGGAGCAAGGGCCTTTCGATGATCGAAGGTCTGATCGACGAGCTGGAAGCACTGGAGCATTGAGCACACACGACAGGATGACCTCAAGCGGGCGACTGGCGAGCGGCTCTGACCCTGCTTTTGGCAGAACTGCTCGCCGATCCGCGAATATTACACTTGCACGGATCATTTTCGAATTCTTCATTAATTTGAATAAAATAGTAGACAATGTCCGGTTTGATCTACGGCTATGAAATTCCATGACATCGACGATTGATAACTGGCAGCCTAGAATTCGCGTTCTGACCGTGATTGTCATCGCTGCTTTGCTGGCTGGCCTGGGCGTTTGGAACGAGATCACCACTTGGCAACGGCTGGTGCTAAGCTCCAACAACCGGCTACTGGAAACAGCCAGAGCAATTGGTCTACACACCGATGATGTCTTTGCTCTGGCAGAGCAGCCGCTTGCACAACTGGCACTCAAGGCGCAAATCGTACGACAGGACCAGCGCCCGGAAGCGGCCCTTCTGGAAGACATGCAGAGCCTGCGGCGATCCTCCACCTTCCTGAATGAAATAATTTACATTCAGGCAGATGGCACTGTTTCGCATTCCAGGCCGGATGCTATGGCCACCACCGCCGAACTATCCTTGGAAGAATATTCTGGGTTTCACCGTTCACACGCATCGACCGACACACATATCGGCACGGCTGTGCGCAGCAAGTCTGGCAAAGACTGGCTCCTGCCTGTGTCCAGAAGAATCGACGCCCCTGATGGCAGCTTTGCCGGGGTATTGCTTGCAACAATCCGTCTCGATCATTTCGCAAGGTTTATCGAGAGCTTCGACTTGCGTGGCGACACGGCATTTTATCTGGTGCACAGCGAAGGCGGGGTCCTGCTGCGCTATCCCTTCTGGGCCAGATCGGTGGAGGCGGACCTGGGCGACAGGGAGTTTTTCCAGGATCAAGGTCCGGCAAAGCAGCAGGGCAACCACGAATATCGATTGCAAAGCGGCGAGTCTCGCCTCAGCGGCTATTATTATAGTCCAGACACCCGCGTGACCGCGATAGTAACGCGGTCCAAGAGTGCGCTCTTTCACAATTGGGTCACGCGGTCCAAATATCCCTGGGCATGCCTGATAGCAGCTTATGTCGTGGGCCTCGGCATCACATTTCGCTGGCTACGCCAGATCAGGTTACGCGAGATTGGCGACCGAAAGGTTGCGGCCCGCGAGGCCGAATTCCGCCTGATCGCCAATGCTTCCTCCGATGTCATTGAAAAACATTCCATGGCGGGTATTCGCGAATACGTATCGCCGGCTGCCGCGATACTTTTCGAGCAAGCTCCTGAAACGCTGATTGGTAAGAACGTTACGGACGGGCAGGACGAGGCGACCAGAACAGCATGGAGATCCGCGCAATTGCGGCTCCAATCCGGCTCGTTGGCCGAAACCATTCTGGCGCAGCGCCAGCGTGCCGATGGCTCTGTTATCTGGCTGGAGAGTGTTCTTTCTTGCGTGCGCAGCGAAAACGGCGCACCGGCGGATGGAATTGTTGTGGTAACGCGTGATGTGACCCGCCAGGAAACGGCGAAGCGTGAGCTGGACACTCTGGCCGTGACCGATGAACTGACGGGCCTCTTCAACAAGCGCTACTTCAGCCAGCATCTCCAGACAGTTTTGAGCGAAAGCCCCGGCGCTCCCGTTTCACTCCTGCTGCTTGATCTGGATCGTTTCAAGCAGTTCAACGACACCTATGGCCACCTGCCGGGCGATAACTGCCTGCGCGACGTGGCAAATGCCATCCGCAGCGCCCTACCGGAGAGTGGCGCTGTTGCTGCTCGTTTTGGCGGAGAAGAAATGGCTGTTCTTCTTCCCGGCTTTGGACAGGCCGCAAGTCTTCTGTTGGCGGAAAAGCTTCGCCGTGCAGTGGAGGCCCTGAAGATTGCTCACGAAGCGAATGCGCCGTCCGGCATTGTCACCATCAGCATCGGCCTGTGCGTGCTCCCGAAAGGCCATTCGGAAACGTCGGAAACCCTGATTGTCTCTGCCGATCAGGCGCTGTATGAGGCCAAGAGCCAAGGGCGCAACCGCATAGCCTTGAGTGCCGTTCCAGCACCACCGCTCAAACAATTCGCTGCGATTTGAACATTCCCGACAGCCCCATTGTTCACCGCAGTTCTGCCCGATAAGAAGCGCCATGCAGAACGAGATGGAACCGGCATTGAAACCCTATGCGCTCTTTCGCGATGACCGCACCTCGCGATCTATGCTCTTCAGCAATCCGCGCGAGATCGTTGTGGCACGCACAGCCGCGGAGATCCTGCCCGCAATTCAGCGTCTGGAACAGGCGCGCAAAGATGGCTTCTGGCTGGCGGGATACATATCCTATGAGGCAGGCCATATCTTCGAGGAGAAGCTGCGTCACCTGATTGTCGATGACCGGGAAACGCCGCTGGTCTGCATGGGCGTTTTCGAGGCTCCGAAACACGAAAGCAACGTCTCCGTGCCATCCATCGGCGACAATGAGGCGGTCCTCTACGACGCACAGGCCGAATGGAGCCTCTCCGATTATCAAATCCGTTTCGACACCCTGCATCAGCATCTGCGACGTGGTGACTGCTATCAGGCGAACCTGACAATGCCGGTCCATGCCAGATGGTCAGGTACGCCCACGGGCATTTTCGCGTCTCTGGTCGAACGCCAGCCGGTGCACTACGGCGCACTGATCGAACTGGGCGGACCGGCCATCGTATCCCGCTCGCCGGAACTTTTCTTCCGGGTGGATGAAACCGGCTGGATCGAAACCCATCCGATGAAAGGCACGGCACCGCGGGGAAAAACTCCCGCCGAAGACGACGCGATCATTGCTGCCATGCTGGCGGACGAGAAGACGCGGGCCGAGAACCGCATGATCGTGGATCTCCTGCGCAATGACGTATCGATCATCTCGGAGGTCGGCTCGCTCGATGTGCCGAAGCTGTTTTCCATCGAGACTTATCCAACGGTTCATCAAATGGTTAGCCATGTCCGCGCAAAGCTGCTGCCGGATATCGGGTTCCCGGACATTCTGGCCGCACTTTTTCCTTGCGGTTCGGTCACAGGTGCGCCCAAAATGTGGGCCA
This sequence comes from Rhizobium rhizoryzae, assembly GCF_011046895.1. NCBI lineage: Bacteria > Pseudomonadati > Pseudomonadota > Alphaproteobacteria > Hyphomicrobiales > Rhizobiaceae > Affinirhizobium > Affinirhizobium rhizoryzae. The sequence continues at coordinate 1,772,233 of NZ_CP049250.1, read as the reverse complement.
TGCAGATCCTCGGGAAGCTGGAAGCCGGACCACGAGATGTCTATTGCGGCGCGATAGGCTATTGCGATCCGGCCGGACCCATGAGGTTTTCGGTGGCTATCCGCACACTGACCCTTTTTCCGGATGGAAAAGCGGTCTTCAATGTCGGCGGCGGTATCGTGTTCGATTCGAACGCAAAAGCGGAATATGAAGAATGCCTGCTCAAAGCGCGCTTCGCAGTAAACCAGCAGCGGATTTCTCGCTGATCGAAACCCTCCGTTGGGAGCCGGGACAGGGCTTCCTGCGGCTTGACCAGCATTTGCGGCGGTTGACCCGCTCTGCGGATGCGCTGGGCTTTCGTCAGCCCCAGCAAGTCGGCAAGCTGCTGGAGGAAGCCGTGGCCGAAGCATCAACCCCGATGCGGACACGGTTGACCGTGACATTCCGCGGCAAGGCAGAGGTAACCGCCACTCCATTCCAGCCGATTGCCGAGGGTACGGTCTGGAAGCTTCGCATTGCCAAGCAAACCCTGCTGTCCGATGACACATTGTTCCGGCACAAGACCAGCCGACGCGACCCCTATGAAGCGGCCCGCGCCGAGTTTTCATCAGACGAAGCGGATGAGGTTCTTCTGCTGAACGAGCGCGGAGAACTATGCGAGGGGACGATCACAAATCTCTTCGTCGAGGCTGAAGATGGGCAATTGCTGACCCCGGCGCTCAACTGCGGTCTCCTGCCGGGTGTTTTGCGCGCGGAGCTCATTCGCGAACGCAAGGCTCGCTCGGAAGTCCTCAAGCCCGCAGATCTCAAGCATCGGAAGATCTTCGTCGGCAACTCGTTGCGCGGGTTGATTGCAGGCGAGCTTGCCTGATCGACGTGCCGACCTCATGCCGCTGACCCATACGCCCTATGCCAGACGCCTTCGTCCGTTCACGATAGGTCTTTCTTCACTCGATCCAAGCCGTTGGATCGAGCCGGATCAGCACTTGCCGCGTTATGTGCGCGAGAAGCAAAAGCTGGCCGGGGAGCGGCTGCATGATGTGTTTCGCGCCACGCATGACAGCCTTGATGCGCAACAGGAATGCCTTGATTGCCTGCTCCTGCATCTGGAACGTGATCACCCCCATGTCTATCGGCGCGATGGCTCCACCATAAGTTTCGCGGGCCAGCAGATAGACCTTGCCGACGAGGCCGTTCCGCCCCTCATGCGCGCCGGATTTCTGGTGCAGGATGATCTGGTGATCATGCGCCGCCGCGCAACCGGCTGGCATATTGCAGCAGCGCATCTTTCCTTTCCCTCATCCTGGGTGCTTGCAGAGAAGTTCGATCGCCCGATGGAAGAGATCCACGCCCATGTACCGGGGTTTCAGGGCGGAACGCGCAATGCGATGATGGTGAACCGCATCTTCGACAATCTGTTGCCGGAACAACCAGCCGAGCGCTTCAACTGGTCGATCAACTGGCAGGAGAAACTCTATCATCCGGAATCAGGCCGCAACGATGCGGCAGAGCCGGAAACCGCTGTCGTGCGCGTCGAACGTCAGACCCTGACGAAGCTGCCGGTCACGGGCGACATCGTCTTCACGATACGGATCTATCTGGATCCCGTCAGTCTGTTTGCCACCCACCCCGATGGAAGCCGCATGGCTCTGGCCCTTGCAGATCAACTGGATGGATTGAGCGGGGAGCAGGCAGCCTACAAGGGTCTGGACCGGCAACGGTCACCACTCGTTCAGCGATTGAGACAGATGGCACTCTCCAAAAATCAGTTTTGAAGCGATCAGAACCGGCCCCAACACTTTATTATGTCGCCGTTTTGTGATCTAGAACCGGCACAATTGGCCCGCTGGCACACGATAGGCTGGCGGCCCCATGCACGGGTGCTCTACGCCCTTGCACCTCAAGGAGACACAGATGAGTGAAATGACCTATCCGGTTCATGGCGAGATTACCGGTCCGATCGTCATGATCGGCTTCGGATCCATCGGTCGCGGCACGCTGCCGCTGATCGAGCGCCACTTCAAGTTCGACAAGAGCCGGATGGTGGTGATCGACCCGCGCGACGACGACAAGGCCATTCTCGACAAGCATGGCATCAGGTTCATCCAGTCGCATGTCACCAAGGAAAACTACAAGGAACTGCTGAAGCCGCTTCTGACCGAAGGCGAAGGCCAGGGCTTCTGCGTCAACCTGTCGGTCGATACCGGCTCGCTGGATCTGATGAAGCTGTGCCGGAAGCTCGATGTTCTCTACATCGATACTGTGGTTGAGCCTTGGCTTGGCTTCTATTTCGACAAGAACATGAAGAACTCCGAGCGTACGAACTACGCGCTGCGCGAAACCGTTCGTCAGGAAAAGAAGAAGAATCCGGGCGGCACGACAGCCGTCTCCACCTGCGGCGCAAATCCGGGCATGGTCTCCTGGTTCGTCAAGCAGGCGCTCCTGGACATTGCCAGAGATGTCGGCCTCGAATTCGAAGAGCCTGCCGTGGATGACCGCGAAGGCTGGGCGAAGCTGATGAAGAAGGTGGGCGTGAAAGGCATTCACATTGCCGAGCGCGACACCCAACGCACCAAGAACCCCAAGCCGCTGAACGTGTTCTGGAACACCTGGTCGGTGGAAGGTTTCATCTCTGAAGGCCTGCAGCCGTCTGAACTCGGCTGGGGCACGCACGAGAAGTGGATGCCGAAGAACGCCAAGAAGCACAAGAAGGGCTGCAAGGCTGCAATCTATCTGGAGCAGCCAGGCGCCAACACCCGTGTGCGCACCTGGTGCCCGACGCCGGGTCCGCAATACGGCTTCCTCGTGACCCACAACGAGTCGATCTCGATCGCGGATTTCTTCACGGTTCGCGACAAGGATGGCGAGGTCAGCTTCCGCCCGACCTGCCACTACGCCTACCATCCGGCCAATGATGCCGTGCTTTCGCTGCACGAAATGTTCGGCAATGGCGGCAATGCACAGCCCGTGCTTCACGTTCTGAACGAAGACGAGCTGGTGGACGGCGTGGACGAACTGGGCGTGCTGCTCTACGGCCACGACAAGAACGCCTACTGGTATGGTTCACGCCTCTCGCTGGAGGAAACCCGCCGGATTGCGCCTTACCAGAACGCCACTGGTCTTCAGGTTACCTCCGCTGTTCTGGCCGGCATGGTGTGGGCACTCGAAAATCCGAAAGCTGGCATCGTTGAAGCCGACGAGATGGATTACAAGCGCTGCCTCGAAGTGCAAACGCCCTATCTCGGCCCGGTCGAAGGGCACTACACGGACTGGACGCCACTCGATGGCCGCCCGGGCCTCTTCCCGGAGGAGCTGGACGAGAAAGATCCCTGGCAGTTCAAGAATATTCTTGTGCGCAACTGATGCGTTTCCGGTCTTAGGCCGCAATTTCCACTGAAATTCATCGCAAGGCGGGTGTGAAAGCATCCGCCTTGTATTACATCTGGATAAAGTTGAATCGCGTCCGAATCGCGGGAGACAAGAATGAAAATCAAAGGGAGCCTAGCGCTCATCGCTGCCGCAGCCATGCTGTCGGCCTGTGTTTCATCCCCTCAGCCGCGCTCCATGCCGGTCGCCCAGCAACAGCCGCAGGGCGTAGAAGGAACATGGGCAGATCCGAACGGCATCGTCTCAACGTTCCAGGCCGGCACATTTAACACCCGCTCGACGGACAACAATGCCCTTCTGGCCAGCGGAACCTACACCCAGACGTCCCCGAACCTGATCGAGATCAACATGACATCGATCGTTCGGCAGAAGCAGTCGCGGGTCAATTGCGCGCTCATCAACCCGAGCCAGCTGAACTGCACCGCCGACAGCGGTTCACAATTCTCGCTGACGCGCCGCACCTGAGCATTCGGAAATCGATGTCAGCGTCCTTCAAAACCCTGCTTCGGCAGGGTTTTTTCTTTGGTAAGCATGACGATCCGAGCCTGTTGATGGATACATTCGTCTTGTCATATTTCGCTTGAGTTCAGCATCTTCAAATGAAAACATGCGCATGAAACGCGTGTCACAAAAAACAACTAAGAACAGGCGGAACGGGCGAGTGACACCGCGCCCATGAACAGGAGAGAACTCAGGATGATGAAACGCTTTGGTTTCAGCCTACTGGCAGCAGCGACCTTGACCTTGTCGTCCGGCGTCGCGTTTGCCGATTACCAGCTGAACGTCCTTCACATCAACGACCTGCATTCGCGAATCGAAGCGATCAACAAGTCGGACGCGACCTGCTCCCAGAAGGAGGCAGACGCCAAGGAATGCTTCGGCGGCATCGCCCGCGTGAAAAGCGCAATCGATGGATTCCGCAAGGACAATGCTGGTGCCAATATTCTTGTTCTGGATGCTGGCGACCAGTTCCAGGGCTCTCTCTACTACTCCACATTCAAGAGCGCGCCTGTCGCTGAATTCATGAACGGCATCGGTTTCGATGCCATGGCAATCGGCAACCACGAGTTCGACGATGGTCCGGAAGAGCTGAACAAGTTCATCGGTGCGCTGAAGTTCCCGATCATCTCCGGCAACACGATTGCCAAGAAGGGTTCGCTGCTGGACGGCAAGTACAAGGGTTATGTGGTCAAGGAAATCGGCGGCCAGAAGATCGGCGTGGTTTCTGTTCTGGCAACCGATAGCGGCGAAACATCATCCCCCGGCCCAGACATCAGCTTCGAAGACGAGATTACCTACCTGAAGTCCGCCGTGAAGGATCTGGAAGGCCAGGGCGTCAACAAGATCATTGCGCTCACCCATGTCGGCTACAACAAGGACAAGGAAATCGCGGCAGCCGTAGACGGTATCGACGTTGTCGTCGGTGGTCACAGCCACACCTATCTGTCCTCCACCGACAACAAGTCTTCCGGCCCCTATCCAACCTTGGTCAAGAACCCGGCTGGCGTCGAAATTCCGGTGGTCACAGCCTACGCCTATTCCAAATATCTCGGCGAGTTGAAGGTTACCTTCGACGACAATGGCGTGGTGAAGGCAACGAGCGGCGCTCCGAAGCTTCTGGATGCCTCGGTCACGCCGGACGAAGCCTATGCCGCGCGCGTCAAGGAACTGGGCGCGCCGCTGGAAGAACTGAAGAAGAAAGTCGTGGGCGTCTCGGACGGCCTGATCGACGGTGACCGCAAGAATTGCCGCGCCAAGGAATGCTCCATGGGCAACTTGCTCGCCGATGCATCGCTGGCCCGTGTGAAAGATCAGGGCATTACGATCGCCATCGTCAACGGTGGCGGTTTGCGCGCGTCCATCGACCAGGGCGACATCACCATGGGCGAGGTTCTGACGGTTCTGCCGTTCCAGAACACGATTGCCACCTTCCAGATCAAGGGTTCGGATCTCAAGGCGGCTCTTGAAAACGGCGTCAGCCAGATCGAGGATGGTGCGGGACGCTTCGTGCAGGTCGGCGGCATGAAATACTCGTTCGATCGCTCCAAGCCGGTCGGTAGCCGCGTTGGCGACGTTCAGGTCAAGGAAGGCGACAAGTTCGTTGCGCTCGATCCAGCCAAGACCTACGGCGTCGTGACCAACAACTACGTGCGCGGCGGCGGCGATGGCTTCAAGATGTTTGCGACCAACGCCATCAACCCCTACGATTTTGGTCCGAACCTTGAGCAGACGGTTGCCGACTATCTGACCGCGAACAATCCTTACAAGCCTTACACCGACGGTCGCATCACCGACACGACCCCGGCTGATTACGTTGCTCCGGCCAAGGCTCCCGCCCCTGCTGCGGCTCCAGCCGCTCCGGCAACCGCTGCCGCGACACCAGCGCCTGCTGCTGCTCCAACGGCTCCGGCTCCTGCTGCTCCGGCAGCAACCGCACAGGCTCCTGCAGCGCCTGCAGCACCGGCACCGGCACCAGCTGCAACGCCAGCACCGGCTGCGCCTGCGGCAACGGCACAGGCGCCTGCTGCGGCAAAACCGGCACCGGCAGCCCCTGCTGCTGCACCGGTTGCGGCCGCTCCGGCAGCGCCCAAGACCTACAAGGTCATGAAGGGTGACTCGCTCTGGAAGATCGCCGAAAGCACGCTCGGCGACGGCGAGGACTGGAAGAAGATTGCGGACGCCAACAAGATCCGCAATCCGAACCTGATCGAGATCGGCTCCGAACTGCAGATTCCGGCGAAATAAGTCGAGAGACGTTTTGCCACAAACCGATGAGCGGTCCGGGGCTTTCCCGGACCGCTTTTTGTTTCTAAATAGAACCGTTGATGGAAACTGTGCGTATTGAGGCCGGGTCTCAATAGTTTTCCGGGGAATAGTTTGATGATGAATGCTGCAGCAGGCCACCTGCCCTCAGATCACCCTGCGGTTCGGTTCGGCAAGGTGGGCGTCCTGCTCGTAAACCTCGGCACGCCGGATGGCACGGATTACAAATCCATGCGCCGCTATCTGGCCGAGTTCCTGACCGACAAGCGCGTGATCGAATGGTCGCGCCTGTTCTGGTATCCGATCCTCTACGGCATCGTGCTGAACCGTCGTCCGCAAAAGGTGGGCAAGGCCTACGAGTCGATCTGGAACAAGGAGCTGGATGAAAGCTACCTGCGCACCTACACGCGCAATCAGGCGGAAATCCTGGCAGAGCGCTTCAAGGACATGCCACATGTGCATGTGGATTGGGCCATGCGCTACGGCCAGCCGGCCATCCAGGCCAAGATGAACGAGATGCAGAAGGCGGGTTGCGAAAAGATCCTGCTCTTCCCGCTCTATCCGCAATATGCTGCCGCGACCACGGCCACGGTGAACGACGAAGCCTTCAAGGCGCTTCTGAAAATGCGCTGGCAGCCCGCCTTGCGCACCGTGCCGCGCTATCACGATGATCCGGTCTACATCGATGCCCTGGCGAACTCGATCGAGAAGCATCTGGCGACGCTGGACTGGGAACCGGAACTGGTGATCACCTCCTATCACGGCATTCCCATGTCCTACTTCAAGAAGGGCGATCCCTATCACTGCCAGTGCTACAAGACGACACGCCTGCTGCGCGACCGGCTGGGCTGGCCGAAGGAAAAGCTGATGGTTACCTTCCAGTCCCGCTTCGGACCGGAAGAGTGGCTACAGCCCTATACGGACAAAACGGTCGAGAAACTGGCCAAGGAAGGCACCAAGCGCATCGCCATCCTCAACCCCGGCTTTGTCTCCGATTGCCTTGAAACACTGGAAGAAATTGCGGAAGAAGCGGGCGAGGACTTCCTGCACAATGGCGGCGAGAAATTCACCCATATTCCCTGCCTGAACGACAGCGAAGACGGCATGCGCGTGATCGAGCACATCACGCGCCAGGAACTCAAAGGCTGGATCTGATGATCCAAAAGCAGTGAAAATGCCCGGCTAGCCGGGCATTTTAACATTTCACCGCGATTCCGCCGGCCAACCGGCGCTTTGAACGCGGTTTCGACCTGTCTCCTTTGCGCGATACAGCGCCCGGTCGGCCTGCAAAAGCATGGCCTGCATGCTATCGGCGGGTGTTGCCTCGTAAACGCCGAACGACGCGGTCACGCGACCGGGCCGCAGAGGCTCTATCCAGAGCTTTTCGAACTGCGCCCGAAACCGCTCGGCAATCGCAGCAGCCTCACTCGCTCTTGTCTTCGGCAGAACCAGACAAAATTCCTCGCCGCCGATTCGCGCCGCAAGATCGTAACGGCGCAGGTTGTCGCGAATGACTTCGCCAACGGCCATCAGAACCTTGTCGCCCACATCATGACCGTGGCTGTCGTTGATATTCTTGAAGTGATCGAGATCGAACAGAACGACGGAAATGGGAGCCTTTTCCCGCTCCGCCCGCGTTTGTTCGATCGCGATGCGTTCTGTCAGCCATCGGCGATTGCCAAGTCCCGTCAACTGGTCGGTGGATGCCTGCTGGCGCAGCTTGCGCATCACGCCATCGAGTTCCGCAATCGTCGTGGCAACCGTGTTGGCAACGACACCAATTTCATCGGATTGGGCAAGGCGCAGTCTCACAGGCGTCCCGTCCGCCTGATATTGCTGCACAGCGCTTGCCAGATTGCGCAAGGGGCGGATGAACCACCAGAGTGTGGACAGGCAGGTGATCGTCCCGATCAAGGTCGCAGCCAGCAAAATGGTGAGCACGGGGCCGGGATTGGTTGAAAAGCCGCTACCAAGATAGGCGATCATGGCAATGAGCGGCAGGTGAATGGCCAGAAAACAAACGGCAAAAATCTTGGCCACCAACGAACCGCGAACGGCCCGAAGTGCCATGGATGGCGTCGGAATCATTCCGAATTCCTCTCAACTGATTCATGTCAGGTGCCGGACCCTAGGACCGGGGGGCTAATCAGCACTTAAGCGAATCGTTAAAATTCGAATCAAAGAGGCTTCGGATTTTTTTATTTTCAAACGCCGCGCCGGTTTCCCCAGAGCAGCACATGCAACTGTGGCAGAACCGTTGCGGCAAACCAGCGATCGGCCATAACACGGTCGATCAGCCAGTGCATACGGCCCATGATTCCTTCCACATCGATGGGGAAATCCTCCGCATCGGGCGGCGGTGGGGTATGGTTTCCGGGCTGGAGATAGACGCTAAGCTGCGGAAATCCTGCCGAAACCGAGCGGGCGAAGGCATAATCTGCCTCATCGAACACGACGAATTTCAGCACCACGCGCGGGCCTTCTCCAGCCCGGGCGGTGCAATCAACAAGCGTCTGCCGGTCATACTCCATTCCGCTGGAGGGCGGCTTGGGCGAAAGAACCAGCACATCAAGGCTCGAAAACCAATCTCTCGCCAGACTGCCCTGCGTTTCGAGAGCGAACCGGTAACCGCGCCTCTTTCCGTGCTCGATCAATGGGCCTAGAGGCTGGATCGCCGGATTACCGCCGGAAAGGGACACCATCAACGGGGATTTGCCCGAAAGCCGTTCGACCTCGGCCCAGATGTCTGGAACACTCATCGCAGTCCACGTGTCGCGATAGGCGCTCTCGACAGCATGCAGGCTGTCGCACCACGAACAGCGATAATCGCAGCCGCCGGTTCTGACAAAAACCGTCGGCTGGCCAATCAACACGCCCTCGCCCTGAATGGTTGGGCCGAAGATTTCCGAAACCCGGATCAAGTCACCGCTCACGGGCGATACTCCGCCCAGGTCTTCGGCGTTTCCGAAACCTTGACGGCAGAGGTTTCCGGAAAGCGCGCCTTGCACCACTCATAGAAATGGCGGGCGAGATTCTCCGCGGTCGTGTAGCCGTGACCCAGCACATCGTTCAGATGACGATGGTCGAACTGGTCATCGATATAGGTCTTCAGCGCCTTGAGATCGTGGTAATCGCGCACGAAACCATCGGCATTCAAACTCTCCCCGGCCAGTTCCACCACCACAATGTAGTTGTGACCATGGAGACGATTGCACTGATGGTCTTCCGGCAGATGGTCCAGCCGGTGTGAGGCGGAGAAATGGAATTCCTTGGTGATGCGGAACATGGTTCAGACCTCCCGCGCTTCAAAGCCCGCCGTCGCGGTTTTCCAGAAATCCGGATCTTCGTACTCGGTGGGGTCATTGATCCCGGCGAGATGGAAAGCCTCGCGCCGTTCCACGCAGGTGCCGCAGCGCCCGCACTGTTTCGCGCCACCCTTGTAACAGGACCAGGTATCGGCAAACGGCGTATCGTATTTCGCCCCTTCCCGCACGATCTCTGACTTTGGAACCTCCACGAAGGGAGCCAACAGCGTCACCGAGGCATAGCCTTCCAGCGCCGCGTTCTGCATGGTTTGAAAGGCGTTAATAAAACCGGGGCGGCAATCGGGGTAGATGAAGTGGTCACCGCCATGGACGGCCACGGCGACCGCATCAGCCTGCCGGGCTGCCGCAAGCCCGAAGGCAATGGTCAGCATGATGGCGTTGCGGTTCGGAACGACAGTGATCTTCATCGTTTCTTCCGCATAATGACCATCCGGCACATCCACGTCATCGGTCAGCGCGGACCCGGTAAGGTGCTTGCCGATGGGGGTGATATCGATAATGTCGTGCGGCACGCCAAGTCTTGCTGCAGCCTTGGCGGCGAAGTCCACTTCCTTGGAATGGCGCTGGCCATAGTTGAAGGAGATGAGGCCAATGAGGGTTTGTTCCGCCGCGATCTTGTAGGCAAGCGAAACGGAATCGAGTCCGCCGGAGCAGACGACGAGGGTCTTCATGATCGTGTTCCTTGTTTTTACCGGGTAGGCTGCGACCGGAGTTTTACCTGCGCGCCTGTTAGCGCAGGGAGCGCGTCTTTGGCAAGCACTGCGCTGTCATGACGCTGGCAGGTTGGTGCGATAAGGTTTACACGGGCAGGAAGAGTAGAAAGCGCGGGAGAACAACCATGCCTATGTCTGGTTTCGATATCGTCGTCATCGCAGCCGTGGTGATCGTCATACTGGTGCTGTTTGCCGCCGTGAAAACAGTGCCGCAGGGCTATCGTTACACGGTGGAGCGCTTTGGCCGATACACCCGAACGCTCGATCCGGGCCTCAACATCATCACGCCCTTCATCGAGAAAATCGGTGCGAAGATGAACGTGATGGAGCAGGTTCTGGACGTACCGACACAGGAAGTCATCACCCGGGACAATGCCAGCGTCTCTGCCGATGCGGTGGCTTTCTACCAGGTGCTGAACCCGGCGCAGGCCGCCTACCAGATCTCGAACCTGCAGAACGCAATCCAGAACCTGACCATGACCAACATCCGCTCGGTCATGGGCTCCATGGATCTCGATGAACTGCTCTCTAACCGCGAGGTCATCAACGAACGCCTGCTGCGCGTCGTGGATGAAGCCGTCCAGCCCTGGGGCATCAAGGTCACGCGCGTCGAGATCAAGGATATCCAGCCGCCAGCCGACCTCGTTCAGTCCATGGCACGCCAGATGAAGGCGGAGCGTGAAAAGCGCGCGCAGGTTCTGGAAGCGGAAGGCTCGCGTAATGCCGCCATCCTGCGGGCAGAAGGTGCAAAACAGGCAGCCGTTCTTCAGGCAGAGGGCGAAAAGGAAGCGGCCTTCCGGCAGGCCGAAGCGCGCGAACGTCTGGCAGAAGCCGAAGCGAAAGCAACGCGCATGGTGTCCGAGGCCATTGCCGCAGGCGATGTGAACGCCATCAACTATTTCGTCGCACAGAAATACACAGAAGCCATGGCCTCGATCGGCACCGCATCCAATTCCAAGATCGTGCTGATGCCGATGGAGGCCTCGTCCCTGATCGGCTCTCTGGGCGGCATCGGCGCCATTGCTCGCGAGGTCTTCGGCGAACGATCCGAAACACCTCGCGACACGGCACGCCGCGTCAGCAATCAGCCGCGCACCACGCCCGCCGTCAATCCGTTCAACCGTAATCCCGAGAGCGACCTATGATCGCGAGCATGATCGCTTCCCTTGGTCCCTGGAACTGGTGGATCCTGGGATTTGTGCTTCTGGCCGCGGAACTGGCCGCACCCGGTGTCTTCCTGATCTGGATCGGTCTGGCCGCCCTTGTCATGGGTACGGCCTCCCTTTTCGTTTGGGAACAGGCCTTCTGGAGCTGGCAGATCCAGTTGCTGCTCTTCGCGGGCCTTTCGGTGATCATCACGCTGATCGGCCGGCGTTTCTACGGAAGCGACGATGCAAAGACCGACCAACCACTGCTCAACCGCCGGGGCGAAAGCTTGGTTGGGAGAACGGCCACCTTGGCGGAACCCATCCGCGAAGGGCGAGGCCGGATCCGCCTTGACGATACCTGGTGGCCGGTCAGCGGCCCGGACCTTCCGGCGGGAATGCGCGTGCGCGTCGCACACTGGAGCGGCAGCGAACTGATCGTGGAACCGGTGGCCTGATCAGGCCACGCCGATCCGCAAGAGATCGTGGAAATGGACGAGACCAAGCGGGCGCTTTTCTGCATCGGCAATGATCAATGCACCGATGCTGTGCTTGTTGATCAGGGCAAGGGCTGCTGTCGCGAGTGTTTCCGGGGGAATAGTCTTCGGCGTCCGGGTCATCACGTCATCGACCGTCAGCTCGCCCAGATTGCGCGTCAGGTTTCGCGCCATGTCGCCTTCGGTCACGATACCGGCAATGGTGCCTTCTTCGTTCAGAACGATGACGCAGCCGAAATGCTTGCGGGAGAGAACCTGCACGGCTTCCGGCATTGAGGTTCCTGATGGCACGAGGGGCAGGCGCTCCCCCGTATGCATGATATCCTTCACATGCGTCAGACCAGCGCCCAGCTTTCCGCCCGGGTGGAAAGTATGGAAGTCGGTCGCGGTAAAGCCACGCGCCTCAAGCAACGCAATCGCCAGCGCATCGCCGATCGCCAACTGCATCAGCGTCGAGGTCGTAGGGGCAAGCCCATGCGGGCAGGCTTCCTCCTCGTTCGGCAGCAGCAGAACCACGTCGGAAGCGCGAGCAAGCGAAGATTCAGGTGAACAGGTGAGAGAGACCAGCGGAATCGAGAAGCGCCGCGTGTAGGAGAGAATATTGCGCAGTTCCGCGCTTTCTCCGCCCTTCGACAGCGCAATCACGAGATCATTTCCCGCAATCATCCCGAGATCGCCGTGATTGGCTTCCGCAGCGTGGACGAAGGAAGCGGGCGTTCCAGTAGAGGCGAAGGTGGCCGCAAGCTTGGCGCCGATATGACCGCTCTTGCCAACGCCCGTCACGATCACTCGACCGGTGATGTTCGAGATCAGCTCGACGGCGCGCGTCAACGGTTCGGCAAGCCCGTTCTGCAGGGCCGCCTCCAGCGCCTCAAGCCCCCGCTTTTCGGTGGCCAGCGTTCGCAGCGCTGAATGAACAGGATCGGTCAAGGTCAAGGATCTGGTCTCGCTCATCATGGGCGGGAGCCATAGCCGCGAACCGACCAAATGTCCATGCGGCCAATCAAGCTCCGCAAAAGGGAAATCAACCAATCGTTAACCACAAGGGTTTACGAATGGGTAAGAATATTTGGGAGCCCAGTCGGCGCCATGACGAAACGCATTTCAAACGATGCTTTGCGGCAGCGGCGCCTTGGCGCTACGCTGACCCTGCTTGCGTCAACCATTTTAGCCATTCCGACCATCGCAGCAGCGCAATCCGCCAATAATCGCAATACGAATGCGACGGCCAGCAGCGGAAGCACCGCACGCACCGGCGGCTTGAGCACGCTGAACGAAACATTTCCCACCCGCAGCACAGGAACAGGCACCAGTACCGGCGGCGCGAACGATCCGCTTTCCAGCCCGACCGATCCCTACTCCGCAAGCAACACGGCACTGGCAGGCAGCGGCTCAGCGGACCCACTGGACCAAACCGGCAACGGATTGTCTTCAACCGCTACCGGCACGACAAGCCTTGCCACCACCCCCCTGCGTGCGGGAGCCAACATGCTGCAGGGTACACCGCTCAATCAGGCGGATGGTCTCATCGCCGACGATCTGGGCGAGCTCACCGTACCGCAGCAGAACGCAGCAGAAGAAGCGATCGAGGGCGGGGATACGTCTGCACGCCGCGGCGATGGCCTGGGGGTAAAGCTTGGCACTTTCACGCTTCGGCCAAGCGTGAACCAGAGCGTCAATTCTGAAACGACCCGTAGCGGCTCCAATACTAGCCGCCGAAATTATCTTGCAACCACGCTGAATGGAACGCTGACCTCCGATTGGGCGCGCCACGCGCTGACCATCACCGGCGCGGGCACCTTCCAGAAAAACATCAGCGGCACCGGTCAGACCGAACCGAATGCGCGGCTGGACGCCGATTTGCGTTTGGATCTGTCAAACCAGACCGTCGCCCATGTTCTTGCCGGTTACGCCTTCGAGCGTGAGGATGCGAGCGACCCAAACGCGATTGCCGGTACCGTGGAACAGGCGCGCGTCGACCGTTTCTCGTTGGGCGGCACGATCGAACGCGACTTCGGAATTCTGCGCGGGACCGCAGCGCTGACCGGCACACGCACACTCTACGGCTCTGCCCGCTTTGCAGATGGTCGCTCGCTCAGCCTCAGCGACCGGGATCGCAACGCTGTCGAAGGCCGCATCCGTGTCGGCTACGAGCTTTCGCCTGCTCTTATCCCCTTCATAGAGGCTACTCTCGGACGTGCGCTCTACGACGACGATGTCGACCGGCTGGGTTATGCCCGATCCTCCTGGAGCTACGGCGGCCGTGCAGGCGTGCAACTCGATCTTGGAGAGAAGTTGCGCGGCGAACTGGGCCTTGGCTATGCCATCGTCGATTATGAGGATGCCCGCCTGAAATCCATCGACGCTTTTACAGTGGATGGGACGTTGCTCTGGTCACCCCAGCGCGGGACAGACGTGGATCTGGGTCTCAGAACGACGGTGCAGGACGCCACGGCAGCAGGTCAAAGCGGCTGGGTTGACTATCAGTTGAGTGCGGGCCTCTCGCATCTAATCCGCAACGATCTGACAGGCCGACTGACCGCCTCGTCCACGGTGCGCGATTACCCAAGCACGCAAAACGCCTTGAACTGGTCTCTTGGAACCGGTGTCATCTGGAATATCAATCGCTATTTCGATGCCACTGCCAACCTGGGCTACGAGTTCACCGACAATCCGGGCGGAACCGACAGCAAGCAGTTGCGCGCCGGCGTCGGCCTGACTCTCAGGCGATGAACTAACCCTCAGGCGATAAAAAGAGGCCCCGGAATCACTTCCGGGGCCCTTTTCGTTTTCACGAAATGCAAGCTCACATCTTCGATGTGATGGCCTTCAGCGGTCCTTCGATCAACGGACGGATGTCGTCGCGCTTCAAGGCGAAGGCAAGATTTGCAAGAATGAAGCCATCCTTGGCACCACAGTCGAAGGTCTCGCCCTTGAAGTGATAGGCCGAGAACTCCTGCGACTTGGCAAGCGCGAGCATGCCGTCCGTCAACTGGATTTCGTTGCCCGCACCACGCTCCTGGGTCTCGAGGATCTTGAAGATCTCGGGCTGCAGGATGTAGCGACCATTGATGAAGAAGTTGGAAGGGGCAGTGCCCTTGGCAGGCTTCTCCACCATCTGCGTGATCTTGAAGCCTTCTTCGCCCACCTTGTCGCCCATGCCGACGATGCCGTACTTGTGCGCCAGCTCAGGATCGCACTCCTCGACCGCCAGAACATTGCCGCCTGTCTTGTCGTAAAGCTCGACCATCCCCTTGAGGCAGCTCTTTTCAGACGCCATGATCATGTCCGGCAGCAGCACGGCAAATGGCTCGTTGCCAACGATATCGCGCGCGCACCAAACGGCATGGCCAAGGCCAAGCGGAACCTGCTGGCGGGTGAAGCTTGCAGTACCGGCAGTCGGCAGAAGGTCGGAAAGCAGCGTCAGTTCCGCATTCTTGTTCCGCTCGCGCAGCATCTGCTCCAGCTCGTACTGGATGTCGAAATAGTCTTCGATGACGCCCTTGCCGCGACCTGTCACGAATACGAAGTGCTCGATGCCGGCCGCAGCCGCTTCATCGACAACGTACTGGATGACCGGCTTGTCCACGACCGTCAGCATTTCCTTCGGAACAGCCTTGGTCGCGGGCAGGAAGCGCGTTCCAAGACCTGCAACGGGGAATACGGCTTTACGGATCTTCTGTTGTCCCACTCATGCCTCCTTCAAGCACAAACCTATGAGGGTGCCATGGCCTTCGCCTTAGCAGCCAATCACTACCTTTTCACAAACAATGACAGAGGAGTGTCCACATGGTAAAGAATTTGTTGACACTGTCGGTCTACCCTGTTGCTTCAATGTCAGGGCGTCGTTCCCGATCCTGGCAAATTTGAGACCGGATAGAACAAGGAACACTCCGCCGATGAAAAAATTCAGCGCCAGACGCTTTGCCCTCTCCGCCATCGCAGCGGTTGTCGTTGCGACTTCTGCGATAGATGCCAAGGCCGACGCCGGTTTCAAGGCATGGGTCGCCAAATTCTATGAAACGGCTGCGGCGAGCGGGATTAGCAAATCCACTTATAACCAGGCATTTGCGGGCATCACCGGCCCGGATGAGGAAGTGCTGGAAAAGGCACGCTATCAGCCCGAGTTCAAGGCGCAGATCTGGGATTATCTCGATTCCCGCGTAAACCCGTACACCGTAAAGGTTGGGCGCGAGATGCTGGCCAAGCACAACCGCACGCTGACGGCGCTGGAACGCCATTTCGGCGTCGACAAATATATCCTGCTGGCCATCTGGTCGATGGAAACGAATTACGGGGCGGCCCTCCAGAACCACGACCGTCTTCACCACGTGCCGCAAGCGCTCGCGACCCTTGCCTGGGGTGACCCGAAACGAGCCAATTTTGCCCGCAAGCAATTGCTTGCTGCCCTCAAGATTCTGCAATCTGGCGATGTGACACCGAAGCATCTGACTGGCTCCTGGGCAGGTGCCATGGGGCATACGCAGTTCATACCGACAAGCTATCTTCTCTACTCCGTTGATGCCGATGGCGATGGCCGTCGCGATATCTGGAGCTCCATCCCTGACGCTCTGGCAACCGCCGCCAATCTTCTTGCGAAAAACGGCTGGCAGACCGGCTCCACCTGGGGCTATGAGGCCGTATCGCCTGCCGGTGCGGCGCGCCATGCAGGCCAGACGAAAACGCTGGTGCAATGGGCGAAGCTTGGTTTCGTGCGCGCCAATGGCAAGGCGTTCCCTCGCCCCAATGATCGCGCCACGCTCAAATTGCTCGCCGGAGCGGAAGGTCCCGCATTCCTGATGATGACCAATTTCACTGTCATCAAGCGCTACAATGCAGCAGACTCCTATGCGCTGGGCGTTGGTCTGCTGGCCGACGAGATCGCCGGTTACGGCGGCATGCAGCAATCCTGGCCGCGTCCTCACAATACGCTGGACATCAAGGAAAAGTTTGAATTGCAGAGCCGCCTCAAGGAACTGGGCTATTATGATGGCGAAATCGACGGAAACTTCGGCTCCGGTTCGAAGGCTGCCATTGCCGCCATTCAGGCACGCCTCGGCATGGAGCGGGATGGCGAACCGTCCAAGGGACTGTTGAAAGCCTTGCGGAAGTGACCACATTCCCGCAGACTTGACCTCATGGCCCGCACGGCTTTGTCGCGCGGGCATCGGTCCCGATGGATGGGACCAGCTTATCGAGAATGGGCCGAAGACATGACTTCCAAGCGCAGGCTCCCTCGCCGCCTCCTGACCACGGCCCTCATTGTGTTGATGGCCCTGCCCGCGGGCGTGGGCGTAGCGCAGGAACAGCGACGCACCCTGTTCGACATGTTGTTCGGCAATGAACGGCGCCGTCCCGAAAGCTCCATCATCCAGATGCGCCCTCGCCCGGAGCGGGTAAGGCCGCAGGGCGCGGCGCGACCGGCTGCACCAACACCTGTCAAGCCTCCGGCCGCAGCACCGCAGCCGGAAGCCGTTGAGAAAATGGACAGCGCCCGCAAGATCCTGGTGGTTGGAGATTTCGGCGCCATGGGTGTGGGACAGGGACTGGAAACCGCTTTCGAGCAGGATCCCTCCGTCAAGGTCATCGCCAAGGGCTCTGTTGCTTCCGGTCTCGTCCGGCAGGACCATTATGATTGGCTGAGTGAACTGCCCCGCATGCTGGAGCAGGAGAAGCCGCAGATCGTGGTGGTGATGCTGGGCGCAAATGACCGGCAGTCCATGCAGGTGGGTGCCGAGCGGGAGCGTTTCCGCACGGATATCTGGCTGAAGGAATATGAAGAGCGCGTCACACGCCTCGCGAAAATGGTGACGGATCGCAAGATCCCGCTTCTCTGGGTCGGCCTTGCGGCATTCGAATCCCCGTCACTGACAGCCGATGCCGTGACGCTGAACGGCATTTACAGGTCGAATGTCGAGGAAGTGGGCGGAGAATTCGTCGATATCTGGGATGGCTTCGTCGATGAAAGCGGTCAGTTCATCGTGACAGGATCGGACGTGAACGGCCAGCCGGCCCGCCTGAGAGGCACGGATGGTGTGAGCTTTACCGATGCGGGCAAACGCAAGCTGGCCTTCTACGTGGAAAAACTGGCCAAGCGCCATCTGGGCGATCTGTCGGTCGGAGATCTGATCCGCCTGGATGCAGGCGATCTGCCGCTGCTTTCCAGCCTGCCGCCGGAAGTAGAAGCGAAGATGCCAAGCCAGCCTATCAATCTCTCCGATCCCGAACTGGACGGTGGCAAGGAACTGCTCGGAGCCTCCACCATCAAGCCGGTGGCCCGGGAAACACCTCAGAACCTGTTGCTGACCAAAGGCTTCCTGCCCGATGCCCCTGTTGGCCGTATTGACAATGTCAGGCTGAACCCCACGTCACCGTGACGCATACCAATCCAGGCAGGACCGGAACGCTGTCAGGTCCGTGTAGAGCGCGTCAGGTGGTGCATCATGCACGGCAATGAAGCCGCCGCGCCGCTCGATGCCGCCATGCAGCATCAGATTGTCGATCATGTCGAAATCCTCGAGCGACAGGCCGTCCGGGCCGCGTTTGCGTCCATCTGGTCCCTCCGCGATCTCACCTTTGTAGAATTCCCGCGTACGCTGGAAATGGTTTGCCGTCATGTTCGTGTAAGCGGCAACACGCTTGCCCTGCGCACAGACATAGCCAAGCTCGAAGGCGGTGCCGACATCGGCGGCAATACCCCGAAACGGCGTGAGATTGGCGATGATCCCATCGGCGCGGTTCATCATGCCTTCATCGACGGCACTGATCTTCAGGCCGAACTCATGACGAGTCGGGGCAGGCTCAATCGTAACATCGCCAGGGCAGATGGGCTCGAACCCGAACTCGCGCGCCATAGCGGCCTTTGCGTCCAGCATGTGGCGGGCATTTGGGAGAAAAACTTCCGGCCCGGCAAGATAGAGTTTGAGGCTCATCGACAAATCCTCCGGATCGGAACAGAAAAATCATAACCCGAAGCGTGGTACGCGAGGTTGGGCTTCGCGTACCACGCTTCGGGCCGTAGTAACTCTTTGTCGGAACGTAAAGACGTTAGCGCGGCAGGACCGAGGAACCCATCAAGGCCTCGTCCACGGCACGGGCGACCTGACGACCTTCACGAATGGCCCAGACCACTAGCGACTGGCCGCGACGAACGTCACCGGCCGCCCACAGCTTGTCGACCGAGGTCTTGTAGTCCTTCTCGTTCGCGACCACGTTCGTGGAACCGCGGCGGTCTACATTCAGCTGCAGCTTGTCACCCAGATCGCTCAAGACGCTATCCTTCGCCGGACCGGAGAAGCCGATGGCGATGAAAGCGAGGTCCGCCTTGATGATGAAGTCCGTGCCGGCAATCGGCTTGCGGCGCTCATCCACCTGGCAGCAGCGAACGCCGGTCAGTTGGCCGTCTTCGCCAACGAATTCGAGCGTTGCGACCTGGAATTCGCGGTTCGCACCTTCTGCCTGCGAAGAGGAGGTACGCATCTTTGTGGCCCAGAACGGCCAGACGGCCAGCTTGTCTTCCTTCTCGGGAGGCATGGGGCGAATGTCGAGCTGGGTCACCTTCACCGCACCCTGGCGGAAAGCCGTGCCCACGCAATCCGATGCGGTGTCGCCACCGCCGACAACGACGACATGCTTTGCGCCGGCCAGGATCGGCTCCGACGGCCAGCCCACGCTATCGATGTTTTCACGACCGACGCGGCGGTTCTGCTGAACGAGGTATGGCATGGCATCATAGACGCCGTGCAGGTCCACACCCGGAATACCGGCTGGACGCGGGGTTTCGGAGCCGCCGCAATAGACAACTGCATCATGGTCGGCGAGAAGCTTTTCCATCGGCAGGTCGACACCGATGTTCACGCCGCAATGGAAGGTAACACCCTCGCCCTTGATCTGCTCGACGCGGCGATCGATGAAGTTCTTCTCCATCTTGAAGTCCGGGATACCGTAGCGCAACAGACCGCCAGGCTTGCTCTCGCGCTCGTAGACATGAACCTCATGGCCAGCACGACCCAATTGCTGGGCAGCGGCAAGACCGGCAGGTCCGGAACCGATAATGGCGACCTTCTTGCCGGTATGAATGGTTGGCGGCTGCGGCGCGATAAAGCCCAGTTCATAGGCTTTGTCGGCAATGGCCTGCTCGACGGTCTTGATCGCGACAGGCGCATCTTCCAGGTTCAGCGTGCAGGCTTCCTCGCAAGGCGCCGGGCAAACGCGACCGGTAAATTCCGGGAAGTTGTTGGTGGAATGGAGGTTGCGGATCGCCTCTTCCCACTTGTTGTTATAGACGAGGTCGTTCCAGTCCGGGATCTGGTTATGAACCGGACAGCCGGTCGGGCCATGGCAATAGGGAATGCCACAGTCCATGCAGCGCGCGGCCTGTTTGGTCACTTCGGCATCCGACATCGGAATGGTGAATTCGCGGAAATGGCGAATACGATCCGACGCAGGCTGGTACTTTGCCACCTGCCGGTCGATTTCCATGAAACCCGTAACCTTGCCCATGTTTCATCCCTCACTTCGAAATGGGAGCCGAAGCTCCCTGTATCGACCGTCGCCACTTGCGCCCACATCGATACGATCAGATCCCTTGTGATCTTCCCGTTCGACGCAGTGCTCAAGCACCGACCGAACGGTCTGATCCGTGAATGACGGCTGCGGCGATTTACTCCGCCGCAACGCCCATGCGCATCCGTTCCATTTCCTCAAGCGCACGGCGGTATTCGACCGGCATGACCTTGCGGAACTTCGGACGGAACTCGCTCCAGCGATCCAGGATCTCCTTGGCACGGTTGGAGCCCGTGTAGTGGAGATGGTTGGAAATCATCTGGTAGAGACGTTCCTCATCGTGGCGCGTCATGTCTTCGGAAACGTCCACGCGTCCCTTGTGCATGAGGTCGCCACCATGGTGGTGGAGCTTCTCCAGCATGTCGTCTTCTTCCGGAACCGGCTCCAGCTCGACCATGGCCATGTTGCAGCGCTTGGCGAAATCGCCGCTCTCGTCGAGAACGTAGGCCACGCCACCGGACATACCGGCCGCGAAGTTACGGCCCGTTTCGCCGAGAACCACCACGATGCCGCCCGTCATGTATTCGCAGCCATGATCGCCCACGCCTTCGACGACAGCCACAGCGCCGGAATTACGCACGGCGAAACGCTCGCCCGCCACGCCGCGGAAGTAGCATTCGCCGGTGATTGCGCCGTAGAGCACCGTATT
Organism: Rhizobium rhizoryzae; assembly: GCF_011046895.1. NCBI lineage: Bacteria > Pseudomonadati > Pseudomonadota > Alphaproteobacteria > Hyphomicrobiales > Rhizobiaceae > Affinirhizobium > Affinirhizobium rhizoryzae. The sequence continues at coordinate 1,751,209 of NZ_CP049250.1, read as the reverse complement.
GCCGACGATGATAGAATGTTCGGCAGCAAGCTTCGAGTTCTCCGGCGGACGCACGATGATGCGGCCACCTGAAAGGCCCTTGCCCACATAGTCGTTGCCGTCGCCGACGAGATCAAACGTGATGCCGCGTGCGAGGAAGGCACCGAAGGACTGGCCAGCCGTGCCACGCAGCGTGACATGGATCGTGTCGTCCTTGAGCCCCTTGTGACCCCAACGCTTGGCAAGCGCGCCCGAGAGCATGGCACCGGCGGAGCGGTCCACGTTCTTGATCGGCACTTCGAAGACCACCGATTCCTTGTTTTCCAGCGCAGGCATCGACTTTTCGATCAGCTTGCGGTCCAGCACGTCATCGATCGGGTGCTTCTGGCGCTCGGTCCAGTAGGTTGCTTCCTTCGGCGCTTCCACCTTGTGGAAGATGCGGCTGAAGTCGAGGCCCTTGGCCTTCCAGTGCGCCAGCATCTCATCCTTTTCGAGCAGTTCCGAAGCGCCGATGATCTGGTCCAGCTTGGTGAAGCCGAGCGAGGCCAGGATTTCGCGCACTTCTTCAGCGACGAAGAAGAAGTAGTTGATGACGTGTTCCGGCGTGCCCTTGAAGCGCTTGCGCAGAACCGGATCCTGCGTGGCAACGCCAACGGGGCAGGTGTTCAGATGGCACTTGCGCATCATGATGCAGCCAGCCGCAATCAGCGGAGCCGTTGCGAAGCCGAATTCATCGGCACCGAGAAGCGCGCCGACGATCACGTCACGACCGGTCTTCAGGCCACCATCCACCTGAAGGGCAATGCGCGAACGAAGGCCGTTCAGCACCAGTGTCTGCTGGGTTTCGGCAAGACCGATTTCCCATGGGGAACCGGCATGCTTCAGCGAGGTGAGCGGAGAGGCACCCGTACCGCCATCGAAACCGGCAACCGTAATATGGTCGGCGCGTGCCTTGGCAACACCGGCAGCGACCGTTCCAACGCCCACTTCGGACACCAGCTTGACCGAGATGTCGGCATCCGTGTTGACGTTCTTCAGGTCGAAGATCAGCTGCGCCAAGTCTTCGATCGAATAGATGTCATGATGCGGCGGCGGCGAAATGAGGCCGACACCTGGCGTGGAGTGACGGGTCTTGGCGACCGTCGCATCCACCTTGTGGCCAGGCAACTGGCCGCCTTCGCCAGGCTTTGCACCTTGGGCGACCTTGATCTGCAGCATATCGGCATTGACGAGATATTCCGTCGTCACACCGAAGCGGCCCGACGCAATCTGCTTGATGGCAGAGCGTTCAGGGTTCTGCGAACCGTCCGCCAGCGGCATGTAACGGTCGCTCTCTTCACCGCCCTCACCCGTGTTGGACTTGCCACCGATGCGGTTCATCGCAATCGCCAGTGTCGTATGTGCCTCGCGGCTGATGGAGCCGAAGGACATGGCACCTGTCGAGAAGCGCTTGACGATATCGACAGCAGGCTCGACCTCATCGAGAGACACCGGCTTGCGACCGATCTGGTCGGCGGACTTGATCTTGAACAGACCGCGAATGGTGTTCATCCGTACGGATGTCTCGTTCACCATCTCGGCGAACTCACGATAGCGATCCTGGCTGTTACCGCGAACGGCATGCTGGAGTGTTGCTACGACATCCGGCGTCCAGGCGTGGTTTTCGCCGCGCATACGGTAGGCATATTCGCCGCCGATATCGAGGTTGGAGGCCAGAACCGGATCCTTTCCGAAAGCGGCCTTGTGGCGGGCAAAGGTTTCTTCCGCGATTTCAGCCAGACCAACGCCTTCGATGGTCGTGGCCGTACCGAAGAAGTACTTGTTGACCAGTTCCGAAGCGAGACCAATGGCATCGAAGATCTGTGCGCCACAGTAAGACTGGTAGGTGGAAATGCCCATCTTGGACATGACCTTGAGAATGCCCTTACCGACAGCCTTGATGTAGCGATAGACGACTTCGTCTTCGGAGACTTCCTTCGGGAACTCGCCCTTCTTGTGCATGTCGATCAGCGTATCGAATGCCAGATAGGGGTTGATGGCTTCCGCGCCGAAACCGGCAAGGCAGCAGAAATGATGGATTTCGCGTGGCTCACCCGTTTCGACAACCAGACCGACGGAGGTACGCAGACCCTTGCGGATCAGGTGGTGGTGCACGGCAGCCGTGGCGAGAAGCGCCGGAATGGCGATACGGTCGGGACCGAGCTGGCGATCCGACAGCACGATGATGTTGTAGCCGCCGCGAACAGCGGCTTCCGCACGCTCGCACAGGCGATCCAGCATTTCCGGCATGCCTTCGGCACCGCGCTCCACATCATAGGTGAAGTCCAGCGTCTTGGTGTCGAAATGGTCTTCCACGTGGCCGATGGAGCGGATCTTTTCCAGATCGCCATTGGTCAGGATCGGCTGGCGCACTTCCATGCGCTTGGCCTTGGCCATGCCTTCGTGGTCGAGAATGTTCGGGCGCGGACCGATGAAGGAGACGAGGCTCATCACCAGCTCTTCGCGGATCGGGTCGATCGGCGGGTTCGTAACCTGCGCGAAGTTCTGCTTGAAATAGGTGTAGAGCAGCTTGGACTTCTGCGACATGGCCGAGATCGGCGTGTCGGTGCCCATGGAGCCAACCGCTTCCTGACCCGTCGTTGCCATCGGCGACATCAGGATCTTGGTGTCTTCCGAGGTGTAACCGAAGGCCTGCTGACGATCGAGCAGGGACACGTCGCGGCGCAGCGCACGCGGCTCCACCGGCTTCAGGTCTTCCAGAATGATCTGGGTGCGGTCCAGCCAGTTGCGATAGGGGTGCTTGGTCGCAAGTTCGCTCTTCACTTCCTCATCGGAAATGATGCGGCCCTTTTCCATGTCGATCAGCAGCATCTTGCCTGGCTGCAGGCGCCACTTCTTGACAATGGTTTCTTCCGGCACCGGCAGAACGCCCGCTTCGGAAGCCATGATGATACGGTCGTCCGAGGTCACGACGTAACGCGCCGGACGCAGGCCGTTGCGGTCGAGCGTCGCGCCGATCTGCTTGCCATCGGTAAAGGCAACGGCAGCCGGACCATCCCACGGCTCCATGAGAGCTGCGTGATATTCGTAAAACGCCTTGCGCTCAGGGCTCATGGACTGGTTGCCGGCCCAGGCTTCCGGGATGAGCATCATCACCGCATGCGCCATGGAATAGCCGCCACGCACCAGGAATTCGAGGGCGTTATCAAAGCAGGCCGTATCCGACTGGCCTTCATAGGAAATTGGCCACAGCTTGGAGATGTCGTCGCCAAAGAAAGGCGAGGATACGGACGCCTGACGCGCGGCCATCCAGTTGACATTGCCGCGCAGCGTGTTGATTTCGCCGTTATGGGCGACCATGCGATACGGGTGCGCCAGCTTCCACGACGGGAAGGTGTTGGTGGAGAAACGCTGGTGCACGAGGGCAACGGCGCTCTCGAAACGCGGATCGCTCAGGTCCTTGTAATAGGCACCCACCTGATAGGCCAGGAACATGCCCTTGTAGACGATCGTCGAGGACGACAGCGAGACCGGATAGAAGCCGGTTTCCTGACCGCCGAACTGGTCGTAGATGCGGTTGGAAATGACCTTGCGCAGCAAAAACAGCTTGCGCTCGAAATCATGATTCGTCGCGGCATCGCGGCCAGCGCCGATGAAGATCTGACAGTGATAAGGTTCTGTCGCAGCAATTTCCGGCGCCTTCGACAGAGACGAGTTATCAACAGGCACATCGCGGAAGCCGAGGAACTGCTGGCCTTCTTCGGCGACGACTTCAATCATCACCTTCTTGAAGTGCTCGATCTGCTCCGGGTCGCGCGGCATGAAGATGTGGCCAACGGCATATTCGCCAGCCTTCGGCAGCGTCACGCCCTGCTTCGCCATCTCCTCGCGGAAGAAGCGATCCGGGATCTGCACCAGAATGCCAGCGCCATCACCCATCAGAGGATCGGCACCGACAGCACCGCGATGGGTGAGGTTTTCCAGAATGAACAGACCGTCCTTGACGATCTGGTGCGACTTCTGACCCTTCATATGCGCAATGAAGCCGACGCCGCAGGCATCATGCTCGTTACGCGGATCATAAAGCCCCTGCGCGAGCGGCAGGCCGGACGGCGACAAACGGGCAGGAATGAGCGCTTTCACCGTCTCGCTGCCGTCAGCGGGGGTGGATATAGCCTTCGTCATCATTTCCTCCTTGTCAGCGCACACGCGCATCAGGGTTGAACCAGAAAAGCGTCGCTTGACGCGCCGCAGAGGCACCGCCTGAAACGGCCAACCCTTGAAGGTTAACAGTTTCAACCAGTGCCGGGACCCGAAATAGGACAGGATAACTGTCCTAGTTCCTGATTTTTTATGACAGACATCTGTTCAAGGCGCAAGGCGCAGGCTCGAAAAAAGAAGGCTTATTACGGCATGAAAGTTATCTTGAGTGCTGCACAGCAGAAATAAAATTAGGCCAAGACATGTCTCGTCGCATTTTCATTGCGACCTATTCCGTTCCGGCAAAGGGTATGTGAGGAACACTTGATCGAACGGCGCATCCGTCTAATTTTCCCACCGCCGTCTCCCGGCGCTTACCGACGCATATGAAAGGTCACTTCATGTTCTTTGCCTCCGACAACTGGGCGGGCGCGCACCCGCTGATCAGCGAACGCTTGACGAAGGAGGCCGCAGGCTTTGCATCCGCCTATGGTACCAGCGAACTGGACCGTTCGATCGAAGCACGTTTCAGCGACATCTTTGAGACAGACGTTGCCGTCTTCTATGTCGCGACGGGAACAGCGGCAAATTCGCTGGCGCTCGCCAGCCTCGCCAGACCTGGGGGCGTGACATTCGCCCATTCGGAGGCCCATGTCATTGAGGATGAGCTCGGCGCTCCGGACTTTTTCTCCGGGATGCGCATGATCGAAGTCGCGGGCCCACTCGGAAAGATGGATGCCGAAAGCCTGAAGGCGCAGATAGCCCGCTTTCCGCAGGATGCGGTACACCACGGTCGCGCCAACTCGGTCACGCTGACGCAGGCAACCGAGCAAGGCACCGTCTATGATCTTTCTGAGATCCAAACGCTCACGCAAATCGCCCGGGAAAACGGCCTCGGTGTGCATATGGATGGCGCACGCTTCGCCAACGCCCTGGTGGCGCTTGGTGCAACGCCTGCGGAAATGACCTGGAAACGCGGCGTCGACGTTCTCTCATTCGGCGGCACGAAAAATGGCTGCTGGTGCGCCGAAGCCATCGTCTTTTTCGATCCTGCCAAGGCACGTGAAATGCCGTTCATTCGCAAGCGGGCGGCACAACTCTTCTCCAAGTCGCGCTTCATCTCCGCCCAACTAGCCGCCTATCTGGACAATGACCTCTGGCTGGATCTCGCCAGGCACGCGAACGGCATGGCCGACAGACTGCGCGATGGGCTCGCCGCATCCAACACGGCACGGCTTGCATGGGGAACTCAAAGCAATGAGGTTTTCGCTGTGATCCCTAGAGCCACGGCCAAGTTGGCAGAGGACATGGGCGCGAAGTTCTATGAATGGCCGACCCCGAAAGATGTGGCCGAGACGATCCAGAAGGACGAATCCCTCATTCGCCTTGTTACCAGTTTCGCAACGACCACCGAGGACGTGGATCGCTTTCTGGACATCCTGCAGCAGGCTTAAGGGAGATACAGGTGGGAGACGCCTCCCTCCTACCTTCGCTGCATATGTATGCCGCAATTATATCCAAAATTTAACAGAATTATGCTTATGTATTTTCTTATTCTACACAATGAAAAATTGCGATATATTAGAAATAATGCGCATAACAGGAATGTAATATCCTGTTATTGAGAGTCTTATTGTTTGACGAGAGACCCGCCTCCACATGCTTCATGTCAATAAACGAGCATCGGAGACGGAATAAATGAAGAAGTACTTTGTAGCCGGCAGTCTGGTTCTGGGAGCATCGATTGTTGGAGCGAGTGTCGCGCAGGCGAAATCCGCCACTTGCCCCGACACGACACCAGCCCAGATCGAGGCACTATTCACCGACTTCAACAATGCCTGGGCCACCAAAGACCCCGCCAAGGTGACATCACTGTTCACCAAGGAACCTGTTCTGCTTGCTACAGTCTCCAATAAGCCTCGGACAACCCCAGCAGAGGTGAATGACTATTTCGTCGGGTTTCTGAAGAGCAGCCCCGTCGGCAAGATCGATACGTCGACAATCGAGATCGACTGCAACACGGCATCGCGTCTTGGCACCTGGACAGTAACGCTGACGGACGCGAAAACCGGCGCGAAGACTGATGTGAAAGCGCGCTACAGCTTCCTGTACCGATACGAGGACGGAGCCTGGAAGATCGATCATCTCCATTCATCCATGATGCCGGAGAAGTAAGTTCCGAGGGCAACAAGGGCGCCCGGAAACTCTTCCGGGCAACCTCTTTTTCACCCCGCCTGCGGGACGAGACGCGCGACAATCAGCGCTGACAATGCCTCCACCAGAGCCGCATCCGCCCCACGACGGGGAACGAGTACGAATTCCACATCATCGAGAGGCGGGAGCCAGCCGCCCGACACCTCTTTCAGGCCATCGGGCGCCATGCTGCGCGGCTGCACCAGAACGCCCATTCCCGCGCGCGCCGCTGCCGTGAGTCCGCTCAGGCTGGCGCAGGTGCAGACGATGCGCCACAGGATCTTGTGGCGGTCCAGCGTGTCTTGAGCAATCTTGCGCGTAATGCTCGGTGTCGGAAAAGCGATCAGCGGAACCGGCTCCCCCTCTTTCAAGCGGATGAGCTCCGGATCGCGCGCGAGCCAGACGAGAGGTTCTCGGTACAGCAGACGCCCCTGCGTTTCACCAATATGGCGTTTTGCCAGCACGAGATCCAGCTCCCCGACGTCCAGCATCTGATAGAGGGGTGAGCTCAGGGCCACCGTCAGTTCCAGATCCACCAGCGGATGAAGCCGGATGAAGTCTTCCAGGATCAGCGTCAGGCGGCTCGCAACGACATCTTCTGAAACGCCAAGCCGCAAGCGCCCGCGCAAACGGTTTTCGCCAAACAAGGAATGAACCTTCCCGTTGAGATCCAGCATGGCACGCGCATAGCTCAGCAGTGCCTCACCTTCGGTCGTCAGTTGAACGCGATGCGTGGTTCGATCGATCAGCTGTTTGCCCAGGCTTTTCTCCAACCGCTGAATATGCTGGGTGACGGTCGATTGACCGATACCAAGCCGATCGGCGGCGGCGGTAAAACTGCCGCTCTCCTGCAGAGAGACAAAGCTTTCCAGATGGATCAGATTCAACATCGTATCACGATCTACGATAACTGTTAGTGTTTGCATTTTGCTTCATGATCACTCATCCGTAAATCTGGTTTTTCGAATGGACTAGATCATGCGCCGTTTTCTGCCAGATACTTTCACCCTGCTGCTGGTCGCAACCGTCATCATCGCTTCTCTTCTCCCCGCACAGGGACAATTCGCGACGATCTTCGGCTATGCGACGGACTGCGCCATCGCGCTGCTGTTCTTCCTGCATGGCGCGCGCCTGTCGCGCGATGTGGTGATTGCCGGCATCCTGCACTGGCGCCTGCATATCACCATCCTTATCGTGACGTTCGGCATCTTCCCGCTGCTGGGACTGGGGCTTGGATTCATCCCGGAGACAATCCTGAAGCCGGAGCTCTATCTCGGCCTTCTCTTCGTCTGCGTCCTCCCTTCGACGGTCCAGTCTTCGATCGCCTTTACCTCGATCGCAGGCGGAAACGTGCCCGCAGCCATTTGTTCGGCCTCGGCCTCCAACCTGTTTGGTATGTTTCTGACGCCTCTGCTGGTCGGCCTGCTGATGACCACAGGTGGTAGCGCCGGCTTCAACCTCGGCGCCTTGGAAACAATCGTTCTTCAACTACTGGCACCGTTCATTCTCGGGCAGGTTCTGGAACCCTGGATCGGCAAGTGGATCCGTTCAAAGAAGAAGCTTCTCCTGCCGGTCGATCGCGGCTCGATCCTCATGGTCGTCTACTTGGCGTTCAGCGAGTCCGTGAATGAGGGTCTCTGGAGCACATTTTCGGTGCAGGACATCGGTGTTGTCATCGCCCTCGACATTCTGCTTCTCATCGTCGTCCTGATGATCACGATGTTCGGAAGCCGCCTGCTGGGTTTCAACAAGGAAGACGAGATTACCATTACCTTCTGCGGATCGAAGAAGAGCCTTGCTTCCGGTGTCCCGATGGCAGGCGCCATCTTTGCCGGGCAAAGCATTGGTGCCATTGTGCTTCCCCTCATGCTGTTTCACCAGATCCAGTTGATGGCCTGCGCCGTCATCGCCCAGCGTTATGCTGCCAAGAAGGCGGAGCGTGAAGCGTTGGCAGAGGCTGCCCTCGCAACAAAACCGGCGTGAGCAAGGGTCAGTAAAGTCCAGGCACCAAAAAGCCCCTGCCGAGATCATCGGCAGGGGCCTCGAGTTTCAATCGCTCATCAATTGCCTGTTACAGGCTCAGTTGACCTGCTTTGGCGCAGGCTGAGCCTCGATGGTCTTGGTCGCTTCGGCAATATCAGCCGCAATCGCAATGCGACGTGGCTTCAAGGTCTCGGGAATGTTGCGAAGAAGGTCGATGTGCAGGAGACCATTCTTCAGGGAAGCGGCCTGAACCTCCACGTGATCGGCAAGCTGGAAGCGGCGCTCGAAGGCGCGCTTGGCTATGCCGCGATACAGGAATTCGGTCTTGTTGGCTGCCTCGTCCTCAGACTTCTCACCCTTGACCGTCAGCACGTGTGCATGAGCCTCGATGCTGAGTTCCTTTTCGTCGAAACCGGCAACGGCCATCGTGATGCGATAGGTGTTTTCACCCGTCCGCTCGATATTGTAGGGGGGATAGCTGGGTGCCTGCTCCGGTTGGCCAACGCTGTCCAGCATGGAAAAGAGACGGTCAAAGCCAACGGTAGAGCGATAGAGCGGCGAAAAATCAACGTGACGCATAGTGTCCTCCTTGAAGCGACGTTTGCGAAAATCAAAGCAAGGGAAACGACCCATTCTGGCGACGCTTCCCCGTTATTACGAACCCTTGCGGCGTCCGTGACCTTGAGATGGTGAGCCAATTTTGCCCGTTCAAGACCTTTCCGAATTTTCTCGAAATTTCCGCAAAGCTGACATTGGCGAAAGCCTGAACTCCAGGTGAACGGGGCATTCCCGGCCTGTTCAGATTGATCCGGCTATTTCTTCTCTCGAACCGGATGGGTCTGCCTCCGGCGACTGAAGCCACGTCCCTTCTCTTCAGTCATTCCCCCTCGCCGGAACTGGCTCGACCGGTTCCGGCTTTTTTCTTTGACCTGGCGGCCAGCACCCCCTATCCCTGACAAAAAAGAGCAAGGCGGCACCATGGACGAAGCTCAGGTCTCCCGATCGGACATTCTCTTCTCCACGCCGGATAATCCGGTCCCGGACAATTGCACGGCTGGCTATTTCGAGGGCTTTCGCGGCACACGCCTCCGTTATGCCCTGTTCCGGTCAGCCATCTCTCCCGCCAAGGGCACGGTGGTCCTGCTGCAAGGACGCAATGAATTCATCGAGAAATATTTCGAGACCATTCGCGATCTCAATGCCATGGGGCTCTGGGTCGCGACCTTCGATCTACGCGGACAGGGCGGCTCTGAGCGCCTGTTGAAAGATGCACGCAAAGGCTATGTCCGCCGCTTCATGGATTATCAGCACGATCTGGAAATCTTCCTGCAAACCATCGTGCTGCCGGATGCCCGTCTGCCCTTCTTTCTGATTGCCCATTCGACCGGAGCCCTGATTGCTCTGGCATCCGCGCCGCGCCTCAACAACCGGATCGACCGCATGGCGCTCGCCGCACCTTTCGTCGGGTTGGGCGGACAGGCCTTGCCGGAAAAATGGCTGCGGCCCCTCACCTCGACATTATCCAGAGTGGGGCTGGGCTCAGTCTCGATGGGCAAGGACCAAGGTCATCGCCCCTTTGCCAATAACCCGCTGACATCGGATGAAGTTCGCTTCAACCGGAATGCGGCGATCGTCGCGGCGAGGCCAGACCTCACCATCGGGGCGCCCACGGCACGATGGCTGCACGAAAGCCTGATGGCGGGCTCCATGGTCAACGAACAATCGCATCTGACACGGATAACGATCCCGACGCTCATCCTGGCACCCATGCTGGATGGTATCGTGCCCTACATCTATCAGGAACGGCTGTCGCGAAACTTCCGGGCCGGACAACTCATTACCATCACCGGCGCCCGGCACGAGATCTTTCAGGAGCGCGATATCTATCGTTCCCAGGCGCTGGCTGCGATCCAGGCCTTCATGCCCGGCACGGAACCGCTGGTGGATCTCTCCGAGACAGCCGCCTGAGCGTGATCGTCAACGCCCGGCCAGCAGGTCCATGGCCTGCTCATAGACCGCACGACTGCCGGCTGCGATGATGCTGCCGCCATCTTCCGGACGACCCCCATCCCAGGTGGTGATGATGCCGCCCGCCTGCTCGATCAGCGGAATGAGTGCACCGACATCATAGGGCTTCAGGCCATTTTCGACGACAAGATCCACATGCCCCGCCGCCAGAAGCGCATAGGCATAGCAATCCGTGCCGTAGCGGAAGAGGCGAACCTTGCTCTCGACGCGGTCGTACTGGCTGCGCTCAGCGGTCGAGAAGATGTGCGGCGATGTGGTGAACAGAATGGCGTTGGAGATATCTCCACAATCGCGCACCTGGATACGATGCGCACCATCCGGGCCGGAATACCAGCTTGCAGACCCATCGGCAAAATAGCGCTCGCCGGTGAAAGGCTGGTCAACCAGTCCCATCACGGCTCGTCCGCCGGAACGCAAGCCTATCAGCGTACCCCAGACGGGAACGCCTGAAATGAAAGCACGAGTTCCATCGATCGGATCGATCACCCAGATATGCTCGCGATCAAGCCCGATCGATTCGTGCTCTTCGCCCAGAATGCCATGGTCGGGAAAGGAATTGATGATGAGTTCCCGGATGGCGAGTTCCGCCGCCTGGTCGGCTTCGGTCACCGGATCGAAACCCCCATGCAGTTTGTTGGCGACCGCAGTCCCGACCCTGAAACGAGGCAGCGTCTGGCTGCGCGCGGCATCGGCTAGGCTATCGAAGAAGGCGCGATCTGGCAGCATGTTTCCCCCGGTCGAAAATTTGTCCTCCTTTCTAGTCGAAAGGCCGACAGGAGCAAGCACAACCGCATCGAATTAACGGCACAACATGCATCTGCCTTAAGTTTGATCACCAAAAAGGAATGCTTGACATTTGGGCAATGTGTCATTAATGTGATTTTTGCAGTCGAAAGATTGTAAATACCCTCCTTGGGTGTTTCCTCCCTAGACTTAGCCGCGTCCGTGAGGCGCGGTTTTTTTTGCCCGCACGCAAGCGTCGGGGCAGGAATGATAAAAAAGGAAACGAAAACTACTCTGCCGCGAGCGTCGATTCGATCGAAAATTCGTCCGCAAAATCGATCATCTGCCGCATGAAGAGCGACAGTGCCGCAGCGACCACCTCGAAATCCGCGCGTTTTTCCAGCGTTGCCTCATCCACATAGAGAGACCGGTTGATCTCGATCTGCAGGGCATGAAGCCCACGGACCGGGCGGCCGTAGTGTTCGGTAATGAAGCCGCCCGCATAGGGCTTGTTGCGAACGGCGTTGAAGCCGAGATCCTCCAGGATATGCAAGGCCGCACGCGACAGTTCGGCGGAGGCACTGGTGCCGTAGCGATCTCCAATGATGAAATCGGGCCGCGTATCCGAGCCCGCAATGCGGATATTGCCCGGCATGGAATGGCAGTCGATCAGGACGGAAAAGCCGAAACGGGCGTGAGTGCGAGCAATCAGGCGCCTCAGGCACGCATGGTAGGGCTTGTAGAGCGCCTCGATGCGCGACAGCGCATCCGCAACCGGCATGCGTCGCGCATAGATCTCCATGTTCTCCGCAACGATCCGTGGAACCGTACCCAACCCACCTGCAACGCGCATGGAGCCGATATTGGCGTAGGATGGCAGAGCATCCTCGAACATGCGCGGGTCAAGCTCGTAAGGCTCGCGGTTGACATCCAGATAGGCGCGTGGAAAGTGGGCAACCAGCAGTGGCGCACCGAGTTGGGGCGCATCCGAGAACAACTCGTCTACAAAGTGGTCCTCGGATCTGCGGATACTCAAGGAATCAAGCCGGGACGCCGCCAGAAATTCCGGTGGATAAAACCGGCCGCTATGGGGGGAATTGAAGACAAAGGGAATGGTTTGCTGCTCAGGCTCCCGCACTTCAAAGGGTTCTAGCCGACCATCAGCCCATTGCATTCGTTCTTTACCATGTAGTGAACAACTCAAGGTGACATGTTGCCAGTTGCCTGCTGCGAAGTCCATACTATGTAAATCCATAAAGAAGGCATCTGACGGTTATCGTTCACCGGTTTTTTACTGGCGAAAAGCTACCGTCAAAGCCCTAATTCAAGAGAAACCCATTAACGGTCCTGATGATGCAAAAGATCCTTCTCGCCGAAGATGACAATGATATGCGCCGCTTCCTGGTCAAGGCGCTGGAAAAGGCCGGTTACAAGGTGACCTCCTTCGACAATGGAGCAAGCGCTTATGACCGCCTGCGCGAGGAGCCGTTCTCCCTGCTTCTGACCGATATCGTGATGCCTGAGATGGATGGTATCGAGCTGGCGCGTCGCGCCACCGAACTCGACCCGGATCTCAAGGTCATGTTCATCACCGGCTTCGCCGCCGTTGCCCTGAACTCCGATTCGAAGGCTCCGAAGGACGCCAAGGTGCTTTCCAAGCCCTTCCACCTGCGTGACCTTGTGGACGAAGTGAACAAGCTTCTGGCCGCTTGACCCCGGTTTTCCGGGCTTCTTTCTGACGCTTCAAAAAAACGTCACGAAGATGCAAAAAAGCGGTTGACGGGTCGGCCGCTTTTATGGTCTATCCGCCGCCACGGAAGGGCGTGTAGCTCAGCGGGAGAGCACTACGTTGACATCGTAGGGGTCACAAGTTCGATCCTTGTCACGCCCACCATTCCCATTCAAAAAGGCCTTCAGAGCGATCTGAAGGCCTTTTGGTTTTAGGGCACGAAATTTTGTTCGCCCCCGTGAACATGGGCAGGGCGGAGGGCCAAGGCTATTCTTTCCATCGGCATTCAATAACGCCGTCCAAGGCCTCTATGGCACGCCCGAGTGCCCGGTAGTTTATCTTCTTGCCGATCCATCCGGCGCGCTGAAAATAGCAACCTGTGCGAGCCGCCTTGTCGAGATCCTTCATTGTCCAGCGAATTTCCAGGCAACGCTGTCGCACGTCATCAAGTGCGGGATGACCTGTGCTTTTGTAGGTTGACCGGACCGCGCGACAAAATCCGTGATAGCGCGCCACCTGGCAGATATTCGTCCAGCTGGAGTGCGGAAAGGCCTCTTCGATTTCCTGGACGCTGGCAACGGGATAAAGCCGACGCAGCTTTGCAAGCTCTGCGGCGGTCCAGACATGGATCTTCCGGCGAAGCCCCAGCAACTGGCAGCGACTGGCAATCGCGGCGCGCGAACGGTGCGGCAGAAGCTTGCTCATCAGATCGTACTCGCCTTGATGAGCAATGAGGACCGCCTCCTCCTCCCGGCTCCAGAGCCTGTCGCCCTTCATGTTCTGGCCATGCTTGCGCATCCGCCGACGGCTGCGCTGACCCATCTTCACCGCACGAGTCAAATAGTCCAGGCTCATCGCTCACCTCTGGTCGCAGTGAACAGCCGCGTCCACAGGCGCCGAGCACAAGGGTGGCTGTCCTTCGTCCATCCCTCAGACGCGCATGAACTGCACTGCCGTCGGTGGCATCATAGGGCAACTGTTGAGCATCTCGCGTTACCGACCTGAAGCTGAGCAACCGTATTCATGAAGCGGCCGGTTACTGCATGGCTCAACTCTTGAGCATGACCCTTCCTTATCAATGAGAAGCGCTCACCTACCCGCATTGCGTGTACAATCACAACCGAAAGAATAATCCAAGCGCAACCTGAGCAAAAATTACGTTACGTCAGAGAGATGCAACAAAATTAACATTATCCATTCATCCATTATTACCAATGGATGTTTCCGATCAGGTCGAACAACATTAGATTCATGAAATTTATACTGCAGCACCATAATACCGGAGGGAACTGCCGAAACCTGAGACAGAACCATGCGAAGCATTCTGAAAGATCGCAGCGGAAATTTTGGGATCATGAGCGCGCTCCTCATGGTTCCACTTGCCGCCGTTGCCGGTTTGAGCGTCGACTTTGCCAATGCACTGGCTGCCAAGAACGAGCTTCAGTCTGCCGCTGACGCTGCGGCGCTGGCGGCAATCTCGGATAACTCGGCCGGCTACAAGAAAGCCATGTCGATGACCGGTGATGGCGAAATCCTTGATGCGGAAACCGACGCCAAGAACCTGTTCAGCGGCGAAATAACGGGCAACAGACCCTACACACTGACGAATGTGTCTGCGACTGTATCGCGATCAGGGGTCGACCTGACGTCAAAGATCACCTATTCCGCAGAGGTACCGACGTCATTGCTGATGGCACTCGGCCAAAACAAGATCACCATCAGCGGAACGGCAACCGCTGCCTATAAGACGGCGACCTACCGCGATTTCTATCTGTTGCTGGACAACACGCCTTCCATGGGCGTGGCGGCCACGCCATCCGACATCTCCACCATGGTGGCTAATACGGGCGATAAATGCGCCTTCGCTTGCCATATCGTCAACAATGGCGTCGAAGACCCGAACAGCTATTACAATCTTGCCAAGCAACTGGGTGTCACGACGCGCATCAACGTCGTTGCGCAGGCAACGGCCGCCTTGATGGACACGGCAACGAGCGCGCGCAAGGTGTCCAATCAGTTCCGTATGGCGGTCTATACTTTCGGCCAGAAGGCGGAAGATACGAAGCTGATGGAAGTGGCGAACCTGACCTCGGATCTCAAGACGGCCAAGAACAAGGCCAGCATGATAGATCTGATGTCGATCCCCTATCAGGGCTATAATAACGACCAGCAGACGGATTTCACCCTTGCGATGCAGAACATCGCGAAAGTCATCGGCCCGGCGGGCACTGGTGCCACCTCGACATCGCCGGAGAAAATCGTCTTCTTTGTCTCGGATGGCGTCAACGACAGCTACAAGCCTGTTGGCTGCACCAAGAAGCTGACGGGTGGACGTTGCCAGGAACCCATCAATCCCGATGCCTGCCAGGCGTTGAAGGACCAGGGCTATAAGGTCGCCGTTCTCTATACCACCTATCTGCCTTTGCCGACCAACCAGTGGTACAATGACTGGATCAGCCCGTTCCAGGCAGAGATCGCTTCACGCATGCAGAGCTGCGCATCTTCCGGCTATTTCTTTGAAGTCAGCCCGTCGGAAGGCATATCCCAGGCCATGAGCGCGCTCTTCATGAAAATCATCAGTTCATCGCGCATTACGAGCTGATATCAGGCCCTGGAGCCGGGCAGCAGATCCTGCACCCGGCTCGCGTTGGACTTTACCAGCGCGGCGGACCACCCCAGCGGCGATCCCACCCACCGTGATGGTGATGATGGCGCGGCGGCGGGCCCCAACCCCAGCCTGGCGGTGGCGGCGGCGGGCGGTGATAGCGCGGCGGTGGCGGTGGGCGGCGCGGTACGCACTCACCCCAGCGGTTCAATCTCCAGCCGCGCCCGCAGGCCCAGTCGACCTTCTCAATCAAGCCAGATGCTGCACCATTCGCCGGAACGACTTTTGGTGCGACGGGCATGGGTTGCGCTTCGGCGGCAACCGCGCCGGCAGCAAGGATTGCGGCAGCCAAAAACATAGACTTCATGATCGTCACCTCAGTTTCGATAGTGAGGAGATTAGGAAGTGAAAACTGAACAGCTTCTGAACCGCGCGTTCATGAAATCGTCGCTTTCCCACTCCTATAAGCGCCCACAGCTTGCACTGACCGCGCTTGACACTTGACGCCTTGGCTCCAATTGCCGGGTAGAGAGGCCCAAGGCATAGGCGCTGTTTGGCGCTGATGTAAAATCATGAACAGGAAGGCTGCAGGCTCGATGCAGACGCTGGCTCCCGGAGCGATATTCAAGTTTGGCCAAACCTGGGGCAAGCTCCTGAAAAGGAAGGCCTTCACGCGCGGCTCCGAGATCGGACTGATCTTTTCCGGCATTCTGATCGGCATCGGCGCAGGCTGTGCGGTCAGCGGCATGAGCTGGATTTCCAAGGCATTGCACAGCCTGATCTTCGGCATCGAAATGAGCGAGTGGCTGAGCGCCTCGGAGATCGAAAACAAACTCATCGTCCTGTGCGCGCCCATTGTCGGCGGCATTGTCCTTGGCTGCGTCCTGTTCATCCTGTCGCGACGGCGAAAGCGCGCAATGGTTGACCCCATCGAGGCCAACGCGCTCTATGGCGGGCGCATCTCGCTGACCGACAGCGTGATCGTCGCGGTGCAGAACCTGATCTCCAACGGCTTCGGAGCCTCTGTCGGACTGGAAGCCGGCTACACCCAGCTCTCCGCCGGTCTCGCATCGAAGCTCGGCTCCAAGCTCAAATTGCGGCGGGAAGACATGCGCGTCCTCGTTGGTTGCGGTGCCGCCGGCGCCATCGCCGCCGCCTTCAATGCACCGCTCACCGGCGCCTTCTATGCGTTCGAGCTCATCATCGGCACCTACAGCATGGTCGCCCTGGCGCCTGTCGTCGTCTCGGCCATCGTGGCAACCTTCGTGGCGCGCGGGTTTTCCGGCGACAGCTTTTTGATCGAAGTCGGTGAAATCGGGACGATCACGCCAGCGGATTACATCCCGGCCATTGCGCTCGGCGCAATCTGCGCAGGCGTCGGTATCCTGATCATGCAGGGCGTCGCCTTCATTGAGGAAACGGCGCGCAAGAGTTCGCTTCCTCCCTACCTGCGACCGGCGCTTGGAGGAATCCTGATCGGGCTGATGGCCATGATAACGCCGCAGGTTCTTTCCGCCGGACATGGCGCGCTTCACATCAATCTGGATAGCCAGGCCCCGGTGCAGGTGCTTATTGGCCTCTTCCTGCTCAAATCGGTCGCCTCGGCGGTGTCGATCGGGTCCGGCTTCCGTGGTGGCCTGTTCTTCGCATCGCTCTTCATGGGCGCATTGCTTGGCAAGATATTTGCCATGCCTGCTGACTTCATCACGACCGGTTCCCTGACGCCGACCGTGCTGGCGGTGGTGGGAATGAGTGCGCTGGCCGTTGCAATCATCGGCGGCCCGCTGACCATGACCTTCCTGGCGCTGGAAATCACGGCAGACTTTCCCATCACGGCCCTCGTTCTGGCGGCCGTCATCACCTCATCGCTCGTCGTGCGAAATACATTCGGCTACTCATTCGCGACATGGCGTTTCCACCTGCGGGGGGAAAGCATCCGCTCGGCCCATGATGTCGGCTGGATCCGCAACCTGACCGTCGACAAGCTTATGCGTTCCGATGTGAAATGCGCGAAGCTGGGTGTGTCCTTGGCAGAATTCCGGGAAGCTTTTCCGCTCGGCTCAGCCAAACGCGCCATTCTGCTGGATGATAACGACCGCTATGCCGGCATTGTATCGATACCGGAGGTTTACGCCGAGGAGGTCGAAAGCACGAAGCCACGGAGCGAGGTCAAGGATTTTCTCCAGTTCGAGAACGACTTCCTGTTGCCGAACATGAACGCGAAGCAGGCGGCTGAAATCTTCGATCAGGCCCATGCGGAGGCTCTGCCGGTTATCAACAATCTCATCGACCGGCGCGTCATCGGCCAGCTCAGCGAAGCGCACACATTGCGGCGATACTCCGAAGAACTGGATCGCCGCCGCCGCGAAGCCGTGGGCGAGGCCTGAAACCTGTAAAAATCAATACTGAGAAAACGAAAACGGCGCCGGGATGACCCGACGCCGTTTCGTTATGATCAGGGCCGATAGGCTCAGGCAGCAGCCGAAGCAGCCGTCGGGACTTCTGCGATCGTTGCCAGAACGCGCGAAGCGATCTGGTACGGGCAACCCTGTGAATTCGGACGACGGTCTTCCAGGTAACCCTTGTAGCCGTTGTTGACGAAGGAATGCGGAACGCGGATGGAGGCGCCACGGTCGGCAACGCCGTAGGAGAACTTGTTCCACGGAGCCGTTTCGTGCTTGCCGGTCAGACGCAGGTGGTTGTCCGGGCCGTAAACGTCGATGTGCTCTTTCCAGTTCTTGGCAAAGGCTGCCATGAGCGCTTCGAAATATTCCTTGCCGCCAACTTCACGCATGTAGGTCGTGGAGAAGTTGCAGTGCATGCCCGAGCCGTTCCAGTCCGTATCGCCGAGCGGCTTGCAGTGGAATTCGACGTCGATGCCATACTTTTCGCAGAGACGAAGCAGCAGGTAGCGTGCAACCCAGATCTGGTCGGCAGCCTTCTTGGAGCCCTTGCCGAATACCTGGAATTCCCACTGGCCCTTGGCCACTTCGGCATTGATGCCTTCGTGGTTGATGCCGGCAGCGAGGCAGAGGTCGAGATGCTCTTCGACGATCTCGCGGGCAACGGAACCAACGTTCTTGTAGCCGACGCCCGTGTAGTAAGGACCCTGCGGAGCTGGATAACCCTGCTCAGGGAAGCCGAGCGGACGGCCGTTTTCGTAGAAGAAGTATTCCTGCTCGAAACCGAACCAGGCGCCATCGTCGTCCAGGATCGTTGCGCGGCTGTTCGACGGATGCGGCGTGACGCCATCCGGCATCATGACTTCGCACATAACGAGAGCGCCGTTCGTACGGGCCGGATCGGGATAGATCGCAACCGGCTTCAGAACGCAATCGGAGCTATGACCTTCGGCCTGCATCGTCGAAGAGCCATCGAAGCCCCAAAGCGGCAGCTGCTCAAGCGTCGGGAATGTATCGAATTCCTTGATCTGGGTCTTGCCGCGAAGGTTTGCCACCGGCTTGTAACCATCCAGCCAAATGTACTCGAGCTTGTATTTCGTCATAGTGATCTCTCGTTTCTTATGCTGCGCGTTGTGAGCACATCCTGTTTCGCGCTTCCCTTCATGGGCGCACCGCCAGGACTGCCCATAGCAATGCATAAGCCGTGCCAGTTTGAGTCGCGTTCTGCGATTCGCTGCAGCGAACAAGGGCTGCACCCTGCGAGGCCCCCGGAATGAGGGCAAACGGAACTCCTCCGATCCTATGCCGTTATCCAATGGAGGCAGGCGCGAGATTACAGAAGCGGAGGCCGCACACAGCCAGATTGCCACTTGCGTTTTGCGCAAAAATAATGCATTCTGAACAAAATAAGCGCACCAAAAATGGTGCAAATTAAAGCATCAAGCATAAAAAATAGGCAAAAGCATATCCGGACGGAAAAATGCACCAAGGATAAGACCATGACAACAGCAAGCCCCGAGCATACCGCACAGATCATTCAGTTTCCGGTTGGAGGCCTCAGAGGCCGCCGCGATTTCATGGCGCGGATCGAGAAGAAGGCTGTGGAAGCCAACCCCGCTCTTTGCGATCTGGCTTTCGGTGGCGGCTGGTATCATGCCGAGGCAATCAAGGACTCTGCTCCTTCAGCAGGCAAGCCGTCCTGATTGATCTGCCTACTGAAAAGGCTAAATCGTCTAATTTTTAATCATGAGCTGCGAAATTAAGCAATTTCGCAGCTCATTCCTTTTGCAGCAGACGCGACACGATTCTGAATGCAGCATCCCGCCCAAGGCTTTTGCAGCGCGAATTATATTTGGGCATTCGGCAAAACAAGGCGAATGGAAAATCTTTCGCCTGCAAGATGAGCTCACGGCGATTTGCAGCGCATGGCTTGTCTCTACTGTTGTGACGAGCTGCACGCGCCTGTCGGCAACTTGAAACACCTTGCTTTATTCTCCTGCATTGCACAAACTTGAACCCGCAGTTCGGTGACGGGTATCTGTTTGCGGCCCGGCAAGGAGTTTCATGTCCATCAAAGCCAGCATCTACCATCTTACGCATTATATGTATGACAAGCCGGTTCGATTGGGACCGCAGATCATTCGCCTGAAGCCCGCAGCCCATTCCCGAACGCGCGTTCTCAGCCATTCGCTGAAGGTGACCCCCGAAAATCACTTCGTAAACCTGCAGCAAGACCCTTACGGAAATTATCTCGCTCGCTTCGTGTTTCCGGATCCCGTGACGGAATTCAAGATCGAAGTCGACCTGATCGCCGACATGACGGTCTACAACCCCTTCGACTTCTTTGTCGAAGAGGAAGCGACGAAGTGGCCCTTCGACTACCCCGAAAATCTGGCCGAGGACCTTTCGATCTATCGAAAGCCGGAGCCGACCGGCCCTCTCCTGACAAAGTTCCTGGAGACGATCGACAAGAGCCCTGAACAGCCGACCGTTGACATGGTGGTGGGGCTGAACGCCCGCCTGCAGCGCGAAATCGGCTATATCGTTCGCATGGAACCCGGCGTGCAGACGCCTGAGGAAACGCTGGAGCGCGCCAAGGGATCCTGCCGTGATACAAGCTGGCTTCTGGTGCAGATTCTACGCCATCTGGGTTTGGCGGCACGCTTCGTTTCCGGCTACCTCATCCAGTTGACGCCAGACCTCAAAGCCCTTGATGGCCCCTCCGGCACTGAGGTGGATTTCACCGATCTGCATGCCTGGGCGGAGGTTTATCTTCCCGGCGCCGGTTGGGTGGGTCTGGACCCGACCTCGGGCCTGCTGACAGGCGAAAGCCATATTCCGTTGGCCGCCACGCCACACTATAAGAACGCAGCCCCAATTTCGGGCGGCTATTACGGCGAGGCGGAAACCAGCTTCGACTTCGACATGAAGGTCTCGCGCGTTGCCGAACACCCGCGGATCACCAAGCCGTTTTCCGATGAAAGCTGGGATGCGCTGAATGCACTGGGCGAACAGGTCGACGCCGTGCTCAAGGCGCAGGATGTGCGCCTCACCATGGGCGGCGAACCGACCTTCGTGTCCATCGATGACTTCCAGTCAGAGGAGTGGAACACCGCAGCCGTTGGCCCCACCAAGCGCGACCGTGCCGATGTGCTGATCCGCAAGCTGCGCGAGCGCTTCGCCCCCGGTGGATTTCTGCATTACGGTCAGGGAAAATGGTATCCGGGCGAAAGCCTGCCGCGCTGGACCTTCTCGCTTTACTGGCGCAAGGACGGACTGCCCATCTGGTCAGACCCGGATCTGATCGCCATCGAGAAGCGCGATCACGAGGTAACCCACGAAGACGCGGCCAAGCTTCTTCAGGCGATTGCGCTGGAGCTGGACCTTTCGACGGAGAATGTGGCGCCTGCCTATGAAGATCCGGCGGAATGGATCATCAAGGAAGCGAACCTGCCCGACAATGTCGATCCGGCTAATTCCAAACTCAAAGACCCGGAAGAAAGAAACCGCATCGCCAAGGTCTTCTCCCAGGGACTGACAAGTCCGGCCGGTTATGTCTTGCCGGTTCAGGCCTGGCAGACGCGCGCTTCAGGCCGCAGCTGGGTCAGCGAAAAATGGCGCACACGCCGCGGGCGGCTTTATCTCATTCCGGGCGACAGCCCTGTCGGCTTCCGCCTGCCGCTGAACTCGCTGCCCTATATTGCGCCCTCCTGGTATCCCTACATCAATCCGGTCGATCCAAGCGTCGAGCGTCCGCCTCTTCCAGACTTCTCGACGGAGAAGGGTCGCGTCATGCCGGAGCATTCGCTGCGGCCCGATATTGCGCAGCAGACCCAGCTCGGCCAATCCTATGAGGAAATCGGCGGGCGCGTGCGCACTGCCATCTCCGTGGAAGTGCGCGATGGACGGGTCTGCGTCTTCATGCCACCGACCGCCGCGCTGGAGGAATATCTCGATCTCGTCGCCTCGGCGGAACGTGCTGCGAGGGCGCTCAATCTGCCGGTTCATATCGAGGGCTATACGCCACCGCATGATGAGCGGCTGAATGTCATCCGCGTTGCGCCAGATCCGGGCGTCATCGAGGTCAACATCCATCCGGCTTCCAACTGGAAGGAATGCGTGGAGATTACCACCGCCATCTACGAGGAAGCCCGCCTGAGCCGTCTGGGTGCGGACAAGTTCATGATCGATGGCCGCCACACCGGCACCGGCGGTGGTAATCATGTGGTCGTCGGCGGTGCAAATCCGAATGACAGCCCCTTCCTGCGCAGGCCGGACCTTTTGAAGAGCCTTGTGCTCCACTGGCAGCGGCACCCCTCCCTCTCCTACCTCTTCTCGGGCCTGTTCATCGGCCCGACCAGTCAGGCCCCACGTATCGACGAAGCTCGCCACGACAGCCTCTACGAGCTGGAAATCGCGCTGGCGCAGGTGCCGGCGCCCGGCCAGGGTGTGCCTCCCCTGCCCTGGCTGGTGGACCGCCTGTTCCGCAATCTCCTGACGGATGTCACCGGCAATACCCATCGTTCGGAAATCTGCATCGACAAGCTGTTCTCCCCAGATGGCCCGACAGGACGCCTGGGCCTGGTCGAGTTCCGCGGTTTCGAAATGCCGCCGAACGCACGCATGTCTTTGGCTCAGCAATTGCTGGTGCGGGCATTGATTGCGCGTTTCTGGAAGAACCCGGCACAGGGGTCCTTCGTCCGCTGGGGAACGGCGCTTGCCGACCGTTTCATGCTGCCGCACTTCGTTTGGGCAGATTTCATGGACGTTATCGCCGATCTTCGTGACAACGGTTTCGATCTGCGCCCCGAATGGTTCACCGCCCAGCTGGAATTCCGATTCCCCTTCTTCGGCGAAGTGGAATATGAGGGCGCGAAACTGGAAATCCGGCAGGCGCTGGAGCCATGGCATGTCATGGGCGAACAGGGCGCGATCGGCGGTACCGTGCGTTACGTCGATTCCTCGGTCGAGCGTCTTCAGGTCCGGCTGGAGACCAGCAATCCATCGCGCTACCGCGTGGCATGCAATGGCCGCAATGTCCCACTTGCGTCGACAGGTGCGTCCGGGGTCGCCGTAGCCGGTGTCCGCTTCAAGGCATGGCAACCGGCATCGGGCCTGCACCCGGTCCTGCCCGTTAATTCGCCGCTCACTTTCGACATCTATGATACATGGTCGAACCGCTCAATCGGTGGCTGCGTCTACCATGTCGCTCATCCCGGAGGTCGCAATTACGAGACATTCCCGGTGAATGGCAACGAAGCGGAAGCAAGAAGGCTTGCGCGATTCGAACCTTGGGGGCATACGGCTGGCCGCTATACGTTGATGGCAGAGCTGCCCTCCGCCGAATTCCCGCTGACGCTTGATCTGCGTCGGCCGATAGGAGTGTGAATTGTCAGTGATCCCGGTAACAGAGCTGGACTATGCAGCCGAGGCGGTGGAAGGAGATCCCATCCTCGGCTACCAGGCCTTGCCGGGCGTATCTGACGAAATGCTGGACAGGGACGGCCAGATCCGCCCGGTCTGGCAAAACCTGATTTCCTCGCTCAGCTGCATGTCGGAAGGCGAATTGCACGAACGCTTTGCCCGCGCGGATCGCTACCTGCGCGATGCGGGCGTCTTCTATCGCTCCTATGCCGGACAGGGAAGTGCAGAGCGCGCGTGGCCAATCTCGCATGTGCCGGTCGTGATCGATGGCAAGGAGTGGGAGAAGGTCTCGGAAGGCCTGATCCAGCGCGCGGACCTGCTGGAGAAGATCGTTTCCGATATCTATGGCGAAAACCGGCTGGTGCGCGAAGGCATTCTGCCACCGGCGCTGATTGCTTCAAACCCCGAGTTTCTGAGACCTCTGGTCGGTATCAAACCATCCAGCGGCTATCATCTGCATTTCTGCTCATTCGAGATCGGCCGCGGACCGGACGGTAACTGGTGGGTTCTGGCAGATCGCACGCAAGCTCCGTCTGGCGCTGGCTTCGCGCTGGAAAACCGCGTGGCCACCACCCGCGCCTTCTCCGATATCTATGGCGAAAGCCATGTCCATCGGCTTGCCTCCTTCTTCGGAGCGTTTCGCGATGCGTTGCAGGCACAGAAACGCTATCCGGATGACAGGATCGCCGTTCTGACACCCGGCCCAGCCAACGAAACCTATTTCGAACATGCCTATATCGCCCGCTATCTTGGCTTCATGCTGCTGGAGGGCGAGGATCTCACCGTCGTCAACAACAGGGTCATGGTGCGCACCGTCGCAGGCCTGAAGCCTGTCAGCGTTCTCTGGCGCCGTCTCGACGCGCCTTACGCCGATCCGCTGGAGCTGAACCAGAATTCACACATCGGCACGCCGGGAATGGTGGAAGCACTGCGCTCCGGCTCCGTGACAATCGTCAACGGGCTCGGCTCGGGTATCCTGGAAACGCGCGCACTTCTCGCATTCACGCCAACCATCTGCCGCCATCTGCTGGGCGAAGAGCTCAAGCTGCCCTC
The DNA here is from genome assembly GCF_011046895.1 of Rhizobium rhizoryzae. Lineage (NCBI taxonomy): Bacteria > Pseudomonadati > Pseudomonadota > Alphaproteobacteria > Hyphomicrobiales > Rhizobiaceae > Affinirhizobium > Affinirhizobium rhizoryzae. The sequence continues at coordinate 1,726,890 of NZ_CP049250.1, read as the reverse complement.
CATCGCCACCTGGTGGTGCGGCCAGAAGAGCGAGCGCCAGCACGTGGCGGAAAATATCGAGAAGATGGTGATCGGACCCGCCTATTCCCGTGCACCCTTCTTTGACGACAACAACCAGTCGGTTCTGGGGGCGACCCGCAAGGGCGGCAAGCAATCCGTTGAAGACTGGCTGAATGCCGCAGGCGGCAAGCTGGTGGGTCAGGAAGCGGTGACGCTTTCCACGACACCGGCCTATGTCAACGGCAGGCTGATGCCTCGTCCCATGTCCTTGCGCGTCTTTGCAGCGCGCACCGAAAATGGCTGGCAGATCATGCCGGGTGGCTTTGCTCGCATTGGCTCTGGCGACGATGTGGCCGCGATTGCCATGCAGGCTGGCGGAACCGCTGCAGACGTCTGGATCGTCTCCGACAAGCCGGTCGAAAAGCCATCGCTGCTGCCGCCGGAGGAAAGTTTTTCCCGCAACATGCCGGGAAGCCTGCCAAGCCGCGCCGCCGACAATTTGTTCTGGCTTGGCCGCTATATCGAGCGGGCGGAAGGGGCGCTGCGCATCCTTCGTTCGTGGCATATGCGCTATGCCGAAAGCGCCGATCCTGAACAGCCGCTGCTGGCCGATGTCTCGCGCTATCTCAAAGGCGTCGATATCGACATGGTGAAGGCGGTGCCGCTGCCGCTCATTCGCAACATCGACAGCGCGATCTATTCTGCCAGCAATATCCGTGATCGCTTCTCGCCCGATGGCTGGCTGGCGCTGAACGATCTGGCAAAGACAGCGCGCCGCTTCCACGAAGGCGTTCAGCACGGCGACGATGCCGCCCATGCGATGACGGTGCTCCTGCGCAAGCTGGCGGGCTTTGCCGGTCTCGTGCACGAAAACATGTATCGCTTCACCGGCTGGCGCTTCCTGTCCATTGGTCGCTATCTCGAACGCGGCCTGCACATGACGCGTCTGCTGGGTCACATGTCCGGGCCCGACGCACCGGACGGCGCGCTGGATATGCTGCTGGAGATCGGCGACAGCGTTATGACCCACCGCCGCCGCTACAATGTGAACACCGCTCGCCTGACGGTGACCGATCTTCTGGCGCTCGATCCGCTCAACCCGCGCTCTGTCCTTTTCCAGTTGAACGAGATCCGGACGGAAGTCGAGCAATTACCGCATCCGTATGGCACCGGCCAGATGTCGGCGCTGGACCGGGAATCCATGCGCCTGCATTCCGGCCTCGCGGTCATGACGCCGGAGGCAATGACACCGGATGTCTACGAGCGTCTTGAGGCGGAGATGGAAAAACTCTCCGATCTGCTCGCGCAAACCTATTTCGGATAACCCATGCTTTACGATATCTCGCTCCACATGGGCTATCTCTATGACACGCCCGCCTCGGGAGCTCGCCACATCCTTCGCCTTCTGCCGCTCTCGATCCCGGACCGGCAGCGCCTGATTGCGGGATCGGTGACCGTTGCTCCGACTGCGGAAGAGCGCAGCGACTTCATCGATTTCTTCGGACAGCAGGCAACCTCCATTTTTCTGCGCGCACAGCACGAGAAGCTCGACATCCGCATGCAGGCGCGCGTGATGGTCGAGGCCGCACCGCTGACGGCAGACCTGTCGCCGGAGTTGAAGGATCTGGCGGTGGAGCTTGCCGAGATTCGCTCGATCGATCCCCATGCGCCGCATCATTTCACCGGCCAGAGCCCGCGACTGCCAGACAATGCTGAGATCGCAGCCTTTGCACGAGAAACCGCAAAAGCGGGTCAGACCGTGCGGGAGATCGCGAACCTGCTTTGCGCGCGCATCTTCAAGGAATTCAAGTACGACGCCGAAGCAACGACCGTGGACACGACCCCGGTGGAGGCTTTCAAGCTGAAGCGCGGCGTCTGCCAGGATTTCAGCCACATCATGATCGTGGCGCTCAGAAGTCTGGGAATTCCGGCCGGTTATGTGAGCGGCTTCCTGCGCACCATTCCGCCACCGGGCAAGGAGCGTCTGGAAGGAGCCGACGCCATGCATGCCTGGGTGCGCATCTGGTGTGGAAAATCGACCGGCTACATAGAGCTTGATCCGACCAACAACATTCCCGCAGGAGCAGATCATATCGTCGTCGGCTATGGACGCGACTATGCCGACGTCGCCCCCGTTGTGGGTGTTCTCAAATCCTACGGTACGCATCGCACGGTACAGTCCGTCGACGTTATCCCGCTCAAGTAGCAGAATCGCACCACATTTGGGCGTTCAGCTAAAAATTTACGCATGCAATTAGGAGTTTCGTTAGCTGTCGGCGGTAATCGTTATTCTGTTCTAATGAATGGGACGGACCGAGGCGATGAACTACTCAACCTTCAAAAATCTGCTTGCCGATGAAGCCGGCAACTTTGCGATGATGACGGCCATACTGCTGCCGGTGACGATTGGCGTCGGCGGTGTTGCTGTGGACCTCACCAATGTCATGCGCGAGAAGGCCGAGATCCAGAACATCGCGGACGCAGCAACGCTGGCTGCAGCATCGAAAATGTCCAAGGACGACATTACCGAAGCCGAAGCCACGAAGATGGCCAAGGACGAAATGGTCGGTCAGTATCTGGCCAATCTGCAGTCAAGCGGCATGTCTGAAGACGAGATTGCTGCCGCGAAAGCCGACCTGCAAAAGAACATGAATACCGGCGCAACCATTACCTCGACGGGGGGCTCCAGCAAGAATTTCGAAGTCCGGATGACCCTCAAGGCGAACGTTCAGTTGAGCGGCCTGACGCGTGTTCTGGGCTTTGAAACTATCCCGATTTCGGTTTCCAGCATTTCGGCCAGCGCCCGCGAAGGAAACGCACTGTCCATGTATCTGGTGCTGGACGAGTCCGGCTCCATGGCCTGGGATACGACGACGGTCGATCCGCTCAAGCCGACCAAACAGGAAACCTACACGGCGACTGTTCAAGGCACTTGTTACGATTACTGGCGCGGTTACTACTCCTGCACTTATAATGAGCAGCGCACGCGCACAGTGGCCAATTACGTGACCAAGATCGCTGCGCTGAAAACAGCGGCAGGCGTGATGACGACCGAACTGCTGAAGGCAGCAGCGCCCGATCAGACCAATGCGACGGCACAGGAGACAGAGGCCAAGAAGCTGATCCGCATTGGTGCCGTTTCCTATACCCACGAAACCAAGACAGAGCAGAAGCCGGCCTGGGGCACCACAACCGCCAAGAATTACGTCCTTGCGCTGCCTGCCGTTCCGGAAGGCGGTACGGATGCCAGCGGCGCCATGGCAGTTGCCTTCTCGGATCTGCAGAAAGCCAACGTCACAGAAGCAACGCAGCATAAGGCAAAGCAGAATTACAGCTTTTCCCGTTTCATCGTGCTGATGACCGATGGTGAGATGACCGGCTATAGCAATGCCTGGAACAAGGGCATCGACGACAAGGTTCGTACCGCCTGCGCCCAAGCCAAGGCAGATGGGATCACCGTCTTCACGGTCGCCTTCATGGCACCGGACAAGGGCAAGGACCTGCTGCAAGCCTGCGCCAGCAACAAGGAAAGCTACTACGAATCGTCAAACATGTCCGATCTCGTGGCCGCATTCGGCGACATTGGGCGAAAGGCAGCCAAGACACAAACGCGCTTGACAAATTGACGCAACACATTCTTCTCAAGGTTTACAGGCGCTTGCAGAGATGCGAGCGCCTTTCCGTTTTTCTTCAAGACCTTGCATCGACCAAAGCGCTTTGAAAAACTCTGACAAACCCTATTGCGACCTCTGAACGCATGTGCATCATAACGATTATATTCGACGTTGAAGAAAAGGCCATATTCTGAACCGAACGCCTCCTCCACCGTTCCCTCCAGCAAAGTTGGCAGCCCAATGAATAATACGCTTCCTCCGGTAGAAATCCCGCAACCGGCACCGCGCAGCTCCCGCCCCGAAATCATGGCGGAAGAGATCATAGAGCGCCTGACCTACCGCATCGGTAAGGACGCCAAGGTTGCCAAGCCGCATGACTGGCTCACAGCGGCCATCCTCGTGGTTCGTGACCGAATCATCGACAAGTGGATGGAGTCCACGCGCAAGGTCTACCGGACGGGCGACAAGCGCGTTTACTACCTATCGCTAGAGTTCCTGATCGGCCGCCTGATGCGCGATGCCGTTTCAAACATGGAGCTTCTCAGCGAGATCAAGGATGCGCTCGCATCTTTGGGTGTCGATATCGATGTGATTGCGGGCCTCGAACCGGATGCGGCGCTCGGCAATGGGGGTCTTGGTCGACTGGCAGCCTGTTTCATGGAAAGCATGGCAACGGTCGATATTCCCGCCTATGGCTACGGCATTCGCTACGTGCACGGGCTTTTCCGCCAGCAGATGGCCGATGGCTGGCAGGTGGAACTGCCGGAAAACTGGCTTGCACACGGCAATCCATGGGAATTCGAGCGGCGTGAAAGCTCCTATGAAATCGGCTTTGGCGGCTCGGTGGAAAGTGTCGGCGGCTATGATGATCCGCCGCGTTTCGTCTGGAAGCCTGCGGAACGTTTCATCGCCATGGCGTACGACACGCCAATCGTTGGCTGGCGCGGCAAGCGCGTCAACACGCTGCGTCTCTGGTCCGCCCAGCCGATCGATCCGATCCTGCTCGACGCATTCAACGCCGGTGATCACATCGGTGCGCTGCGCGAAAGCAACAAGGCGGAGACACTCACCCGCGTTCTCTATCCGGCAGATGCCAATCCGGCCGGACAGGAGCTGCGTCTGCGCCAGGAGTATTTCTTCTCGTCGGCTTCGCTGCAGGACATTTTGCGCCGTCACCTCCAGCAGTATCCGGACTTTACCAACCTGCACGAAAAGGTGTCGATCCAGCTGAACGACACGCACCCGGCCATTTCGATTGCTGAACTGATCCGTCTCTTGTGTGATGTGCACGGCATGGATTTCGATCTGGCCTGGGACGTGACGCGCCAGACCTTCTCCTACACCAACCACACGCTGCTGCCCGAGGCTCTGGAAAGCTGGCCGGTTCCGCTGTTCGAGCGTCTGCTGCCGCGCCACATGCAGATCATCTACGCGATCAATACCAAGATCCTGCTGGATGCCCGCAAGGAAAAGAAGTTCGGCGACAGCCAGATCCGGGCGATATCGCTGATCGATGAAGGCGGCGACCGGCGCGTGCGCATGGGCAATCTTGCCTTCGTGGGCTCGCACTCCATCAATGGCGTCTCGGCACTCCATACCGATCTGATGAAGGAAACGGTGTTCGCCGACCTCCATTCGCTTTACCCCAACCGTATCAACAACAAGACGAACGGCATCACCCCGCGTCGCTGGCTGATGCAGTGCAATCCGGGCCTGACCAACCTGCTGCGTGAAGCCATCGGACCTGAGTTCGAGGACAATACCGAGGCCCTGCGCGCACTGGACAGCTTTGCCGACGACAGCGCCTTCCAGCAGAAATTCGCGGAGGTGAAGCGTCAGAACAAGGTGCAGCTTGCCAATCTCGTGGCAGGCCGCATGGGCATTCGCATCGATCCGTCGGCCATGTTCGACATCCAGATCAAGCGCATCCACGAATATAAGCGTCAGCTTTTGAATATCGTCGAAGCGGTTGCGCTGTACGATCAGATTCGCTCCCATCCGGAACTGGATTGGGTGCCGCGCGTCAAGTTCTTCGCGGGCAAAGCTGCGCCCAGCTACCACAACGCCAAGCTGATCATCAAACTGGCAAACGACGTGGCGCGTGTCATCAACAATGACCCGGCTGTCCGAGGGCTTCTGAAGGTTGTATTCATCCCGAACTACAACGTCTCGCTCGCGGAAGTCATGGTTCCGGCGGCGGATCTGTCAGAACAGATTTCGACGGCGGGCATGGAAGCCTCCGGTACCGGCAACATGAAGTTCGGCCTGAACGGTGCACTGACAATCGGCACACTGGATGGCGCCAACGTCGAGATGCGCGACCATGTGGGCGAGGAAAACATCGTTATCTTCGGCATGACGGCGGACGAAGTCGCCCGCGTCCGCTCGGAAGGCCACAATCCACGGGCCATCATCGAGCAGTCGCGTGAACTGGCCCAGGCGCTCCAGGCCATCTCGTCCGGCGTCTTCTCTCCCGATGATCGTTCACGCTTCACGGCTCTCATCGATGGCATCTATAACCATGACTGGTTCATGGTGGCCGGTGACTTCGATGCCTATGCGAAGGCGCAGCGCGATGTCGACCAGATCTGGGCCGATCCCGTGTCCTGGTACGGCAAGACCATTCGCAATACGGCGCGCATGGGCTGGTTCTCGTCTGACAGAACCATCCGGCAGTATGCGTCGGAAATCTGGAGAGCATGATGAGCCAGTCGCCCGCATCCAATGGCAAGAACGGACAAACACCGAGTGAACTTCCGCTTGCCGAGATCGAGGCGCTCATCAGCGGTTCACATGCAAATCCTTTCGCGGTTCTTGGGCCGCACAAGTCAGGCAGCGGGATTATTGCCCGCTGCTTCATACCCGGAGCCGAAAACGTGACCGTGACGGCACTGGACGGAACGATTCTGGGTGAGCTTGGACTTCGCCACGAAGCAGGCTTTTTCGAAGGACCGGTGACGCTCACCACGCTCAAGCCCCTGCGCTACCGGGCGCGCCGGGGCGATGCGGAATGGGCGCTGACCGATCCTTACAGCTTTGGCCCGGTGCTGGGTCCCATGGATGACTATTTCGTTCGCGAAGGGTCGCACCTGCGCCTCTTCGACAAGATGGGCGCACATCCGCTGAAGCACGAAGGCGCCGAAGGTTTTCACTTTGCCGTATGGGCTCCCAATGCCAAGCGCGTTTCCGTGGTCGGCGACTTCAACAATTGGGACGGTCGCCGCCATGTCATGCGGCTGAGGGTCGATACCGGCATCTGGGAGATCTTTGCCCCCGACGTCCTGCCTGGCAGTACCTACAAGTTCGAGATCATCGGCAAGGATGGCGTGCCCCTGCCCCTGAAGGCAGACCCCTATGCACGGCGTGCGGAGCTTCGGCCACAGACGGCATCGCTAACCGCACCGGAACTGGTGCAGGAATGGGAAGACGAGGCACATCGCAAGTTCTGGGCAGAATGCGACCATCGCCGCCAGCCGATTTCGATCTACGAGGTTCATGCGGGCTCCTGGCGCAAACGGCCAGACGGAACCTTTCTCAGCTGGGATGAACTGGCGGCGGAACTCATTCCCTATGTCACGGATATGGGCTTTACCCATATCGAGTTTCTGCCCATTACCGAACATCCCTTCGACCCGTCCTGGGGCTACCAGACCACCGGGCTCTACGCCCCGACCGCGCGGTTTGGCGAGCCGGAGGGCTTTGCCCGCTTCGTCAACGGTTGCCACAAGGTGGGTATTGGCGTCATTCTCGATTGGGTGCCCGCCCACTTCCCGACGGATGCCCATGGTCTTCGGGAATTCGATGGCACTGCCCTCTACGAACATGCCGATCCGCGTCAGGGCTTCCACCCGGACTGGAATACGGCGATCTATAATTTCGGTCGTATCGAAGTTCTGTCCTATCTCATCAATAACGCGCTCTATTGGGCGGAAAAGTTTCATCTAGACGGCCTGCGTGTCGATGCGGTCGCGTCCATGCTCTACCTCGATTATTCCCGCAAGGAAGGCGAGTGGGTCCCTAATGAGTATGGCGGGCGCGAGAATCTTGAAGCCGTTCGCTTCCTGCAGAAGCTGAACTCCGCAAGCTACGCCTCGCATGCGGGGCTGATGACGATTGCCGAAGAGAGCACATCCTGGCCCAAGGTTTCGCACCCCGTGCACGAAGGCGGCCTCGGCTTCGGCTTCAAGTGGAACATGGGCTTCATGCACGATACGCTGAGCTACCTGAAGCGGGAGCCGGTGCATCGCAAGTTCCACCATAACGAACTGACATTTGGCCTGATCTACGCCTATTCGGAAAACTTCGTTCTGCCGCTGTCCCACGATGAGGTGGTGCATGGCAAAGGGTCGCTGATTGCCAAGATGGCAGGCGATGACTGGCAGAAGTTCGCCAACCTGCGCGCCTATTACGCCTTCATGTGGGGCTATCCCGGCAAGAAGCTGTTGTTCATGGGACAGGAATTTGCGCAGTGGAGCGAGTGGAGCGAGGCACGTTCGCTCGACTGGAACCTGCTGCATTACCATCCGCATGAAGGTGTCCGCCGTCTGGTACGCGATCTGAATTTCACCTACCGCTCCAAGCCTGCACTGCATGCACGCGATTGCGAGGGTGAAGGCTTCGAATGGCTGATCGCGGATGATTCCGACAATTCGGTCTATGCCTGGTTGCGCAAGGCGCCGGGAGAAAAGCCGGTTGCCGTCATTACCAATTTCACGCCGGTCTACAGGGAAAACTACCGTGTGCCTCTGCCGAAGGAGGGCCGCTGGCGCGAAATACTGAATACTGACGCCGAAATCTACGGCGGCAGCGGCAAGGGCAATGGTGGCAGGGTGCAAGCCGTTTCTGCCGGAGGAACCATTAGCGCAGAGGTCACACTACCACCGCTCGCCACCATCATGCTTGAGCCTGAAACCTGATTTTATCGATACCTGGGAGGAACGCCATGACGACAAAACGTGTTCAACCGCTAGCCCGCGACGCCATGGCCTATGTACTGGCAGGGGGACGCGGCAGCCGTCTGAAGGAACTGACGGATCGCCGCGCAAAGCCTGCGGTCTATTTCGGCGGCAAGGCCCGCATCATCGATTTCGCACTCTCGAATGCCTTGAATTCAGGTATTCGCCGCTTCGGTGTCGCTACTCAGTACAAGGCGCATTCGCTGATCCGCCATCTGCAGCGTGGCTGGAACTTCCTGCGTCCCGAACGTAACGAAAGCTTCGATATTCTGCCTGCCTCCCAGCGCGTCTCCGAAACGCAATGGTATGAAGGCACAGCCGATGCGGTTTACCAGAACATCGATATCATCGAGGCCTATAACCCGGAATACATGGTTATTCTGGCCGGCGATCACATCTACAAGATGGACTACGAGCTGATGCTGCAGCAGCACGTGGATTCCGGTGCGGACGTCACCGTCGGCTGCCTGGAAGTGCCGCGCATGGAAGCCACCGGCTTCGGCGTCATGCATGTCAACGACAAGGACGAGATCAGCGCTTTCGTGGAAAAGCCAGCCGATCCGCCGGGCATCCCCGACAAGCCGGACTACGCCCTTGCATCCATGGGCATTTATGTCTTCCACACCAAGTTCCTGATGGAATGCCTGCGCCGCGATGCTGCCGATCCAGGCTCCAGCCGTGACTTCGGCAAGGATATCATTCCGTGGATCGTGGCGAACGGCAAAGCCGTGGCGCATCGCTTCGCGCAGTCCTGCGTGCGTTCTGACTTCGAAAAGCAGGCATACTGGCGCGATGTGGGAACGATCGACGCCTACTGGCAGGCAAATATCGATCTGACGGGCATCGTTCCCGAACTCGATATCTACGACAAGTCCTGGCCGATCTGGACCTATGCGGAAATCACGCCGCCGGCAAAGTTCGTCCATGACGACGAAAATCGTCGCGGCTCGGCAGTCTCCTCCGTTGTCTCGGGCGATTGCATCATTTCGGGCTCGGCACTTTCGAACAGCCTTCTCTTCACCGGCGTGCGCGCAAATTCCTATTCGCGCCTTGAAGGTGCGGTGATCCTTCCAAATGTTCGCGTAGGACGGCGCGCCCAGTTGAAGAATGTGGTGATTGACGCGGGTGTCACCATTCCGGAAGGTCTGATCGTGGGCGAAGATCCAGAACTCGATGCCAAGCGGTTTCGCCGCAGCGAGAACGGAATCTGCCTGATCACGCAGCCGATGATCGACAAACTGGATCTCTGACACATCTGGAATTCGGGCACAGTGAGAGACGATGGAGTATCAGTGCTCCATCGTGTCACCGCATGGGGGAGAAGGTGATGGGCATGAAGGTTCTGTCGGTTGCCTCGGAAGTTTATCCGCTGGTGAAGACCGGAGGGTTGGCCGATGTAGCGGGTGCGCTGCCGCTGGCTCTTGGCAAACTCGGCATCGAGATGAAGACGCTGATCCCCGGCTATCCGGCGGTCATGTCGGCGCTACGCGATGTCGCCATTCGCATGACATTCGATGATCTGCTGGGTGTCAGCGCGGATGTGCTGGAAGCGAAGGTCGCCGGTCTCGATCTTCTGGTTCTGGACTGCCCCGCCCTTTTCGACCGGGCAGGCGGGCCCTATCTCGACACCCATGGGCATGATCATTTCGACAACTGGCGGCGCTTCGCGGCGCTTTCCAAGGCGGGCGCCGAGATCGCGCTCGGCAACATGCCGGGCTGGAAGCCGGATCTCGTGCATGTCCACGACTGGCAGACGGGCCTTCTGCCTGCCTATCTGCGCTTTGCCGACACGCCGGCGATCCCCACCGTGATGACCATTCATAACATCGCGTTCCAGGGTAATTTCAACGCCGATATCTTCCCCCAACTCGGGCTGCCTCCGCATGCCTTTGATATGGAAGGCGTCGAATACTACAATCAGGTCGGCTATTTGAAGGCAGGCATTCAGACCGCCTGGGCGGTAACAACGGTCAGTCCGTCCTACGCGGAAGAAATCCTGACGCCGGAATTTGGCATGGGGCTGGAAGGCTTGCTCAATCGCCGTGTCAGCGATCTGCACGGCATCGTCAACGGCATCGACGTCGATGTGTGGAACCCGCAATCCGACAAGGACTTGGCCAACCACTACTCTGTTGGCGACCTCAAGGCACGCCGCGAGAACAAGCGTGCCGTGGAAGCACAGTTCGGGCTGGTGGATGACGACGCGCCACTCTTCTGCGTCATATCCCGCCTGACCTGGCAGAAAGGCGTGGACCTGATTGCCCAGTCCGCTGACGATCTTGTGGCCATGGGCGGAAAGCTTGCGGTTCTGGGCTCCGGTGACGCGGAACTGGTGAATGCGCTGCAGGCAGCGGCGAGCCGCCATCCGGGCCGCATCGGCATCAAGGTCAGCTATGACGAGCCGCTATCGCACCTCATGCAGGCGGGCTGCGATGCCATTCTGATCCCCTCGCGTTTCGAGCCTTGTGGCCTGACGCAGCTCTATGGCCTTCGCTACGGCTGCGTGCCTGTGGTTTCCCGCACGGGTGGGCTGAACGATACCGTTATCGATGCCAATCCCGCCGCGCTTGCGGCAAAATCCGCCACCGGGGTCACCTTTGGCCCCGTAACGCTCGATAATTTCAAGCGCGCGCTTCGCCGCGCCGTTCGCCTCCATGGCGACACAAAGACATGGGTTCAGATGCAAAAGCAGGGCATGAAATCCGACGTGAGTTGGGAAAAAAGTGCCGGGCTTTACGCCGAACTATACTCCAGCCTTCTACCGAAAGGTTCGCATTGATGATCAAGACCGTCTCGACCACGCCCTATCAGGATCAGAAACCGGGCACATCCGGCCTGCGCAAGAAGGTGCCGGTGTTCGCCCAGGAAAACTATGCCGAGAACTTCATCCAGTCGATCTTCGACAGTCTGGAGGGCTTTGAGGGCAAGACGCTGGTGATCGGTGGCGATGGTCGCTACTACAACCGCGAAGTTATTCAGAAGGCCCTGAAAATGGCCGCAGCCAGCGGCTTCGGCAAGGTCATGGTCGGCAGAGGCGGCATTCTCTCTACACCAGCCGCGTCGCACGTCATCCGCAAATACGGTGCCTTCGGCGGCATCGTGCTGTCGGCCAGCCACAATCCCGGCGGCCCGACGGAAGACTTCGGTATCAAGTACAATATCGGCAATGGTGGTCCCGCACCGGAAAAAATCACCGATGCGATCTTTGCCCGCACCAAGGTCATCGATACCTACAAGATCCTCGACGAAGCGGATGTCGATCTTGATACGGTCGGCCTTTATGCGCTGGGTGACATGATTGTCGAAGTCATCGATCCGGTGAAAGACTACGCTGACCTGATGGAAAGCCTGTTTGACTTCGGCGCGATCCGCAGCCTGATCGGCTCCGGCTTCCGCGTCGTGATCGATTCGATGAGCGCTGTCACCGGACCCTATGCCGTGGAGATTTTGGAGAAGCGCCTCGGGGCGCCCGCCGGTTCGGTTCGCAACGAAGTGCCGCTTCCCGACTTCGGTCACCACCATCCGGACCCGAACCTCGTTCATGCCAAGGAACTGTATGACGATGTCATGAGCCCGCAAGGCCCGGATTTCGGTGCGGCTTCCGATGGCGATGGCGACCGCAACATGGTCGTCGGCAAGGGCATGTTCGTGACCCCTTCCGACAGCTTGGCCATCATTGCCGCCAACGCAACCTGCGCGCCAGGCTATGCAGACGGCATTGCCGGCATTGCCCGCTCCATGCCGACCAGTGGCGCCGCCGACCGCGTGGCGGAGAAGCTCGGCATTGGCATGTATGAGACACCGACCGGCTGGAAATTCTTCGGCAACCTTCTGGATGCTGGCAAGGCAACCGTTTGCGGAGAAGAGAGCTTCGGCACCGGCTCCAACCATGTCCGCGAGAAAGATGGCCTCTGGGCCGTTCTCTTCTGGTTGAACATCATTGCCGCCAAGAAGAAGAGCGTGAAGGAAATCGTGGAAGCCCATTGGGCCGAATACGGTCGGAACTATTATTCCCGCCACGATTATGAGGAAGTGGATACGGACGCCGCCAACGGGCTGGTTGCTGCCCTTCGCGAAAAACTCAACTCCCTGCCTGGCCAGAGCTTTGGCGCGCTGAAGGTCGAAGCCGCGGATGATTTTGCCTACAACGATCCGGTGGACGGTTCGGTGTCAAAAAACCAGGGCATACGCGTGCTGTTCGAAGGCGGCAGCCGTGTGGTTTTCCGCCTCTCCGGCACCGGCACATCGGGCGCGACGCTGCGGCTCTATGTGGAGCGTTATGAGCCGGATAGCTCCCGCCATGACATTGAAACGCAGGCAGCACTGGCCGACCTGATTGCCGTGGCAGATGAAATTGCGGACATAAAGAAGCGGACGGGCCGCGATGCGCCAACCGTTATAACCTAAGCGGCTAAGCTTCACCCCCCTCTGTCCTGCCGGACATCTCCCCCTCAAGGGGGGAGATCGATTCGTGGCAACCCACGGAATGCCATGGTGCATGGTTGGTGCGGCAACCACAGTTTGCGAGAAATAGCGAGCGAAAGCATCTTGCCAATCTCCCCCCTTGAGGGGGAGATGCCTGGCAAGGCAGAGGGGGGTAACGCGCTCGTATGACTGTCTAACCTTGCCGAATCTCCGGCTCTACCAGAAGCGTCAGCAAGGAGAGCGATTCCTGCCAGCCGAGATAGCAGGCTGCTTCCGGAATCGGGTCGGGAATACCCGCCTGCACAATGGTGAGTTCTGTACCCATCGGTGTCTCCTTGAACTCCACCACCGTTTCCATCTGCCCGGACAGGTTCGGATCATCGAACTGGTCCGTATAGCGAAGGCGCTTGTTTTCGACGAATTCGAGATACTTGCCACCGAAGGAATGCGTTTCGCCCGTCGTGAAATTGGTGAAGGACATGCGAAAAATGCCGTCCTCCTTCGGCTCGAATTCATGCATTCGTGCGGTGAAGCCGTGCGGCGGATTCCACTTCACCATGGCATCGGCATCCGTAAACGCACGAAAGACCCTGTCCACTGGCGCCTTGAGCAAACGATGCAAGCGAATGGTCGATGGCATGTTTTCCTCCCCAAAACCGTCGAACTGTGCAAGATGCGTATAACGCGCAACCTGCGTGCATAAGTTGATCCTAATACTATGGCAGTTTCTCGAAGAACTGGAAGCCGCATGCAGCATTCTTTTCTGGGCGCAATCCTTTCCGCAGATGGCGTTACCTTCGCAGTCCAGTCCACACATGCCACGGGCGTGGAGGTCTGCATCTTCGACGCTGAGGGGCGGCAGGAACTCCAAAGGTTGCCGATGACGCCACAGGGCTATGGCCGATTCACCCTCGCCGTTCCGGGACTTGGGGAAGGCACCCGTTATGGCTTGCGCGCTTCCGGTCCTCACGATCCTGATCGCGGACTTTGGTTTGACCCGGCTAAACTGCTGGTCGACCCTTATGCGAAGGAGTTGGATCGCCCCTACACCTACGATCCTCGCCTTTCGGAATTCGGCCTCGATACGGGGGATCTGGTTCCCAAGGCGATCGTGACGGCAGACCCACCGGTCACGTCAAAACCGCCAGTGTTTTGCAAAGGTGGCCTGATCTACGAGCTTGGAGTTCGCCCCTTCACCATGCTTCACCCGGACGTTCCGCAGCATGAACGCGGCACGCTGAAGGCCCTTGCTCATCCATCCGTCATCGCGCATCTGAAACGCATCGGTGTCGATGCGGTCGAGCTTCTGCCAATCACCGCCTGGATCGACGAGCGGCATTTGCCGCCTCTCGGGCTCACCAATGGCTGGGGCTACAATCCGGTCACCTTCATGGCGCTCGATCCACGGCTTGCTCCCGGTGGCATGGCGGAACTGAGCGAAACGGTTGCGGAACTGCATCGCCACGGCATTGGCGTCATCCTTGATCTGGTCTTCAACCACACCGGCGAGAGCGATCGCTATGGCGCCACCCTGAGTTTCCGGGGTTTGGATAACCCGAGCCTCTACCGGCATCAACCGGACAATCCGGGCGCGTTGATCAACGATACGGGCACCGGCAACACAATCACCTGCGACCACCCAACCGTCCGGCGAATGATTGTCGACACACTTCGCCATTTCGTTCTGAATGCGGGGGTCGATGGGTTCCGTTTCGATCTCGGCACCATTCTGGGCCGCAGTCACGAGGGCTTTTCGCGCCATAGCGATACGCTGCTGGCCATCACGCAAGACGAGCTTCTGGCTGACCGGATTCTGATTGCCGAACCTTGGGACATTGGCCCCGGCGGCTATCAGCTCGGCAATTTCCCGACACCCTTCCTCGAATGGAACGACCGCGCCCGCGATGACATGCGCTGCTATTGGCGTGGCGATCCTTCGAAAACCGGAACGCTTGCCAATGCTCTGGCCGGCTCGTCAGATATCTTTTCCAGCCACGGAGAGACCGAGACGCGCACGGTAAACTTCATTGCAGCCCATGACGGGTTCACGCTGATGGATCTGGTGTCCTATGCCCACAAGCATAACGAGGCCAATGGCGAGGATAACCGTGATGGCCACAACGAGAACCATTCGTGGAACAATGGCATCGAAGGCGCAACCCCTCTTTCCGCCGTGGTGTCAGGCCGCAAACGCGATGTGAAGGCGCTTCTGTCCACTCTGTTCTCAACGCGCGGCACCATCATGCTGACGGCGGGCGATGAGGGTGGACGCAGCCAGCAGGGCAACAACAATGCCTATGCGCAGGATAACGAGATCACCTGGCTCGACTGGAGGACGCTCGATGAAGAGTTGCTGGCGCATACCGCGGAGCTCGCTGCCATCCGCCGCCGGTTCTCAGCCTTTGCCGATCTCGATTTCTTTCACGGCGACGGCGACATCACCTGGCTGAACGAACTGGGCGAACCGATGACCATAGCCGACTGGGAGCAGCCGGAACGAACACAGCTGACCATCCTGCTGCAAACCCTGGATCGTGACACACAGACGGATGTGCAACTGGCCATCGTCTTTAACCGCTCCAGCGAGGTTCGGCAGATCTGCCTGCCGGAAGGCGCCTGGAATGAGGTGCTGGGTGATCGCCCGCAGCCCGAGGAAGGGTTTGCTCCGCGTTCGGTAACCTGGCTGGTGTCACAAGAGCATTGAGTGAAGACAGTATAAGAGGCTCTGCTGATAAATGCTGAAGCCCCTGAAAATCACGGTAGATTGTTTGAATATTGCAAGGCGACCCTCCAGATATGAAGTCCATTGTTCGATAGGAACAGAATGACCAAAATCATTTCATTGACAGACGTCCCTGCCCTGATCGGACAGGAAATCGGCGTATCCGACTGGATCACCGTTGACCAGACGATGATCAACCAGTTTGCCGATGCAACACTGGACCAGCAGTTCATTCACACGGACCCGGAAAGAGCGGCCAAGGAAAGCCCGTTCGGAGAAACCATCGCTCATGGCTTTCTCACCCTCTCCCTGCTGTCAGCCATGAATTACTCGGCACTGCCCAAAATCCGTGAACAGACGATGGGCCTGAACTACGGCTTCGACAAGATCCGTTTTGGCTCGCCGGTGCGTGTCGGTCGGCGCGTGCGGGGAAGATTCGTGCTGAAGGAAGCGCGGTATCGCGGAGCCAATATGCTGATGACGAGCTATGACGTAACGGTTGAGATCGAGAACGAACGAAAGCCAGCGGTCACCGGAACCTGGCTGACGATCGTTCAATTCGACCCCAAGGACAGGCCCGAGGAGACTTGAAGCTCGAGCCTATCCGCTGCATCAGGCCGCTTGCCGCTGTGCGGCTGATCGTTGTGCCAGTTGGAAGCCTGAAATCAGCGATCTCAGACGTTCGCTTTCGGTTGCCAGCATCGCACTGGCGGCGGTTGCCTCCTCAACCATGGCGGCATTGCGCTGTGTCACCTGATCCATCTGGTTCACAGCGCTGTTGACTTCAGCAAGACCAGTTGATTGTTCCGTGGACGCATTGGAGATGAAGCGCATGTGGTCGTTTATATGCCGGATATGTGCCTCGACTCTCTGAAGCGCCTCCGCTGTATCGGCAACCAGCGTCACCCCGCCCCGGACATAGGTGCCGGACTGGCCAATCAACTGTCGGATCTCGCCGGCAGCCTTCGACGACCGTTGCGCAAGTTCACGAACCTCCTGCGCCACGACGGCAAAGCCTCGCCCGGCCTCTCCCGCACGCGCAGCCTCTACACCAGCATTGAGCGCAAGCAGGTTGGTCTGGAACGCAATTTCGTCGATCACCCCGATGATGCTGGTAATCTGCTGAGAGGAGGTTTCAATGAGCTTCATCGCTTCCGTCATTCGGTCCAGCACGCGACTTGATTCAACCACGCTTGCCTCCGCCTCGACAGCAACTGCCTGCGCCTCCTGTACGCGGTGCGTCGAGCCTTTGACATTGGTGGTGATCTGATCGAGCGCCGCCGCGGTCTGCTCAAGCGAAGCGGCCTGCTGCTCCGTCCGGTTCGAAAGATCGTTCGCACTGCCGCTGATCTCGCGAGCACCACCGTCGATGACATGCGCGGCACCCGCGACTGTGCTCAACGTTTCAGACAACTGCCTGATGGAGCGATTGAAGTCCTGGCGAAGTTGCTCGAATTCCGCTGCCAGCGGCGTATCGATCGTGTGCAGAAGGTTGCCTACGGCAAGCTCCTGAAGACCCTTCCCAAGAACGGAGGTCGCCTGCTGCATCCTCAAGGCGCGTTCCCGACTTTGCGTTTCGTTCTCTTCGCGGCTTTCATCAGCCGCCGCCCGTTGCGCCCTGGCCTCTTCCTCAAGCTGCTGGTTGGTCAGCGCATTTCGCTGAAAGATCTCCATGGCACTCGCCATGCGCCCAAGTTCGTGGCCAGAGGCTTTCTCTGGAATGATCATATCCAGCCGACCCTGAGCGAGCTCGGCCATTGCCTGCGTCAATCCTCCAAGCGGTCCAGTAATCGAACGTCTGACTGCTGTTGCCAAAACCACTTGAATGCCACCGAGCAGCACAAGGCCGCCGACCAGCAGCTTGAAACGGAAATCGCGCTCCGCAGCCGCTGTCAGTTCCGCGGCCTTGCTGAAGTCACCGATTGCTTTTGCGATCTCACCGAAGAGAGGATCGAGACGCGCTTCCTGCTGACGCAGGTCGCCGATTTGCCGCGCCTCAAGCGCTGCCGTTTGCGCATAGTCCTTGAAAGATGCCTGATACCCATTCAACAGATTTGCCATGTTCTGGTCCGAAGACAATCCGTAAGCCGAAGAGGGAAATGCCGCCAGTTCACTGACGGCACGCTCTACAGCCTTGACGTATTTTTCATCACCCCGAAGCATGAAATCCTTCTCATTGCGCCGCGCAGACAGCATGGCAATGGTGATGCGCGGATCGGCTTTGTCAGTCAGGAGTGATTCAATGGCATGGATGGAGCCCCTCAACTTGCCTTGAAGCCCCTCTTCCGGGCTATAACCAAGCTTCTCGCGCTGTTGCGCCACTTGGCCGAATCTGGCGGAATAGCCTTGAACACCCTGCAGCAGAGCCTGCAATTGAGCCGCTTGGGCCATCGGCATCTCCGGATCTCTAGCCAGTTTCGCAATTGCGGTCTCGAGTTCCAGCGAGAGCGTCTTGAACGCCGTAACACCGGAAGCCTTGGGGGACGTGACATAGCGACTGGCCTCGACCTTGAGCTGGCCGAAACTGGCTTGTGTCCATAGCACATCGTCTGCCAGACTTTGCTGACGGGCGAGCTGATCATTCGCAGCATCCTGATGTCGAAGCGTTTCACCAAAGATGACCGCGACCAGCATCATGCCAACGAGCGAGCTGATCGCCATGATCCATGTTCTTGCCCGGATTGATAATCTGCGCAGCATGCATTTCCTCCTCATCATTCAAGGAACAGCAAGCACGACGTTTATGCGCGACCTTTGATGCAAACGGCTCGACTGACTGCGGCATTCGTCCGCAGACCTGCAAGAGACAGATCGAGTTTGACTGGTGCTTACGCTGTGGTTCCGCTCTGGACTATCCGTGAGCGATATCCTTGAATTCCCCGAGAAACAGAGTGGAGAATGTTGGTAAAGAACGGGTTACCGAAGATAATATACTTAAAAATTAAACGAATTGATTTTTGATATTACATAATATGATAATATCAAAACTAAATAAATGAGTTCGAAGGACTACCCCACGGGACAATATATATACCGTAAGGTAGTCCCCGATACTATTCTACGTCGAGCGCAGCCTCGCGCAGGAGGCCGAAGGCGTATTCCGAAAAAGACCGCCAGCATTCGAGACGAAAACTCTGTTCCCCTGTTCGCAAGAGCACGACTTCGATCTTGCCAAACAGAGTGCGCGCACAAGCACCCACCGGGAAAGCTTTCAATGAAAGATCCAGCGGGCAGCCGCCGTTCAGGGCGTCGGAAGAACCCGCCCCCTCGATCAGGATTGCCGTGTTGCGATGCGAGACATCCGTTGCGGAATGGACCGCACCAGAAGACCGGGCAGCCTCCACAAGCCCACCCTCGCCCTCATCGATCACGAGCCACTCATCCGGCCCCAGCCAGAGCGCGGTGCGCGAACCGGAAGAGGCAGAGGTCTTCGGTTGTGTGGGCAGGCTCAATCCGAGCGCCGTTGAAAGCGCGGAAACCGCGTCTTCTCCGGCGCGCAGCGAGATGCGATGGGCAGGCGACGCAGGCTTCAGCCGAACGGAAGCCGTCCCGCCGTGAGCCCCGGCCAGTGGTACTGCGCGCGTTGCAAGTTCAGCCATGGATGCGGCCTCCTTCCTTGTCGAAGAACACCATGTCCGTCACGGTTGCGGCAATGGTCTTGTCTTTCATCGGGATGTAGACGGTCTTGCCCATGCGGGCGCGGCCATCGGCCACGAGCGCTATTGCAATCGAGCGGCCCAGATTTTCCGACCAGTAGGCAGACGTCACATGGCCCAGCATGGTCATCGGCTTCGGTTCGTTTGGATCAGCAACGATCTGGCCGCCCTCTTCCATAACTTCCGTGAGGTCCTGCGTCAGCAGGCCAACCAGTTGCTTGCGACCGGACCGGATCAGATCAGGACGCTTCAGGCCGCGAATGCCGACGAAATCCGTCTTCTTCTTCGAAACGGCCCAGCCATAACCGGCATCATCCGGAGTAACGGTTCCATCCGTATCCTGTCCAACGATGATATAGCCCTTCTCGGCGCGCAGCACGTGCATGGTTTCCGTGCCATAGAGGCAAGCGCCCAAAGCCTCGCCACGCTCCCAGATGGCCTTCCAGACGGAAGCACCATAATCGGCAGGTACGTTGACTTCGAAGCCGATTTCACCGGTAAACGAAACCCGGAACAGACGAGCCGGAACACCCATGACCGTGCATTCGGCAACGCTCATATGCGGGAAGGCCTCATTGGAAAGGTCGAGACCTTCCACCAGCGGCTCGATGATTTCGCGCGCCTTCGGACCCTGCACGGCAATCACCGCCCATTGTTCGGTGGTGGAGGTCAGCCAAACCTTGAGATCCGGGAATTCGGTCTGGAGGTAGTCCTCCATGTGGTGGAGCACGCGCGGCGCACCGCCCGTCGTGGTGGTCACATGGAAGCGATCTTCCGCCAGGCGCCCCACGACACCGTCATCGTAGATGAAGCCGTCTTCGCGGGTCATGATGCCGTAACGGCACTTGCCGGGTTTCAGGTTGTCCCAGCCATTGGTGTACATCAGGTTCAGGAACTTCGCCGCATCCGGACCGACCACCTCGATCTTGCCGAGCGTGGAGGCGTCAAAAATACCAGCCACCTCGCGTGCTGTCTTGCACTCGCGGTTCACAGCCTGATGCATATCCTCGCCGCGACGCGGGAAATACCAGGCACGCTTCCAGTTGCCCACATCCTCGAACTCCGCGCCTGCGGCCACAAGTTCGCCATGCAGCGGCGTCTTGCGGGCGGGATCGAACAGATCGCCGCGAGAATGGGCAATCAGCGTACCATAGGTCACAGGCGTATACGGCGCGCGGAAGGTGGTGAGACCGACCTGCGGAATGTCCTTGCCCAGCATTTCCGCCGCAATCGCCAGACCATGCATATTGGACAGCTTGCCCTGATCGGACGCCATGCCGTTTGTCGTGAAGCGCTTGATGTGCTCGATGGAGTGCATGCCTTCGCGCACGGCAAGGCGAATGTCCTTTGCCGTCACGTCGTGCTGGAAATCCACGAAGGCCTTCACCGCCGTATCAGGCCCTGCCCCTTCGGCAGCACCAATCATGCCGCCCGTCCAGGCATAGGTGCTCTGACCGGTCAGGCTCACCGAGCCGCCGCCAGCAGCCGACGCCTCCGCCAAAAGGGCGCCGATCTCATCGGTTCCGTTGCAAGCACCGACGGAGACACACGCTTCCGCGTAGATATTGGGCAGGAAACGCTGGTTTTCTGCATCGAACTTCAGCTTGCCGCGCGATTGCGAAAAGAGATGAACCGAAGGCGTCCAGCCGCCGGACATCAACAGCGCATCGACCGGGATCTTGCGATGATTGGTCGAGCCGTTGCGCGCCACCGTCATCGAGGAAATGCGCAAACGGCCAGATGTGTTGACGACCGAATAGCCGGACAGGACTTCGATGCCGAGAACACGCGCAGCCGAAAGAAGCGCTTCGCTTGGCTTGGCACGGCAATCGACGATGGAAACCACGTCGATACCGGCGCGCTTCAGGTCGAATGCCGCCTCGTAGGCGCTGTCATGGGCCGTGTAGACGCCAATCTTTGAGCCGACGGCAACACCGTAATGGTTGAGGTACATGCGCGCCGCCGAGGCCAGCATGATGCCGGGACGGTCATTATTGGCAAACACCATGTGCCGCTCGATCGCGCCGGTTGCGAGTACAACCTTTCTCGCTCGCACCTGCCACAAGCGTTCACGCGGCAGCGACTTATTCGGACGCGGCAGGTGATCCGTCACCCGCTCCGCAAGACCGATGAAATTGTGATTGTAGTAGCCGAACACGGTGGTGCGGGTCAGCACGCGCACATTCGGCATGGCTTTCAGTCTGGCGAGCACGCCTTGAGCCCAGTCATAGCCCGGCTTGCCGTCAATCACGGTTCCGCTATCGAACAAAAGCGCGCCGCCCACTTCGGCACGCTCATCCACCAGAATAACGGAGGCACCCGTTTCAGCGGCGGAAAGTGCCGCCGTCAGGCCGGCAGCTCCGGCACCGGCCACCAGGACGTCGCAATGGGCAAAGCGGTTGGCATAATGATCCGGATCTTCTTCCTTCGGCGCAACGCCCAGACCGGCAGCACGGCGGATGATCGGCTCATAGAGCTTCGCCCAGGCCTCGCGCGGCCACATGAAGGTCTTGTAGTAGAAGCCTGCCGCGAAGAATGGCGAGAGCAGATTGTTGATACCGCCGATATCGAAGGACAGGAACGGCCAACGGTTCTGCGACTGGATGATCGCACCGTCGAAAACCTCCTGCACGCTGGCGCGCACATTGGGCTGACGGCGGGCGCTGTCACGCGCGACATCCAGAAGCGCATTCGGCTCTTCCGCACCGGCAGACAGGATACCGCGAGGACGGTGATACTTGAACGAGCGGCCCATGAGATGCACGCCATTCGCCAGAAGCGCGGAAGCAACCGTATCGCCTTCCAATGCGGTGTAGATCTTGCCGTCGAAGGTAAAGCGGGCCTTGCGGGCAGGCGTCAGCCGTCCGGCACCCTTGATGCGATGAGACGTCATGCCGCATCTCCTTCCACCGGTTCAGAGGCACCCGGGACCGGTTGCCGCGCCAGTCCTGCCTTGTAGCTCAACAGGAACTTGTCGCTCACGGTGTCACGGATCGTGTTGAAGAAGCGTCCGCAGCCATGAATGTGCCGCCAGCGTTCCCAGGCAATGCCCTTGGTGTTGTCGCGAATGAAGAAATATTCGGCAAAGGCTTCATCGGAAATCTCGGCAATGTTCTCGGGCCGCGCGATATGCGCCTCGCCCGCCCAGCGAAATTCCAGTTCGGAACGGCTCTCACCGCAATAGGGGCAATGGATCAACAGCATGAATGTCCCCTTCTTCAGTGCGCGACAGCGGCAGCCGCCGCTTCGTCGATCAGGCGTCCTGTGCGGAACCGGTCCAGCGTCAGGCCTTGCGCCAGACGATGCGGCTCGCCCTTGGCAATCAGCCAGGCAAACAGGTTTGCAGACCCCGGCGTTGCCTTGAAGCCACCCGTTCCCCAGCCGCAATTGACGAACAGGTTCGGCACCGGTGTGACGCTCTGGATGGCGGAGCGATCCGGCGTGTTATCGGTAATGCCACCCCATTGGCGCATCATCTTCACGCGACGGAAAATCGGGAACAGCTCGCAAATGGCATCCAGCGTATGTGTGATGATCTGAAGACCCCCGGTCTGGGAATAGGAGTGATACTGGTCCGTACCGGCGCCAATCACCAGTTCGCCCTTGTCCGACTGCGAGATATAGGCGTGCACCGTATTGGACATGACCACGCAGGGAAAAATCGGCTTTAGCGGTTCCGACACCAGCGCCTGAAGCGGGTTGCTGGTCAGCGGCACCCGCACATCCGCCATCTGCATGACGACCGAGGAATGACCGGCAGCAGACACGCCGATCTTGCGTGCACCGATGAAGCCGCGATTGGTCTCAACGCCTGTCACTTCACCGCCCGGACCGCGACGGATGCCGGTGACTTCGCAGTTCTGGATGATGTGAACGCCGCGATCGGATGCCGCGCGCGCATAGCCCCAGGCAACCGCATCATGACGTGCCGTGCCGCCACGCTTCTGAAGTGCTGCACCATTGATGGGGTAACGGGCCGTCTTGGAGATATCGAGCGGCGGACAGAATTTCTTTGCCTCTTCCGGCGTCAGCCATTCATTATCGATGCCATAAAGCCGGTTGGCATTGATGTGCCGCTTGAAGCTCTGCATGTCGTGCGTGTTGTGCGACAGCATCATCACGCCACGCGGCGAATACATGACGTTATAATTGAGATCCTGGCTCAAGCCTTCCCACAGTTTCAGGGAATGCTCGTATATATCCATGCTCTCTTCATAGAGATAGTTGGAGCGGATGATGGTGGTGTTGCGGCCCGTATTGCCGCCGCCCAGCCAGCCTTTTTCGATCACCGCCACATTGGTGATGCCATGTTCCTTGGCAAGATAATAGGCCGCGCCCAGTCCGTGACCGCCGCCGCCGATGATGATGACATCGTAAGAAGAACGCGGTTCCGGCGAGACCCATTGCGGTTCCCACCCCTTGTGGCTGCGCATGGCCTCCCGGGCCACCGCAAAGACCGAATATTTGCGCATATCTGCCTTTAGCTCCTTGAGGCGAAATAGCCTTTCGTGGAACCATACAAATCGCAAATCAAAGCGCGTCGCAATGGTTGCTTTGCGACGCATTCAGGCTTTGGTTTCGACACACGCGATTTTGTTAAAGCGCGTGTGCCAGCTTGGTTCGGTCTCAGGAGAGACGAAGAAGAACCTTGCCCTTGCGACCACGCTCGACTGCGGCATCCACAGCCTTCGCAGCTTCAGCCAGTGGGAAAACGGCATCGACCTGCAGTTTCAGCTCACCCTTGGCGGCACGGGTTACCAGTTCGCCGATCATACGGCCGGCATCCTCCCGCGACATGGTTTCCATGAGCTTGGCAAGCCAGAAACCCTTGACGACCGCTTGCTTGAAGATGACGTCTCCCGCAGAAATCCGCATTTTCTCGCCCGACATCACGCCAAACGAAATCAGCTGACCGCCCTCGCCCAAAAGCGACAGGAGATCGCCGGACGCGTCTCCGCCAACGCCATCGATGGCAACAGCGATCGGCGATGTTCCGGTCAGCGAGGTCACTGCCTCCGTCCAGTTCGGCGCATCGGTTGCGATGACGTTTTCGATGCCCAGCTCCTTGAGTTCTTCCACCGCATCTGCGCGGCGCACAAGGTTGATGACATGGATGCCACGCGGCTTGGCAAGCTGCGCCAGCACCTTTCCGACCGCACCATTGGCAGCATTCTGGATTAACCACTGGCCTTCGCGGATACCGGTGAATTCCAGAAGCGTCAAAGCGCTCAACGGCATGGCAATCAGCTGCGCTGCCGTTTTATCATCAATGCTCTCTGGCATCGGCACACAGGAAGCGCCCTTCGCAATGGCATATTCGGCCCAGGCACCCTTCAGCCCGCTGGCAACCACCCGCTGACCGACGGAAACGCCCTGCACACCCTCGCCCAGCGCATCGACAATGCCCACCCCTTCGCTACCGGCACCCGCTGGCAGCGGCGGCTTGTATCCGTACTGGCCGCTGACCGTCAGCACATCATGGTTGTGGATCGGAGACAGAATCATGCGCAGGCGCACCTCGCCAGCTGCGGGTTCCGGCTTGGAAAGCTCCTGGACCGCGAGCACCTGGGAGGGTTTTCCGAATTCCGAATATGAAAGGCCTTGCATATTGCTTCTCCTGTTCTGTCGTTATTGAAACGTGCCGGTATATGCGCCTTGTTTTCGAAAATTCAAACGGCGGCATCTTCCTCATCGAGCCTTTAGGTGGCCGTGCACGGTGCTGCACCTGCTGGATTCAAGGGGTTTTGCACAATTTAGCAAACGGAGCCGCCAAGCCCGCTGGACTTCGTAAATCCCTTCTGTTATGTGCCTTCACCAATCGCATGGCTGCGGCCATGGAAACCCATTGTTTCGCCTTCAGTACTGCGCTGTCAGGCGGCTAACTCGAATAACCAAAGGAACGGGATTCACGTGCAGGTACTTGTCCGCGACAACAACGTTGATCAGGCTCTCCGCGCTCTCAAGAAGAAGATGCAGCGCGAAGGCATCTTCCGCGAAATGAAGATGCGCGATTACTACGAGAAGCCTTCCC
Source organism: Rhizobium rhizoryzae (assembly GCF_011046895.1). Lineage (NCBI taxonomy): Bacteria > Pseudomonadati > Pseudomonadota > Alphaproteobacteria > Hyphomicrobiales > Rhizobiaceae > Affinirhizobium > Affinirhizobium rhizoryzae. The sequence continues at coordinate 1,701,487 of NZ_CP049250.1, read as the reverse complement.
AGAAGCGCGCTCGTGAAAAGGCAGAAGCTGTGCGCCGCGTGCGCAAGCTGGCCCGTAAGCGCGCACAGCGTGAAGGTCTGGTTGCTGCTGGTCGCACCGGCCGCTAATTGGCCGTCTTTTCGACGTTATTTCGTGATTGAAGGGCGGGGGCGAATTTTCGCCGCCGCTTTTTTTGGTTTCCCGGATCGCCGCCTTACACGTAAAGACACGAGGAATTGTGCCTGATGGCCGCTACGACCGCAGCAAATTCGCCTGAACTTCAAACCCCAGAATCAAGGCAGATGCAACGCCGCTTGCAGGTTCGCATCGCGGGACCAATGCTGCTGCTCAGCGGACTATTGCTGGCTGGCTGCGAAACGACGACCAGCACCGACCTCATCCGGCTTGATCGCGCACAAGGGTCAGAGCAGAACATTGCCTCCCTCTCCTCGGTCATCCAGGCAAACCCGCAGGATCCGGAAGGCTATAACGTGCGCGGTGCGGCCTATGGTCGCTCCGGGGACTTCAAGCGCGCCGTGGACGATTTCAACCGCGCGATCCAGTTGAACCCTCGCTTCTTCCAGGCCTATGCGAACAGGGCGCTCGTGTATCGCAACATGGGCAAGCCGGCAGAAGCAGTAAACGACTACAACACTGCACTCCAGATCAACCCGAACTATGACGTAGCTCTGATCGGACGCGGGAATATCTATCGTCAGGCTGGCCGCATAAACGAAGCCTTCAATGATTTCGACCGCGCAATCCAGCAGGACACGACGGATGGTCGCGCTTGGCATGGCCGTGGTCTGATCTACCAGGTTCGCGGACAACACGCCCAGGCGATCGAAGACTTCTCCAAGGCCATCTCGCTGTCTCCGGGTTCGCCGGAGCCCTATAACGGCCGCGGCGTATCCTATGTCGCGCTGAACAACGATGACAACGCCTTTGCCGACTTCAACCATGCCATCGAGCTGAACGATAAGATCGCTGAATCGTGGGCGAATCAGGCGCTGGTCTATGAGCGCCGCGGCGACAAGGCACGCGCCTACAAGTCCTACAACCATGCTGTTCGTCTGGACCCGAATTACAAGCCTGCACAGGACGGTGCGGCACGCACGCGCAGTGGCCCGGCTGCCGCGGGCTGAAGATATTTCCCTTCGCAGACATGATGCAAAAGGCCCGGTCGATGCCGGGCCTTTTTCGTCTCGTCTTGCGAATGAAGACCTAAAATCAACTCAGTAGATAGAAACCGGCCGCGTTCAGGATGAAGAATACGAGGATGCCGCCGAGCAGACCGCCACCGGCGTAAAAACCAGCCAGCATGGCAATCAGCAGGACCACGCACATCATCGTGCCCCACTTGGCACCGGCCAGGAACAGGTCATAGGTCTTTTCGTGCTCGCGATAATCCATCGGAGCGCCTGTTTCGACCGGTCCTGCGTGATGATGATCCATGCTCAAACTCTCCCCTGCATCGATGTCCAGCGCCTGCAAGACAGGCGCAATCCTCTACTGAGAGAAATGGCTACACAAAAAGCACAAAAAGCGCAATCGACTTGGTGTTACGCAGTCTGCTGCGCCTGGCATGAAATCTGCTGCACAATCGCGAAAATCTGGCAAACGACACTTTCATGCAAATTCCCGCATCATTGAGCAAGAAATATCGGGAAAGCCACACCCACCAGACATTGGTAGCGTTGCGCAGATTCACGATTTAGCCTTAGAGAAGATAACAAAGAATAAAGTGGGGGAATTGCATCATGACTGTGCTCCTTGCTCTCAGCCGCGCCATCGATGCGGTGACGAGCTTCATTGGTCGCTGGGTGTCGTGGCTGCTACTGGCGGCTGTCTTGATCAGCGCTGGCAATGCCGTCATGCGCAAGGCGCTCGATATTTCGTCGAACGCCTGGCTTGAGGTTCAATGGTATCTGTTTGGCACTGTTTTCATGCTCGCAGCAGCCTATGCCTTGCTGCAGAACGAGCATGTCCGCATTGACATTCTGTCCTCCACCTGGAGCAAGCGCACGCGTGACCTGATTGATCTGACGCTTCACATCATCTTCCTTCTGCCATTTGCAAGTTTGATGACCTATCTGGCATGGCCATGGTTCTGGCTTTCCTATCAGTCAGGCGAGATATCTTCGAATGCCGGCGGCCTCATCATCTGGCCGGCAAAGCTGGCTGTCCTGATCGGCTTTGCGCTTCTGCTCGCTCAGGCCTTCTCTGAGATCATCAAGCGTTTCGCCGTCGTTACGGGCCGGATACCGGATCCGCGGGAGGAGAAATCTTCGGAAGCCGCAGCCCCAGCCTCCGAGGTGACCCATGGCTGAGATCATTCATATCATTGCACTCAATTTGCCACTGGTGATGTTTTCATCAGTGATGCTGATGCTGCTTCTTGGCTATCCTGTTGCTTTCACGCTCGCAGCGGGCGGCTTGATCTTCTTCGTTGTCGGCGTTGAACTCTCGCATATCTCACCAGATATCCGGTTGTTCTGGCCCCTCCTCCAGTCGCATCCCGAACGCATTTACGGGATCATGTATAATGACACGCTGCTGTCGATCCCCTTCTTTACCTTCATGGGGATCATCCTGGAGCGATCGAGGATGGCGGAGGATCTGCTGGACACAATCGGCCAGTTGTTTGGCCCTGTCCGCGGCGGTCTTGCCTATGCAGTCATCCTTGTCGGTGCATTGCTCGGAGCAACGACCGGTGTCGTTGCTGCATCCGTCATGGCCATGGGATTGATCTCGCTTCCGATCATGATGCGGTACGGCTATAACCGTCCGCTCGTATCTGGCACGATCGCAGCATCCGGCACGCTCGCACAGATCGTGCCACCATCGCTCGTTTTGATCGTTATGGCCGATCAGCTTGGTCGCTCTGTTGGCGACATGTATGTCGGCGCACTCTATCCCGCCCTGCTGATCGTGGGCACCTATTGCCTTTACATCTTCGCGGTCACACTGGTGAAGCCAGAATGGGCACCCGCCCTGCCGCAGGAAGCACGCACGCTTGGAAATGGCGTAACGTCGTTGGCTGTGATGTTCGTCATTGCGATTGGCCTCTATTACCTTGGCCTTCACGTTCTCTTTGTCGGCATTCAGAGTGAGGAATGGCGGCTTGTTGCGGCTCTGGCATTCGCCGTCGGCGTCGTTTATGTGGTGGCGCTCGTCAACGAGAAAATCGAAAAGAAAATCATCTCGCGTCTTTCCGAACGCGTGATCATCGTTCTGATTCCGCCTTTGGCCCTTATCTTTCTGGTTCTCGGCACGATCTTCCTCGGCATTGCCACGCCGACGGAAGGTGGCGCCATGGGTGCCACAGGTGCCCTTCTTCTTGCACTTGCCAAGGGCCGCCTGACTCTTGGGTCAATCAAGACGGCTCTGGACGCAACCACGCGCCTGTCGGCCTTCGTCATGATGATCCTGATCGGTGCGCGTGTGTTCGGCCTCACCTTCTACGGCATCAATGGCAATGTCTGGATGGAGGAACTGCTGCTGGCGCTGCCGGGCGGAGAATATGGCTTCCTGATCGTTGTCACGATCATCGTCTTCATTCTGGGCTGCTTCCTCGACTTCTTCGAGATTGCCTTCATCATGGTCCCGCTTCTGGCACCTGTTGCAGACAAGCTCGGCATCGATCTGGTCTGGTTCGGCATCATCCTCGGCATCAACCTCCAGACCTCGTTCCTGACACCACCGTTCGGCTTCTCCCTCTTCTTCCTGCGCTCGATTGCGCCAGCAAGCCCATGGGTCGACAAGGTCACAGGCAAGACCATGCCGCCTGTCAGGACGACGGAAATCTATAGGGGCGTCTTCCCCTACATCATCATTCAGTTCGTGATGATTCTGGTTGTGATTGCATTCCCGGGACTGGTCATGCATTACAAGACAGACCAGCCGACAACCAATCCTTCCGATGTGCAAATTCAATTGCCGGGAATGGGATCCGGCAGCACACCTGGAAATGACGGTCTGCAACTTGGCCTCCCCCCGCTCGGTGGGCAGAACGGTTCAGCGCCCGCCATGGGCCTGCCCCCGTTGACCTTTGGCAATGACAGCCTGCCAGCAGGCCAATCCGGTTCAGCTCCAGCATTGGGACTGCCGCCATTGAATGGTCTGCCTGGGCAACAGCCGACACAAACGCAACCTTCCGGTCAGCCGGATTTGAGCCAACCGCCCAAGATCAATCCTTGAGATTGCATTGGTTCTGATATCAAGGCCTCACCTCGGTGGGGCCTTTTTTGTACTTCTTACAGGCAACAAAAAACCCGGGGTTGAAGCCCCGGGTTTCGTTTGGAAAGCAGATGAATTGATCAGAGCTTGCCGTTGCGCTGCTGGATCATCATGAAGGTATCGTAGGTGTATTCAGCAAGCTGCATCCACAGATAACCTTCCTTCTTGAAAGCCACCTGATCTTCGTAGATCTTCTTGAACCATTCGTTCTTGGCGGAAATCTCGGCATAGACTTCCTTCGAAGCGTTGAAGGCTGCTTCGAGGATCGGCTGGCTGAAAGGACGCAGCGTCGTGCCATTGGCTACGATCTGCTTGATCGCAATCGGGTTCTTGGCGTCGTATTTCGCCATCATGTTGCTGTTGGCAAAGGCGCAGGCGTCCTGAAGCACTGCCTGGTAGGACTTCGGCAGAGCCTCGAACTTCGCCTTGTTCATGAAGGCGTGGATAACCGGACCACCTTCCCAGAAGGCCGGGTAATAGTAGAACTTGGCGACCTTGTAGAAGCCGAGCTTCAAGTCGTCATAAGGACCGACCCATTCGGCGGCATCGATAGTGCCTTTTTCCAGCGACGGATAAATGTCGCCACCAGCGATCTGCTGTGGCACAGCGCCCAGCTTCTCGACGACGCGGCCGGCGAGACCGGCAATACGCATCTTGACGCCCTTGAAATCGTCAACGGTGTTGATTTCCTTGCGGAACCAGCCACCCATCTGCACGCCGGTGTTACCCGCGATATAGCCGATCAAACCGTGAGTCGCGTAGAATTCGTTGAGGAGCTTCGTACCATTGCCTTCGTAGAACCAGGAGTTCGTGAGACGCTGGTTGAGACCGAAGGGAATTGCCGTTCCGATCGCGAACGTCGGGTCCTTGCCGACATAGTAGTAGGAGCAGGTGTGGCACATTTCGACCGTTCCGGCGGAAACGGCATCCGCCGCCTGCAGGCCGGGAACGATTTCGCCCGCCGCAAAGGTCTGGATGGTGAAGTTCCCATCGGTCGCAGCGGCCACATGCTTGGCAATGTCTTCCGCACCGCCATAAATCGTGTCCAGAGACTTCGGGAACGACGATGTCAGACGCCAGGTGATCTTTGGTGCAGATTGCGCAATGGCAGGTGCCGCAAGCGCAGTTGCTGCAGCAGCACCCGTGCCGGCTGCAGCTGCCTTTTTGAAGAATGAACGACGATCCATTTAGTACCTCCCGTTATTGATGCGCCGACGGTTTTTTCTCCCCTCCATCGGCCATGGTTCGAAGTAAACATGAGGTCTGTCCGCTGGCAAGCGGTCGGGATAATATTCCTTCGTGATTGGTGACCGGAAGAGCACAATACTTTCGTCTAATGTAATCTCGTTGACTAAAACTTCGGCAGTTCAGGGCAGACTAATACCAAATGTCGATGATAGGGACCGATTGCGCCGGAGCGATTTCGGTTTGCGGCGAGAAGAAAACCACAGTCGGACCCGATGGTCCGGCGCGGATTTTCGACGACGTCCGAAGACCAACAGCGCCCGGTCCTCTGGATGGGCCGGATTTCCTTCACCGACTTTGTCGCAATCCTCGACCGATGCAGGAGCATCGCTCTCCGGTATGCTCCTCGTCGGATGAAGGTCTCCGGTCCCACGCAATCGGTTCATATCATCGACATTTGGTATAAGGGCTGACGCTTGACACTGGACTGGCCTGCTGGTGAAAAATACGGCTATATTCGGAGTATCCTATGACCCTGCCGCTCATCGCCATTCCCGCCGATATTCGCCATCTCGACAAAGCGGATTGGCACGCCGTCCAGACGCAATATGTCAACGCCGTGCTGAAGGTCGCCAACGGAATGCCGATCATCATACCGGCGCTTGAAACCGGGGCGGACTTGCAGACGGTTCTTGATCGGGTGGACGGCGTCCTGATCTCGGGCTCGGCCACGAATGTCCACCCTTCCCTCTACGGCGCGGATTGGACTGAAGCAGACGGCCCTTTCGATCCCGCCCGTGATGCCACCTCGCTAGAACTCATTCGCCAGACGATAGAACGCGGCATTCCGCTGCTCGCCATCTGCCGGGGAATACAGGAATTGAACGTTGCACTTGGAGGAACCCTGGCGCGAGAGATTCAGGATCAGCCCGGCACATGGGATCATCGCAAGCCGCCGGTCGAAAGCCGTGACGAGATGTATTCGATCCGCCAGCCAGTGCTGATCGAACAGGGGTCCTGCATGGAACGCTATCTGGGTCTGACCGGAGAAGTTCAGGTCAACTCCCTGCACCGTCAGGCAATCGGCGAGAAAGCGCCGCGCCTGCAGGTGGAAGCCAAGGCACAGGATGGCACTATCGAAGCCGTGTCGGTGATCGGCGCCACAGGCTTTGCCGTCGGCGTTCAATGGCATCCGGAATACTGGGCGGAAGGAGATCGTCCCTCCCGCGCCCTATTCGAGGCATTCGGAGCCGCCGTCCGAGACTATGCGGCCCATAGACCAAAGGCCTGATTAGGTCGTAACCGGCGTTTCCGGCACGGCCGTCAGCAACTGCTTCTCGCTGAACCACTTGATCAGGTTGTCGACAACGAGATCGGCCATATCGTTGCGTGTCGGCACCGATGCCGAAGCCACATGCGGCAGCATGCAAAGAGTGGGAAGATCGAAGAACCCGGCTGGAATCTTCGGCTCGTCATAGAAGACATCCAGTCCTGCGGCGGCAATGGTGCCCTGGCGCAGCGCGGCCTCGAGCGCCTCTTCATCGACGCTGGTGCCTCGACCCACATTGATGAAAACGCCGTTCGGCCCCAGTGCCGCCAGAACCTCGGCATTGATGATCTTGTGCGTTTCCGGCGTCGCCGGAATGATGGAGATCAGCGTATCAACAGACTTCGCCAGTTCCACGGCAGAAGACGCATAGGTGTAGCTCACATCCTTGCGCGGCGTGCGCGTGTGATAGCTGAGCTTCACCTTGAACGGCTCCAGCCGCTTGGCAATCTCAAGCCCGATACGCCCCAGCCCCAGAAGGCCGACATGCCGGTTCTTGAGCGAAAGCGGCGTGAGCGGGAACGGTCCTTCCTTTTCCCAGCGTCCTTCGCGCAGATAGGTTTCGGCCACCGGCAGACGGCGGATCGTGTTCAGGAGAAGGCCGATCGTCGTATCCGCCACCTCGTCGTTCAGAACGTCCGGCGTGTTGGTGACGAGAATGCCTTTGGTGGCCGCATGCCGGGCATCCACCCCGTCATAGCCCACGCCGAAATTGGCAATCACTTCAGCGTTCGGCAGTTGATCGATCCACTCGGCAGGCATCTTGTTGGTGGTCGCCACACCGCGAATACGGGCTCTCTGCTCATCCGAAATCTGCATTTCAGAACCGACAGGCGTCTGCAGAAGATCGAAGGCCTGCGCCAGCCGTTCCAGAACGCGGGGATGCATGCGGCCCGGCACGAGCACGGTGATCTTGTTGTCAGTCATGATGAATTTCCTATCGAAGAGATTGCGGACGCGAGTGGCGCATACTGCGTCAGAAATTGCGCAGAAACAAACGCATGTGCTTTGGTTCTGCGCAATTTTTCTAATCGACCAAAAGTCAGCTACGCGGCTGGTAGGGTCCGGTTGACTGGCGGATCCGCATCTCCGGCTTGATGAGATGAATGCCATCCGGCTCATGGCTTCCGGCAAGGCGGTCAAGCAGCGCGCGTGCAGCAAGGCGCCCCACCTCGGTCTGGCCGTTCCAGACGGTGGTCAGAGCGGGTGTAGCGATGGATGCCTCTTCCAGATCGTCGTAGCCGGTGACGGAAATATCCTTGCCTGGCGTCAGTCCCGCTCGGGCAATGCCGTTCATCAGGCCAATGGCAACGAGATCGTTCCAGCACACGGCAGCCGTCGGCTTCTGGGGCAGAGACAGGAAATGCACCGCTGCCTCGAACCCGCCCTGCTTCGTGCGAGGCCCGGGAATGCGCAGCTCGGAATCCACCTCGATCCCGGCCTTTCGAAGCGCATTCACATAGCCCTGATAGCGGTCACGCCCGGTCGACGTCTGATCCGTACCGCCAATCATCGCGATGCTGCGGTGACCCAGTCCGATAAGATGGTTGGTGGCAAGCGAAATGCCGTAACTGTCGTCGCCACGGTAGGTTGGCAGATCCACCCCTTCCATGGAGCGCGCGACGAGGATTGCGGGCATGCCGTTCGCCTCGGCCAGCTTCACATCCTCAAGCGGCGTTCCGATTGCAGGAGACATGATGACACCGTCACCACCAAGCTGCAGAAGCGTTTCAATGAAGGTGCGCTGCTTTTCGACCGAGTCATAATGATTGGAGAGAATGAAGGTCTGGCGGCTGCGATCCAGCTCGCTTTCGATGGCCTTGAGAATTTCTCCGTAGAACGGGTTCATGATGTCGTGCACGACAACCCCGATGATACCCGAGCGGGATGTCCGCAGGCTGGCAGCACGGCGGTTGTAGATATACCCAAGCGCGCGGGCCTGTTCCTTGATCTTCTCCCGCGTATCGGAAGCAACAAGCGGACTGTCACGCAGCGCAAGCGATATGGTCGCGGTAGACAGCCCAAGGCTCTCCGCGATGGTCGACAACTTGATTTTCTGAACCACAACCCCTCCCGGCGGATTCCCGATCTAACGGATCTAAAAATTCTTTAAACAATTTAATCCGCGATGGCAATCCGCCGTCATCAATCTGTCACAACCTCTTCCTCATCCTCGGATTGCGCCTCTCCAATCAGATTCCGATTGAGCGCCTTCAGAAGCTTCAACAGTGTCCGGATCTCCTTGTCGGAGAAATCCTCAAGCGCCTTGGAGTTGGTTGCAGCGGTGGCAAGGTTGATCTTTTCGAGGCTGTGCAGACCCAGAGGCGTCAGATGCACTTTTACCTGACGGCCATCGCCGCCGTCCGGCTTTCGCTGAACGAAGCCCTGCGCTTCCATGCGGCCAATGGTGCGGGTCATGGTGGGAGCCTTCACACCAAGACGATGCGCCAGCTCACCGGGTGTCAAAGCCTCACCTTCAGCCAGCTCTAATATAACTCCGTCCTGACCGGAATAGAGCCCTGCCTCCAGGAGATTGCGAGAATGGACCGTTCGCATTGAACGAGCGGCCCCTGCAAGCGCAGGCGCCAGATCATGCGCGCCGCCGGGCGCCTTCTTCCGGCCAGCCTTTTCCTTCTTCTCGCCCTTTTTCTTGCTCATCTCCCGCCCTTCCCGCTATACCACGCACCTTCGTCTCCCATCCTTAGCCAAAGCGGAACGTGATCGCCAGATGTCCCCAGAACTGCCTCGGCCCCGCTTCCACGAGAATGACAGGACGCTGCCCCCCGAAAGGCGGGCAGACTGGATTGTCGTCTTGCCGCTCGGTGCCCATGAGCAGCATGGGCCGCATCTGCCCTTCGAGACCGATAGCTTGATCGCCGCCGGTCTCGTCGAGCGCCTGATCGACGCCCTGCCGAAAGATCTGCCCGTCTCCTTCCTGCCCGTCGAACGCATTGGCTATTCCATCGAGCATGCGGACGTGCCCGGCACGCGCACACTTTCCTTTGCGCAGGCCATCAACCGCTGGCTGGCGATTGCGGAAGGCCTGGCGGACCAGGGCATTCGCAAATTCGTGATGCTGAATGCCCATGGCGGCAATTCTCCACTGATGACGGTGGTCGCGACCGAAGCACGCGTGCGCTTCAACATGCTGGCCGTCGCCACGAGCTGGACCCGCTTCGGCCAGCCGGAAAGCTGGATCTCGCCTGAAGCCAAAGCCATCGATATTCATGGCGGCGATATCGAAACATCCGTCATGCTGGCTCTTCATCCTGACAAGGTCGATATGGCAAAAGCGGCCTCCTTCGGTTCCCGCCAGTCCGACTTCGCCAGAGACTTCAAGCATCTGCGCGCCTACGGGCCCCACGCCTTCGGCTGGAAGATGTCCGACCTGAACAGGCAGGGCGTTGCCGGAAACGCGGCTGCAGCAACGGCACAACGCGGCGAACAGCTCGTTGCCCATGCGGTGAGCGGCTTTCTCGAACTGCTGGATGACGTCCACCGCTTCGACTTGTCCACGCTCTCGTGAGGTATGTGAACATATAACATAAGGAAAGCCTTTGAACTCGGCGGTACGAGGGCTTATATGGACGAAAATCGCTGACGCTCCATCCGCGAGCGCCCTCATTTCCCGGAGGTTCCCATGGCCGATACTGCGACACAGAAGCCCGTACCCGTGACCGTTTTGACCGGTTACCTCGGCGCCGGCAAGACAACGCTTCTCAACCGCATCCTGTCCGAAAGCCACGGCAAGAAATACGCCGTCATCGTCAACGAGTTCGGTGAAATCGGCATCGACAACGATCTTATCGTCGAGTCGGACGAAGAGATCTACGAGATGAACAACGGCTGCGTCTGCTGCACGGTGCGTGGCGACCTGATCCGCGTGGTCGAAGGCCTCATGCGCCGTCCGGGCCGCTTCGACGGCATCATCGTTGAAACCACCGGCCTTGCTGATCCGGTGCCGGTTGCCCAGACCTTCTTCATGGACGACGACGTGCGCTCCAAGACGGAACTGGACGCGGTCGTGGCCCTCGTGGATGCCAAGCATCTGCCGCTGCGCCTGAAGGATAGCCGCGAGGCTGAGGACCAGATCGCCTTTGCCGATGTCGTGGTCGTCAACAAGACGGACCTCGTAACGCCGGCAGAACTGGCGACGATCGAGGAGATCGTACGCGCCATCAACCCGACGGCTCGCATCTACAAGACCACCCGTTCGGGTGTCGATCTCGCCCGCGTGCTGGATCAGGGGGCGTTCAACCTGGAACGCGCGCTGGAAAACGATCCGCATTTCCTCGAACATGGCCATGAAGACCATGTCTGCGGACCGGATTGCGACCACCATCACCACGATCATGACCACGGGCACGACCATGGCCATCATCATCATGACCATGGTCACGATCACCACCATGACCACGGGCATGATCACCACCACCATGCAGCACCGTCTGCCATCCATGATGTGACCGTAAAGTCCATCTCGCTGCGCGGCGGTGAAATGAACCCGGATCGCTTTTTCCCGTGGATCCAGAAGATCACGCAGACGCAAGGCCCCAACATCCTGCGTCTGAAGGGCATCATTGCATTTGCGGGCGATGACGAGCGTTATGTGGTTCAGGGTGTTCACATGATCATCGAAGGCGACCACCAGCGCGCCTGGAAGGAAGGCGAAAAGCGCGAAAGCCGCCTCGTCTTCATCGGCCGCGATCTGGACCGCGAGAAGATCGAACAGAGCTTCCTCGCCTGCCAGGCAAATGGCTGATAACAGGTCCTGCCTCAAGAACTGACATAGAAAAGGATTGCCCAGGAAATGCCGACAGTTGCCCCGTTCGACATCGAAGGACACGTGATTGCGACACATTTCCTGGGTGATACGCCCTTCTTCGCCACGGCTGCGGGAGAGTTGCGCAGACTGGATGAAGGAGAAAAGGTCACGCCCCTGCATGCGGGTATGCTGACCTGCATCAAGGACCCTTTCAGCGCTTCCCTGCTGACGGGCGGCGAAGACGGCAAGGTGATGCGTGTGGCTGCCGATGGCTCGAGCAAGCTGATTGCCGAAGCGCCACGAAAGTGGATCACGGTTGTCGCGGGCGGACCGCAGGGTGCGGTGGGTTACGCCTACGGCAAGGCCAGCATCATTGTACTGCCGGATGGTTCAACCAAGGAATTCGGCGAAGAGCGCACGGTCGAGGCGCTGGCCTTTGCGTCCAAGGGTTTGCGCATCGCAGCTGCACGCTACAACGGCGTTTCCCTGCATTGGGTCAGCACCAATACGCCGCCGACCGATCTGGAATGGAAAGGCGCGCATACCGGCGTGACCTTCTCGCCAGATGGTCGCTTTCTTGTCACCACCATGCAGGAAAATGCCTTGCATGGCTGGAAGCTGGACGGCAAGCCGGGTGAGCCGCGCCATATGCGCATGACCGGTTATCCGTCCAAGGTCAAATCCTACTCCTGGTCTCCCAAGGGAAAATGGCTGGCAACCTCTGGTGCGCCAGCGGCTATCGTCTGGCCTTTCTCGGCCAAGGATGGCCCCATGGGCAAGGCACCGCTGGAGCTTGGCACGCGCGCAAACATCATGGTCACCTGCGTTGCCTTCCATCCTGCCGAGGAGGTTCTCGCCATCGGCTACATCGATGGCATGGTGCTGGGCGTTCGTGTCGGCGATGGCAAGGAGGCGCTTCTGCGCCGTCCGGGAAATGGCGCCATCACCGCCATGAGCTGGAGTGCCAATGGCAAGCTTCTGGCGTTTGGTTCCGAAGCTGGCGACTGCGGCATCATCGATATCGCAGCCTGACCGCTCTGGACGCTGTCATTCGGCGTAGATCATCTTCCGTGTCATTCCGCCGTCAAGCGTCAGAACCTGCCCGTTCATGAAGCCTGCGGACGCTATATAGACAACCGCCTCCGCAATGTCCTGCGGTTGCCCAACGCGACCTGCCGGATGCTGCGCATGATCTTCTGAGCTCAAGGTTTCATCGCCGCTGATCCAGCCGGGCGCAATGGCGTTCACGCGGATTTTCGGCCCGAGACTGATCGCGAGCGCATGGGTGAGCGCGACGATGCCGCCCTTCGACGCCGCATAGGCTTCCGTATGAGGCTCTGACATGAAGGCTCGCGTCGAGGCCATGTTGATGATATTGCCGCCCGCCTGCATCAGCGCCACTGCAGAGCGAGTCATCAGAAAGGCCGCAGTCAGGTGGCTGTCTGTTACCTTGCGCCAGGCATCCAGCGAAAGGGTCTCGATCGAACCATTCACCGGGCCGGCAATGCCAGCATTGTTGACCAGGAGATCGAGACTGTCCCATCCGAGTTCGGCAAACGCGCCGTGGACGGAAGCCTCGTCGCCCACATCGCAAAAGATAGACCGGCTACCATCGTCTTGAAGCTCGGCGTCAAGTTCCTTCATGTCGAAGGAGGCGACCTCCCAGCCCAGTGTCCGAAGATGCCGCATGATTCCTGTGCCGATAAGGCCGGCACCGCCTGTCACAATCGCTCTTTTCATGAATCGTCAGATAGTTGCCTGTTTTCGAGGGTCAAGCAGACCGTTGAGACTGAATGATTGCGGCCAGCAGATCATGCAGCCGATCCCTGTAGCCATTGGCCGCTGAAGGCGCTCCTTCTTCGGAGGTCATTGTCACGGTCATCTGCAACTCGGGAATAATGTAGAGCATCTGGCCACCATAGCCCCAAGCGAAGCGAACATCCGCCTCCCCGATCCGCTTCAGAAACCAGCCATAGCCGTAGCCATCGCCGGAATAACGGGAGTTCGTCCGCTGTTCCCATGAGGCGCGAACCCAGGCTTCGGGAACAAGCTGCACCCCCTCAGCGGTACGTCCACCGCGACGATACAGTTCCCCGAACGTGTGAAGCGACCGTGTCGTCATGGCCATCTGATTGCCGCCGAGATAAATGCCCTGGCGATCTCTGGCCCAGGAGCCGATCCGAAACCCATCGAGAGGTTCAAGCCATTCCTGCGCGAGTGCAAGCGTCGGCTTTTTGCCGACACGGGTCAGAATGGCCGACAGCAGATGCGTGGAGGCCGTCGAATACAGCATGGAACCACCGGGTTCTTCGACAAACTCCTGCGCCAATGCAAAACGCACCCAGTTTCGGCTCGCCACGAAGCGTCCGTAATTGGGGCCGGACAAGGGGTCCATGCCAGTCTGCATGGAAAGAAGATTGCCGACCGTGACCCGCAGCAGGCGCGGATCGGGACTGTCAGGCAGATCCGCCTTGAGGATCGGTGCAATCGGCTGCCCGACGCCTTCAAGCAGGCCTTTGGAAATCGCGATGCCGACCAGAGCCGACACGATGGATTTTGAAGCCGATTTGATGTTCGTCGATTCGGCAGGGCTATGGCCGTGATAGCCACGCTCTGCCAGCGTCTCTCCATCGCGAGAAACGATGACGGCCTTCAAAGCCCTCAATCTCTCTGCGCCATTGAGGCTCTCGGCCAGACTGCCATTTGGCGGATTGACCTCCTGTGCGGGAAGGCGCGTCGCGTAAAGCGCAAAGGGTGCGGCAAGGATGGTTCTGCGATTCAACATCCTGCTGATGTAAGGCAGAACATGCGCCAGCGTGATGCGGATTCAAGCGGATGTGAGCTATCGTGACGAGTGGTAATGCGCAAATCCAGAAATGAAGCGAGGGACAACGCTTTCACGTTGCCCCTCGTTCGTTCCCCCACAGAAGAGACCTGCCACGGTGCCGGATGCCCCCATCCGAACGATTCTTCATGGAGGTAGCTTGAAGATCAGAACCGATAGGTTACACCGGCGCCCACCAGCCACGGATCAAGTTTGGCCTTGCCCGAGAGGCGGCCGAGGGTCGTATGATTGGCGCTCCAGTCGGTTTCGAGGAAGATCTTCTTCACATCGAAGTTCACGCCCCAATGTTCGTTGAACATGTAGTCGAAACCGACCTGCAAGGCCGCGCCAACATGATGATCCACCTTGAGGTTGCTGAAGCCACCCTTCTCGGATTCGTTATAGAAGAAGGTGTAGTTGATACCTGCACCGACATAGGGCTTGAAGGCGCCGAGCTCGGTGAAATGATACTGAAGCGTGAGCGTTGGCGGCAGAATCCAGGTCTTGCCCACGTTCACACCGGCCAGCGTTCCAGCGCCGCCGATCTTCGAGCTTGTCGTGCCGAGGATAAGCTCGGCAGCGAGGTTGTCCGTGAAGTAATAGGAGATATCGAGTTCAGGCGTGATCGAGTTCGAGTACTGGAGATCCGACCCGGCAACACCGTTGACGGAACCCTTGTCGTTGGGGATGACGCCCAGCGCACGAACGCGAACCTGCCAGGGGCTATGCGCAGCCGCAACGGCGTCCTGCGCTGCCTGTGCGGGATCCGATACTCTCAAATCCGCCGCCTGCGCTGCGCCCGAAAGAAGGACCGTAGCCGCACCCAGGATGGCGGCAATGGCTGGTCCGTTCTTGATCATGATACTCTCCTTGGTACGTCAACTTGTCTGTCGAGGAGAGTTTCTAAAGCTGGCAACCTCTGCTGTGGTTGATCCGGATCAACACCGCTTGACGATGGTCAACCCGGACACCAATTCGCCACATCTCGTGTGGCGGCTTTGCAAAAATGCAACAGTCCGGACAGGCTCAAAAAAGAAAACTCCCTCCTGCAGGGACAGGAGAGAGCTTCACTGGAGATAGAGTAAGGCAGAATCAGGCAGCGCGGCGCAGAGTAGACGAACGGGAAAGCTTGCGCCCGGACGCGGTCAGCATTCCGGCGGCCCCCTCAAGCCAGCCGGCTTTGAGTTCGAGAGCGAGGAAACGCTCGCGGGCAAATGGTCCCGGCATGACGAGATGCTGCGTTTTTTCCGCAAAGAAGCCGAAGCGCTCATAATAGGGGGCATCGCCGACCAGCAGGATCGCACCGTGACCGCGGCCTGTGGCCTCGGCAATGGCAGCACGCATCAGTGCTGCGCCGATTCCCTTGCCCTCATGGGCTGGATCGACCGCCAGCGGACCAAGCAGAAGTGCATCCACAGCAACGCCATCGCGACCGACGCCGGCTTCCACGTTCCACAGGCGAACAGTGCCGATGACATGGCCTTGGCCGTCACGGGCAACCAGAGCCAGCCCTTCTGCCGGAACACGACCACGACGCAGCTTTTCGGACGACTTCTTGCGGCGGCCCGCCCCCATGGCACGGTCCAGCAGAGCCTCGCGGGCAACCACGTCTGCCGGTGTCTCATCGGCAATGATATAGGATTTCGGCGCAAGCAATGCGCGCACAGTGTCAAGAACAGCGGCCATCTTGGCCTCCGAAGCTCAAAACCGTTCAAACGGCTCAATCGGGAATGGTGAGATGCGGCTCCGGTTCGCGACCGGAGCCAACAGATCAGATGACATAAGCCTTCAGCGGATCAAAGCCGTTGAAAGCAACCGCCGAATAGGTCGTCGTGTAGGCGCCCGTGCCTTCGATCAGAACCTCATCGCCCACCGTCAGAGAGATCGGCAGCGGATACATGTTCTTCTCATACAGCACGTCTGCCGAATCGCAGGTCGGGCCGGCCAGCACGCAAGGCTCCTTGGCGTCGCTGTCGCGATCCGTGCGGATCGGATAGCGGATGGCTTCATCCATGGTTTCTGCCAGACCACCGAACTTGCCGATATCGAGGAAAACCCAGCGATGCTCGTCATTGTCGGACTTCTTGGACACCAGCACGACTTCAGCCTTGATGACGCCTGCATTGCCCACCATGCCGCGACCCGGCTCGATGATGGTCTTCGGCAGGTTATTGCCGAAGTGCTTGCGCAGCGACGCGAAGATGGCCTGACCGTATTCTTCCGCCGACGGAATATCGCGCAGATACTTTGTCGGGAAGCCGCCGCCCATGTTTACCATCTGCAGGAAAATGCCCTGCTTGGCGAGCTGTGCGAACACGCGCTTGGCATCGGCCAGAGCCGAATCCCAGGCATCGACCTTGGTCATCTGCGAGCCGACATGGAAGGAAACGCCGTAGGATTCCAGACCCAGCTGATGCGCATAAACCAGAACATCGACAGCCATCTGCGGCACGCAACCGAACTTGCGCGACAGCGGCCATTCAGCGCCTTCGCCGTCCGTCAGCACGCGGCAGAAAACGCGTGCACCTGGGGCAGCACGGGCAACCTTTTCCACTTCCTCGTGGCTATCGACGGCAAACAGGCCGACGCCCAGCTCGAAAGCGCGCGCAATATCGCGCTCCTTCTTGATGGTGTTGCCGTAGGAGATGCGCTGCGAGGACGCTCCAGCGGCCAGCGCCATCTGGATTTCGGCAACCGATGCGCAATCGAAGTTGGAACCCAGCGAAGCCAGCAGCTTCAGGATTTCCGGCTCCGGATTTGCCTTTACGGCGTAATAGATCGCGCTATCCGGCAGGGCGTGACGAAACGCCTTGTAGTTGTCGCGGACGATATCAAGGTCCACAACCAGGCAAGGGCCTTCCGGACGTCGGGTGCGGAGAAAGTCGAGAATACGTGCAGTCGTCATCGGTCAGATCCCTATAGAGCTTCTCCGGCGGACCGGAGGACAAAGACGCGCCATAAGGTGAACGAGGCCCGGCCGGTGGAAAAACCCGGTGCTTCGATCGCGCCTTATTGCGCAGGGTTTGGATCAACGCCCTGCCAAGAGCATGGATCCGGCTTTGTCTGCCATGGATTGGAGGGGATCATCCCAACCGCACTTCCGGCAATGATGGTGTGCCTCTTCAGTATTGCAGGCTGATGGAAAGCCTGCAGAGACTAGAAAGGCCCGCACCGTCGTTGCTTCAAGATGTCCTCGCATTTTCCGGTTGGCCGGAGTAGCGACTGGAGGGGTTAGTTCCAGGTACCTTACCGATTATCCTCACCACTCGAGGGTCGGCGGACACCCACAGGCACGTGCGACTTTGGGCAGCACGGAAATATGAATAATCACGGTCATAATCAAGAGGTTTTTTCACCCTCACCGCAAAATTCACATTGCGCAACGACGAGTAACGCTCCACGAAAGAAACTGAATGACAAAAGGGACGAGAGTGTGGACACGCTGACGCGCATGCGCGCCTTCATAGATGTCGTGGAAGCGGAGGGCTTCTCTGCTGCTGCAAGGCGGACGGGTCGCTCCAAAGCCCTGCTTTCCAAGTATGTTCGCGAGTTGGAAGACGATCTGGGAGCCCTGCTTCTGAACCGTACGACACGGCAGTTTTCGCTGACCGAAGCGGGCCATACCTATTATCGCAGCGCCTCCGACATCCTGAAGGAGATCGACAACCTGTCCGATCTGGTTCGGGAGGGGAATGCCGATCTCAAGGGACGCCTGCGCCTTTCCGTGCCCCGCACCTTCGTGGATGCCGATGTGGGCCAGTCGCTCATCGATTTTGCCAAGCATCACCCGGATGTTTCTCTCGAGATCGTGGCAGAAGACCGTTTCGTGGATCTGATCGAGGAAGGGTTTGACCTTGCGATTCGCGTCACCCGCCTGGAAGATTCAGGAATGATCGCCCGCAAGCTGGCTGATTTCCGGATCTATGCCTGTGCGACGGCCGAGTATCTCGTCCGGTATGGACCGATCAATCATCCGCAGGATCTTTCCGGCAAGCCGGTGATCATCGACACCAATGCCCGCACGCACAATCACCTGCGTTTCCGCGATCCGCAGGGGGGAACGATCTCGGTGTCTGTCTCCGGCCAAATAGAAGTTAACAGTCCACAGGCGACGCTGCGCGCTGCGAAGGCAGGCATAGGCATTGCGCTCATTCCTGATTTCATTGCCAAGAATGCCATCGAATCAGGCGAGCTTGTTGCTGTCCTCGACGATTTCATCTTCCGCGATCGCGGCATCTACGCCGTCTATCCCCATCGCCGCTATCTGCCCGCCAAGGTCAGAAGTTTCGTCGATTTCCTTCACAACTGGTTCCGCAAATCGGCATGAGGAAGAGCTGAGACTGAAGGTGGATTGACGACAGCCGAAATTCCGTCCCATTTGCGGAAGAGAGCTTTGCGGCATCAGCAACGTGGATTCGGAAATGATCAAGAAACGGTGGCTTGCAGCCGCCCTGTTGGGCTTAACTCCGGTCTCTGCCGACGCGCATCCACACATCTTCGTGGAAGCACGCATGGAAGTACTGGCCAACGACAAGGGCGAACTGACCGAAGTTCGCAATGTCTGGCGTTTCGACGAGTTGTTTTCCTCCAGCGTCCTTCTGGATTTCGACAAGAACACCAACGGCAAGCTGGATGATTCGGAACTCGCCGAACTTGGCGAGACGATGCGCACCTCGCTTGCGGACTTCCATTACTTCACGACGATCACGCAGGACGGAAAGAACATCCCGGTCCTGAAGCCGGATGTCATCCATGTCAGCGTGCAGGACCAGCAGGTTCTCGCCTTCTTTGCCGTCAAACCGTCGCAGCCGGTTCACCTCAAGGGCCGACTGGCATTCGGCATCTACGATCCGTCGCTGTATACCTCGATCGATTTCCCCAACGACGCAGATCTTGTCCAGGAAGGAAAAAGCTTCGGCGCCTGCAAGAGGCAGGTCGTGCGCCCCAATCCGGATGAGGTTATCTCCCAGAATCAGGCCTCGCTGACCGATGCCTTCTTCAACGATCCGTCAGGCACGGACATGACCAAACTCTTTGCAACACGTCTGGAGGTGACATGCTGAGGAAGCGATCCATCGTCATCGCGGGCTGCATGATCCTCGGCGTGGCCATCGCCGCCCATGCGCAATCGCCGCTGGGGGTCGGAACGGCAGAGCCATCTTTCAACACGGGTGGTTTCCTCGGTCCTTTCCTCGGCTGGATCAATGCCTGGCAACAAAGCTTCTATCGCGCCTTGACGGGCTCACTGCGGGCCATGCGGGAAGACCCGTGGGCGCTGAAAACGCTGATCGGCCTGTCCTTCGCCTATGGCGTGTTTCATGCCGCAGGCCCCGGCCACGGCAAGGCTGTGATCTCCTCCTACATGATCGCGAATGAGACGGCGCTGAAGCGCGGCATCATGATTTCGCTGATCTCGGCCCTGCTCCAGGGCGTGGCAGCGATCGGTCTCGTGATCGTGGCCTATATGCTTCTGCGCGGCTCCGGCATTACCATGACCAAGGCCACCTGGGCGATGGAACTGGCAAGCTTCGGCATGGTCACGCTGTTCGGTCTCTGGCTGCTGGGGCGAAAACTCTATGAACTGCGGCCTCGCTATTCCTCGCTGCCGATTTTTGCCAATGCCACTCCCGGTACTGGCGCAACCGGGCTGAACTTTCAGGCCATCGAAGTGGGCCATGACCACGCGGACCTGGCACCCGGCACCTATTGTGCCGATTGCGGAGAGCTGCATATTCCAGATCCGGCAGCATTGAAGTCCAAGGATTTCAGCCTGCATGAAGCCTGGTCGGCCATGATCGCGGTCGGACTTCGTCCCTGCTCCGGCGCCATCCTCGTCATGAGCTTTTCGCTTTTGAACGGGCTCTATCTGGGAGGTGCGCTTTCCGTGCTCGCCATGTCGCTGGGCACTGCCATCACCGTCTCGATCCTGGCCATCATCGCCGTCGGCGCGAAGGATCTTGCCGTTCGTCTTGCAGGCCCACGGTCACGCGGCGCGCGCCTCGTGTCCAACGGTATCGAGGTCTTCGGCGCACTGTTCATCGTACTGGTGGGCGCCACCCTGCTGGCGGCATCGCTTCAGGGCAGCATGGTGCAGGGTGGCTAAACCGAAGGGGCATCAGTCGCGCTTGCGCTGATGCCGTGCCCTCAGCCAGAAGATGGCGAAGAACGAGAGGACTGCCACGGTGCCGAAGGCTGCTGCAAGCCATGGTGAGAAATCCGCCAGCCAGAGCATGATGGCAGGCATCGCAAAGAACAGCAGCAGAAAGCCAAAGAAAATGACGGCGGCCGCAATGGCGGGCGATTTCTGGCCCTGCCCGCTCATGCTGCTTGTTCCTGAAGTTCAGCGCGAACCTCTTCCAGGCGCCGCTTCTGGTGACCATGGTCGTCAAAATTGGATGGATCGAGCCATGCCTCAAAGGCTTTGGCCAAAACCGGCCATTCGCCATCAATCATCGAGAACCAGGCCGTATCGCGGTTGCCTCCGCGCGAAATCATGTGCTGGCGGAAAACGCCTTCAAACGTGAAGCCATAGCGCAGAGCCGTGCGCTTGCTCGGCTCGTTCTCGTTATGGCATTTCCATTCGTAGCGCCGATAACCGAGATCTTCGAACACATGCCGCGCCAGCAGATAATGCGCTTCCGTCGACAGCGGCGAGCGCGTCATGCCGGCACCATGCGCGATGGAACCCACCTCGATGACACCGTTTGCGGGATCGGGACGCATCAGCGTGCCCATGCCCACCACTTCGCCATCTTCCTTGTCCCGGAAGACGAAGGTGACGTAGCCAAGTCGCGTGTTGATATCGTCGATCCAGTCTGCAAACTCATCCGGCGTCCGATAGGTCTTGTTGGGGAAATAGCGGATGAGATCGTTGATCCCCTCCTCGCCACCAAGCGCATCCCATAGGGTGATACGGTGAACTGCCCGCTCATACGGCTCGGCAATGACATAGCGCCCTTCCAGGCGCACAGGTGCCGGCGCCGGGCAGCCCTTGAAATTCGCAAGATCGCGCATCGTGTTATTCCCCTCACTCTTGGGCTCAAGGCTTAAGCGAGGCAGGCGACAAAAACAACTGCGCCGCATGCCGCACCGCTAGTGGAATGAATTTGACATTTGGTTTCCGCCCACCGCACGCTCTCAAAGCAAATGTCGGAATCGAACCACTAATTTATCCCGAGCGGGAGACATCGGTTACAGGCTGACCTTGGCCGAAGAGACTGTCGCCTCAATATGGTCGACCAGCGGATCCGGCAGTTTCAACCGACCGGCCAGAAGGTCCAGATAGCCGCGCTCGGCCCTGGTATCCGGATCGATTGCCAGACGCGACGCGGTGTAGATCTCGACGCGCTGCTCCTCGGTTCGACCAGCGGCCACCAGCGCATCGAGGTCGATCGGGTCAGCAAGCTCCTTTGACAGGAAGGCCTCGGCTTCCGCGCCAAGATCGACCTCGTGAACTTTCTCCATGATCTTCTGCCGTTCGAAGGCATCGATATGACCATCTGCCTTAGCGGCAGCGATCATTGCGCGCAGAAGCGTCAGCGCAAAATCATTGCTGAGCGAAGGCGATTCGAAATTGAAGGGAGAATCGGCTGGAGGCTGAAGCGCGGACGGATCCACCGGGCCGGACTGCGGCGCCTTTCCGGACTGGTAATTGCGGTAGGCGAGATAACCAAGGCCAGCGACTGCGGCGATACCGCCAAGCGTTGCGACATTGCCGGCGAGTTTTCGGCCCGTCTTCGTGCCCAATATGGCGGCGGCAAGCGCGCCAGCCTTCATCGGGTTGTTGCGAGCAAAGCCGCCCACCTGATCGGCACGCCCCTTGACCGAGCCGGAAAGGCCGGGAATCTGCGAACCAAGGAACTGATCCAGAAGCTTCTTCGCGTCGAACATTCATCTTCTCCCTGTTGGTCTTCAGGCAGGAGATAGGAAGCCCGACGCGAAATACAAAGGCGTTCAGCCCTTCAATGCGGCCGCTTCCGATGCCAGTTTCGTGATTCCGGCCCAATCGCCAGCAGAAACCAGCTCCTTCGGAGCAACCCAGGATCCACCCACGCAAACCACATTCGGCAGGCTCAGATAGTCCCGAGCATTCTTCAGCGAGATGCCACCCGTCGGGCAGAAGAGCGTTCCAGCCAAGGGCGAGGACAAAGCCTTGAGGTAAGCGGAACCACCAGCCTGCTCGGCCGGGAAGAACTTCAGCACATCATACCCGGCCTCGCGAAGCGTCATCACTTCGCTGGCCGTCGCGGCACCCGGCAAGAGCGGCACGGAACTGTCCTTTGCCGCAGACAAGACACCCGGCGCGACGCCAGGGCTGACGATGAAGGTCGAGCCTGCCTTCACAGCGGCATCGAAATCACGACCGTTCAGAATGGTTCCGGCACCGACATTGGCGCCTTCGACTTCCGCCGCAACCGCCTTGACCGCATCGAGAGCAGCAGGCGTGCGCATCGTGATCTCGATTGCGCGCAGGCCACCGGCGACCAGCGCACGCGCAAGAGGAACAGCCGAGGCGACATCTTCCACGATCAGAACCGGTACGACCGGCTGGAGCTTGAGAATGGACAGAAGGCTTTCGGTTTTGCTGCTCATCATGGACCTCCCGGAGGATGATTTTGAAACGATTGAAAAACCCTTAGTGTCCCTGCGGCAAGGTGTCGAGCGGAAAAACCGCCTGCTTTCCGTTCTCGCTCTGGTTTGCGCGCCGAGTTTACAATAGGTTGTCGCAACAGACGCGATAGGGAAGCTGATGGCCAAGGAAATCGAGCGCAAGTTTCTGGTTCGGTCCGATGAATGGCGCACCAGAGCGGTATCGAGTGCCAAACTGATGCAGGCCTACATCACCGTGAACGAGGACCGCAATGTCCGTGTCCGGTTGATCGACGGGACGTCAGCACGCCTGACCATCAAGGTCGGCAAAAGCGCGATGGTGCGCGATGAATTCGAGTATGAAATCCCTGTTCAGGATGCCGAGGAGCTGACCTCGTCCGCCATTGGAATCGTGATCGAGAAGGTTCGCCACCGCGTCCCCATCGCAGGCAAGACCTTCGAAATCGATGTCTATGAGGGATTCTATTCCGGTCTTGTCGTTGCGGAGGTTGAACTGGAAAGCGAAGAGGACCATTTCGAGCGCCCCTCCTGGCTCGGTGAGGAAGTAACCGGCGACCGGCGCTACTCGAATATGATGTTGGCTACGAATGATCTGGCATCGGAGTTGATCCATGGCGTTTCGCATCAGGCCCTCTAGATCCTTCCCGCAAGAATTCCGCCGTGTCACACGTTCTCAGTTGAACGTGGCAATCGAAACGCTGCAACAGCGCGAGAACGGCGTTCATGAGGCTATCCACGCCGCACGCAAGCGCTTCAAACGGGTGCGTGCGCTCTATCGGCTGATTGAACCGGATTCGAAAGACTTTCGCCATCGGGAGAATGCGCGCATCCGGGACATGGCGAAGAGCTTGTCCACGGTGCGGGATGCGACTGCACTGGTCGAGACACTCGATTATCTCCAGTCGGTGACGGACCAACCGGACGAACTTCGATCGCTGGCAGAGGTTCAATCATGCTTGCGCGATCGCCGCGATCGGATCGCAAGCGAGGAAGAGCACGATCTGGAGCGCAAGCTGAGTGACGCGGTTGCAACCTGCACCGATGCAGTGGCAGCGCTTGACGAGCTGGAGATTTCCGCAAGCAGGGCAAGAACCGCCCGGCGGCTGGAGCGGGTGTGGGCGAAGCAGCTACGAAAGGCTCAGCGCGCAATTACCGCCTGTCACGAAACGCGCGCCGAAGATGCCTTTCACGAACTGCGCAAATGCGGCCAGATCTACTGGATGCATCTGGCAATCCTGAGAGATCTTTGGCCGACCGCCATGAAGGCAAAGGAAAGCGAAGCCCGCGCGCTCGTCGCGCTGCTTGGTCATGAGCATGATCTCAGTGTGTTGTTGCAGGTGATCAATGAAGACCCGGCGCTGGTGCCGGATAGTGATAGCCTCGCGCATCTCTATGCCGCCATTATCCGCAGCCAGCAATCTCTGCGGGAACAGACGTTGGACCGTGCAAGCCATGTCTTTGCCGAGGATCCTGCCCGCGAAGCCAGCATTATCGCAACGCTCTGGAGCGAAGCATCCGACTGAAAATCCCTTCGTTATCCTATTTTTAGGGCTCCAATATTGATGACATAGAGTCAATTTCGTAGCGCTATTATATCTTTTTACGAGTGTTGATTTAGTCTTTTTTAATTGAGTAGACGCACTCTCGCCCCGGGGAACAACGGGGGACTTCGACATTGCTTTCGCGCCGCCTATTCTGCGCTACCACCCTGACGATTGCGGCTTTTGGGGCCGTAGCACAGCCTGTGAAGGCTGCGGGGACGGACACCATCTATTACAATTCCAGTGGCAACAAGGAAAAGACGCTGGGCTTCGAAGTCTTGAAGCTAGCGCTTGAAAAATCTGGCAAATCCTACGCCTTGAAGCCTTCGCCAACGGGATATAGCTCGAACGCCGGCATGGTGGATGCCATTGCCAACGGCGCCCAGATCGATATCGCCTGGGTCAACGCATCGAAAGCCGTGTCGTCAAAGCTTCTTTCGGTACCCTTCCCTGTCGACATGGGTCTGGGCGGCTATCGTCTCTTTCTGATTGATTCCAGGCGACAGGCAGAGTTCAGTACAGTCCGCAACCTGCAGGGTCTGAAAAATTTCATAGCGCTGCAAGGCACCGGTTGGGCCGATGTGGACGTCATGCGCAAATCCGATCTGACCGTGCGTACCGGACCGCAGAAAAATCTCTACAGGATGACAATCGGCAAGCGCGGCGACTACTTCGCCAGAGGCGTCAACGAAGCCCTGAACGAACAGGCCAAGCAGGTTGCGGATTTGCCCGATCTTTCGGTCGAAACCTCGCTCGTCCTGCAATATCCGTCTGCCTCCATCTTCTACGTCTCGAAGGCTCGGCCGGAACTGCGTGACGATCTGATGCGCGGCCTCGAAGCCGCCTGGAAGGACGGTTCGTTCCAGAAAACCTTCCTGTCGAACCCGGACATAAAGCTGGCGCTGGACAAGGGAAACCTGAAGAGCCGCACCATCATCAAGATCCCGAATCCGAACCTGCCGGAAGACATCCTCGCCATGGACGAGCGCTACTGGTTCAAGCCCTGATCCCGGGCTGCAGGCATCTTCCGTCTTTCATACATCTCAGGAATTAGACGCATGTTCAAAAGCAAGTCCGTTCGCATGCAGGTCATGCTGCCCTCTCTGGCGCTCATTGCCATCGGCTCCATCGCGCTCAGCGGTTACTCGGTCTGGTCGCAGGCCGAGGCACAGCGGGAAATGTTCGATCGCAAGGTCAACCTCACAGCCTCCATGACAACAGCCGGCGCATCCACCGCCCTGTGGCAGTTCGACAAGGGTCTCGCGAAGGAAACCTTCGACCCGGCCACGACGGATGCTGATTTCCGCGCCGCCGTGGTGATGGACGAGACCGGCAAAACCTTCTTCTCTTCGGGAGAAAATGCAGCCGTGGCAGCCGCCGCGAGCCATGCGGCCAAGCCAGGCGCCATCACAGAGGACTCACCCCTCAACTTTTCCGTCATCGCGCTGAAGCATACGGAAGAAGGCAAGGAAATGACCATCGGCAAGATGGTGCTGGCCTTCGATTCGACCGCCGTCATGCAGGGCATCTGGGCCTCGCTGCTGGGGCAGGCTGCCATTGCAGGCCTGACCCTGCTCGGCTCTGCCATCGCACTTCTCTTCCTGCTTCGGGGCATCACCGATCCGCTGCTGGCACTTTCGACAGTCATGAAAAAGCTGTCCTCCGGCGCGCTGCAGACAGAGGTTCCCAATCAGGACCGCGCCGACGAAATCGGCGAAATGTCCCGCGCGGTTCAGTATTTCAAGCAAAGCGTCCAGCAGGCGACACAGTTGCAGGAGGACGCAGAACAGAACCGCTCGCAGGCCGAAGAGGATCGCCGCCTGAAAGCCGAGGCGGAGAAGCAGCGCATGCAATCCATGGCTCAGGCCAATCAGGCTCTCGCGCGTGGCCTGAGCGCTCTTTCCCACGGCGACCTGACCGTCCAGATTGAAGAGCGGTTCACGCAGGAATACGAAGAACTGCGTACGAACTTCAATCAGGCAGTCGCCCAACTGAGACAGACGCTCTCGGTCGTGGTGTCATCGGCCATGAACATCGATGCCGGCACGCAAAACATCGCATCGAACACCAACGATCTTTCGCGCCGGACCGAACAGCAGGCAGCATCGCTTGAAGAGACAGCAGCGGCGCTGGATGAAATCACCGCCAACCTGTCCTCTTCCCTGCATCGCACGGAAGATGCCCGTCGCGTAGCGACCGAAGCTAACCAGAACGCCATGCGCTCTGGCGCAGTCGTCGCGCAGGCTGTTGAAGCCATGAGCCGGATTGAATCCTCTGCAACGCAGATCTCGAACATCATTGGCGTGATTGACGACATCGCCTTCCAGACCAACCTGTTGGCTCTGAACGCCGGTGTGGAAGCGGCCCGCGCTGGCGAAGCCGGAAAGGGCTTTGCAGTGGTCGCACAGGAAGTACGCGAACTTGCCCAGCGTTCGGCCAATGCCGCACGCGAAATCAAGGTTCTCATCCAGAACTCGACAAATGAGGTAGAGGCTGGCGTGCGGCTCGTTTCCGACACGGGTGCAGCACTCTCAAGCATTGGGCAGCTGATCGTTTCCATCAACGACCATGTCGGCGCCATCGCCATTTCGGCGCGCGAACAGTCGACCGGACTGGCGGAGATCAACACCGCCGTCAACCACATGGACCAGAGCACGCAGCAGAATGCGGCCATGGTCGAGGAAACGAGCGCCGCGTCCACCGCGCTTGCCCATGAGGCGGCACGCCTCAGGGACCTCGTCGTGCAGTTCAGCCTGGAAAGCCCCGGCGCAGCCGCGAGAAACCGCTACGCAGCCTGATCAAAAGACCCGAAACCAATGGCCCTCCCCTTGAGGGCCATTGTGGGGGCCCATTTTGAGGGCCATTTTCGTCGACGCGTCAGGGCTTGATGAAAGTCAAAGTAAGGCTGAACCTCGGAATTCCGTTGATTTGCGGGCTCCAAGGGATTATTTCGCCAGTCATGACCGACATCACCAACACCTCCGCAGGCGCGGAACCGGGCTCGTTCCTCGTTGCAGCGCTCTATCATTTCGCCCGCTTCGAAGGCTTCGCGGATTTCCGCGAGCCGCTGCAGACCCTGTGTGATGAAACCGGCGTGAAAGGCACTCTGCTGCTGGCGCGCGAAGGCATCAACGGCACCATTGCCGGAACCGATGCAGCCATTGCAAGCGTACTCTCCTTCATCCGCGCCCGCCCGGAATTCGCACATCTGGAGCACAAGGAAAGCCGCGCATCCAAGATGCCGTTCCTGCGCATGAAGGTGCGGTTGAAGAAGGAAATCGTGACGATGGGGGTCGAGGACATCGACCCCAACCGGATCGTTGGAACCTACGTCGATCCGAAAGACTGGAATGCGCTCATCTCCGATCCGGAGACGATCCTGATCGATACACGCAACGACTATGAAACGGCGATCGGCATCTTTAAGGGTGCGGTCGATCCGCAGACAAAGACCTTCCGCGAGTTTCCCGATTGGGTTCGCAACAATTCCGGCCTGCATAACAAGCCGAAGATCGCCATGTATTGCACCGGCGGCATTCGCTGCGAGAAGGCAACGGCCTTCATGAAGGAGCAAGGCTTCGATGAGGTTTATCACCTCAAAGGCGGCATTCTGAAATATCTCGAGGAAGTGCCGGAAGAAGAAAGCCTTTGGGAAGGCGCCTGCTTCGTCTTCGATGAACGGGTCTCCGTGACGCACGGCCTGAAGGAGGGCGATCACAAGCTGTGCCACGCCTGCCGCGAGCCACTGACGCCCGAGCACCGCGCCTCACCGCTGTTCGAGGAAGGCGTCTGCTGCCCGAACTGCTACGATACGCGCACGGAAGCCGATCGCGACCGCTATCGTCAACGGCAGAAGCAGATCGCACTGGCCAAAAAGCGCGGCGAAAAACATCTCGGAAGCTGAACGAACGAATACAACCGAAGCCTATTCGGCCGCCCGCAGTCTGGGTGGAGAATCATAGGTCTGGCGGACGAGGCGCGTGATCTCCTCTGCCGGGCTCGGTCTGCCGAACAGATAGCCCTGCAACAGTTCGCAACCCGCCAGCCTGAGCGCATCCGCCTGCGCGCCCGTCTCCACGCCCTCTGCCGTCACGGGCATATCCAGCGCGCGTGCCAGCGCGACCGTTGCATGAAGCAGTTCGGCAGAGCGCTGGTTTTCGGTAATGTCCTGAACGAGTGTCTTGTCGATCTTGACCCGGTCGAACCCGAACTGGCGAAGATAACCCACGCTCGAAAAGCCTGCGCCGAAATCGTCCAACGCCACGCGAATACCCATGCCGCGCAACATTTCAAGCGTCTGGCGGGCACGGGCCGGGTTCTGGATGAAATAGGTTTCAGTCAGCTCCAGAGTAAGGCGTCTCGGTTCGATGTCCGCCTCCTGCAGGATCTCTTCCACCCGGCCGACAAAGGCAGGATCGCGGAACTGGCCGGGTGATACGTTGACCGAAAGCGTGAGTTCCGGCCACTGGCGCAGTTCGAAACAGGCCGATCTCAGAACGCACATGCCCAGCAGATCAATAAGCCCTGTGCTTTCTGCAATCGGAATGAAGACATCCGGAGAAATGGGTCCATGCCCTTCGCGTGTCCAGCGGGCCAACGCCTCCACACCAGCGATCCGGCCATTGTTGGACCGCACAACGGGCTGATAGGCAACGCCGATTTCCTGCCGTTCGATTGCCGCACGCAGGTCAAGTTCCAGCTGATTGCGCATTTCGCGCTCATCGTCCATCGACGGATCATAGAGCGTCCAGCGACCGCGGCCGTCTTCCTTCGAGCGATACATGGCCATATCTGCCCGACGAATGAGTTCCTCGCTGGCCACGAGACCCTTTCGGGACACGGAGAGCCCGATGCTGCATCCGATGACGGCGACACGCTCGCCAATAACCAACGGCTCGCTGAGAAACTCAAGAATTCGCTCTGAAAGCTCCGAAGCCTTCTTGTGAACGTCAAAGCCTGAAAAAGCCATGGCAAACTCATCGCCACCGACACGGGCCAGAACCGTTCCTTCCTGGCAAAGCACTTTGAGGCCGGCAGAAACGCACCTGATCAGAAGATCACCGGTTGCGTGTCCATAGGCATCGTTGACTTCCTTGAAACCGTCGAGATCGAGATAGAGAAGCGCGACATCATGGTTTTCATGCTGGGCATGGACCACAAGCTGCTGCAGATCGCTGAAAAGTCCGGCACGATTGGCAAGGCCGCTAAGGCGATCCGTAAGAGAAAGCCGAACAGCCGCGGCCTCGTCAGCACTCATCCTCTTCAGTGCCTGGCTACCGCTCACAAAAAGAAGAGCCATGTAGATGGCAATCATCAGGACGGCGCACCATACGAGCGGTCGGACCTGTGCAAGGCTCGTATCGCCGGGATAGCGCGGAACCCAGGATAATGCGGCGAGTTGCTCGCCTTGCGGGTTGAACAGCTCGACGCGATGGGAACTCCGGTCGTTTCCACGTTCCAGCGCAAGACCGGGAAGCACATAGGCCTGCGAAAGGCGCGTCACCGTCGTATCTGTCAGGTGGCGCAGGAAAACGATATAGCGGCTCTCTTCCAGCAGACCGACACGTTCTCCGGATTTCTTGCGAATCAGGCCTACAGCCATCGCCGCAATGCCGGTCTTGGTCCGGGCAAAGCCAGTTGCTTCAGGATAGTCCTCCTGGCGCGTTGACCTTACCCTGTCGAACAGCGTGCGCACGTCCACTGTCATGTATGTGTCGAGTTCCGGCTGGATGTCATCGCCATTGGCATGGGCCGTCAGCGCATTACCCTGATGATCAAGAATGATTGCCGCATCGAAGAGCTCGCTGTTGAAGCTCATGTCACCGAAGTTGCGCTTGAGCCAATCCAGATCCGGCTGGATGTAAGCAAACTGCACGGCATCATCCCAAGCAGCATAATCGTGCAAGGTCGCAGCAAGCTGATCCCGGAAGGTGCGAACAGCGCCGGTCACCGCCTCGCGCGAACGATCCTCATCAAGCTGGTTGGCGTAATGGGCAACACGGTCCAGGGCTGTGAAGACCATGGAGGAAACGCAGATCATCACGGCGCCGAAGATAAGCAGCATCGAGCGAACCGCCGATCGCCGATCGACCTTCGCTGCGGATTGCTTGAACTGGGATGAGACAAACCGCATTTACACGCCCTGATACACCCGGCGACTTTGAACGGTAAGCGTTCGATTTTGGTTAAAGTTCATCGCGGGATCAGGCGGAAATTATTGAGGTCGCTGACATCTCGATAGCGCGACCTATAAAATGGGCCAACCTGGCCCATTCTGGGTGTTGCTGAAGCAAAATGAACGGGTGACAGCCTTCGAAAGGCGGGGCTTAGGCTGCGAGGTTGAATCCTCGATCAAATCGTTCGAACGAAGGTTTGGCGAGCACATATCCCTGGATCAATGTTACACCAAGATCCTGAAGGACCTCGAGTTCCCCTGCCGTTTCCACGCCCTCGCAAATCGGTTCGATACCGAGATCGGTCAGCATGGCCAGCGTATGACGCACGACTTTGCGTTTGGCCTGATCTGTATCGATATTGCGGATCAGTTCCATATCAAGCTTCACGAGATCAGGCTGGAACTGCGCCAGAAGATTGAGCCCGGAATAGCCGGCACCGAAGTCATCGATCGCCGTCTTGAAACCCATGCTGCGATAGGCCTTCAGGATCTTGAGAAGATGATCCGGGTCAACCCGCTCGTTCTCGCAGAATTCGAAAATGATCCGCTCCAGCGGGAACTGGCACTGTTCTGCGGTCTCCAGTGTCATGCGGATACAGGCGCGAGGTTCATACACCGCGTTGGGCATGAAGTTGATCGACAGCATCTCCGACGAACGCGGGTCATAAAGCTTGGCTGCCAGTTGAATGGCGGTTACCCGGCATTTCTGGTCGAAGGCATAACGGGTCTTATCGTCGACGCGTGAGAGAACACTGCCAGCCCCGGAGCCGTCGACACCTCGAACCAGAGCTTCGAAGGCGAAGGGCTGTCCAGTGCGTATGTTGACGATCGGCTGAAAAGCCATGGAAATATCAAAGTCCAGTCCTTGGCCGTCGCGGCAGCCTGCACATTGAGCCGACATAAATAAACCTCCTGTTATATCAGGATGATTCCATAAACTGGTTAAGTAAATTAAACATAATTACATATCAGATTTAATATGATTTCCTCTCGGAAAGTGATCGGCCAATATCCGATACCATTCTCCGCTCTTTTTGATCGTGCGAACTTGGGTGTCATAATCGACATGAACCAGACCGAAGCGCATGCGATAGCCCTCCGCCCATTCGAAATTGTCCATCAGGCTCCAGGCGAAGTAACCACGAAGCGGGATGCCGTCCTCAATGAGATCAGCAGCCACGGCGAGATGTTCGCTATAGTAATCGAGGCGCATCTCGTCATCGATTGCGCCATCAACCACATCCGTGTTGTCGCAGGCACCGTTTTCGGTGATGTACATCTCCGGCAGATCATACCGCTGATAAAGCTGGGTGACCATGTCTGCCATGGCTGACGGATAGATCTCCCAGCCGATATCCGTCTTGGCCTCGTTGACAAAAGGAGCGGGTTTCGTCGCCGGGAACTCCGCACCCTCTGCCGGATCGTCCGACACACGCATGGGTGTGTAGTAGTTCAGGCCCCACCAGTCGACTTTCTGGCTGATGATCGCCAGATCCCCCTCTTCGATCACCGGCATGCGGTGACCCAGCGCCTGCATGAAATCGGCTGGATACTCGCCCTTGAATACAGGATCGAAAAAGACGCCATTGTGAAACTGGAAGGCGCGCTCTGCTGCTTGGCCATCTGCTTTGCTCTCGGAGTCCGCAACAACCGCATGGGCGTTCAGGACCAGACCCAGAGGCACATTCGGAGACACATGGCGGATGGATTCCACCGCCAGCCCATGCGCCAGGTTCGTGTAATGCAGGGCATGAAGGGCTGCATCCATATTGCGTTCGCCGGGTGCATGAACGCCATAAAGGTGGCTGAGCCAGACGGAGCACCAAGGCTCGTTGAACGTCGCCACCGCATCGAGCCGGTCGCCTAGCCGCGCCATGACAACCTTGGCATAGCGTTGGAACGCGTGGGCTGTAGAGCGTGCCGTCCAGCCCCCATCGCCCATCAGGGCCAACGGCAAATCCCAATGATAGAGCGTCGCGAAGGTCTTGATGCCGCGCGCCTTGCAGCCATCGACCAGGCGGTCGTAGAAATCGAGACCCTTCTCGTTGATGCGCCCGACGCCATCGGGAATGATCCGCGGCCAGGCAATGGAGAACCGGTAGCCCAAGACGCCCATCTCCTTGATGAGATCGAGATCTTCCTCAAGCCGGTTGTAATGATCGCAGGCAACATCGCCGTTATGCCGCTGGTAGACGCGGCCCGGCATGTTGGAAAACGCATCCCAGATCGAGGCCTTGCGCCCATCCGCCTTTGTCGCGCCTTCAATCTGGAAGGCAGCAGTGGCGACACCAAACAGAAAATCGCCCGGAAAACGGTCGGCAAGGATTTTCGGATCGATCATGAGCTTGTCCTCAGTTTCGGGCAGATGGCCTACTCAAATATTGTCACTGTCTGTGTAGACCATGGGCAGAAAGGCGTGAAGATCTTGTGCCAGGGCCCAAGATCTTCATCAGAATGGTAAACGGGAAGATCCAGCCCGGTTCTACACCTTCACCCAGGCTCCATTCTTCCTGGAGCTTTCGATGCAGGCCGTAACAAAGGCCACGCCCTTCACTCCATCATCGACGGTTGGATAAACCACGGCGGGATCAACCGTTGCGCCAGATCGCGCCGCCTGGATTGCAGCCGCCGCTTCCGAATAGATTGTGGCGAAGGCTTCCAGATAGCCTTCCGGGTGGCCGCTCGGAATACGGGTCACCCGTGAAGCTGCGGAACCGGCCCCCGCACCACCACGGGTAATCAACTGCTTCGGCTCGCCGAGTTTCGTGAACCACAGATAGTTTGGATCGGCTTGCGTCCATTCGATGCCAGCCTTCGTGCCGTAGATGCGGACCTTCAGGCCGTTCTCATTGCCTGTCGCGACCTGGCTGCACCACAGAAGCCCTTTTGCGGGCATTTCAGCCCCCTTGGCCTTGAAGCGCATCATCACATGCGCATTGTCATCCAGCCGCCGTCCTTCAACAAAGGTGTGCACATCGGCGGCCAGCTCCTCCAGTTCGAGGCCTGAAATGAAAGAACCGAGATTGTACGCATGCGTGCCGATATCGCCGGTCGAGCCGCCGACGCCGGATTGCGCCGGATCCGTGCGCCAGACCGCCTGTTTCGCACCAGTCTGCTCAACCGGTTCTGCCAGCCAGTCCTGCGGATATTCCATCTGGACGAGCCTCAGATCACCAAGTGCACCCGTTTGCACCAGTTCGCGTGCATGGCGCACCATGGGATAGCCGGTGTAGTTATGCGTCAGGATGAACAGGGCCTTCGAGTTGTCCGCGACCTCTTTCAGTTTCCGGGCATCATCCAGATTGGATGTGAGCGGCTTGTCGCAAATGACATGGATGCCCCGCTCCAGAAAAGCCTTGGCGGCGGCGAAATGCACATGGTTGGGCGTGACGATGGAGACCGCTTCGATCCCGTCCGATCTGGCCGCTTCCTTTTCGGCCATCTCTGCAAACGAACCGTAGCAGCGATCGGGATCAAGCCCCAGAGCAACGCCTGAGGCTTTCGATTTGTCCGGCGTGGAAGACAATGCTCCCGCCACAAGGTCATAGTGGTCGTCCAGCCGTGCAGCCATGCGATGCACTGCACCGATGAACGCGCCCTGCCCGCCACCCACCATGCCGAGACGGATTTTGGCAGACACTGAGTCGGATTTACTCGCTTCGATAGTCATGAAGTTCTCTCCTTGCCCGGCTTGCCTTAAAGACCCAGCATCCGTCGGTTTGCCGCGTCGTCCGTTCCACCCGAAGCGAAGTCATCGAATGCCTTTTCCGTGACCTTGATGATATGGGCCTTGACGAATTCGGCGCCTTCACGCGCACCATCTTCAGAGTTCTTGAGCGCGCACTCCCACTCGACGACTGCCCAGCCATCGAAGTCATTGGCGGTGAGTTTTGAGAAGACCGCGCCGAAATCCACCTGTCCATCGCCAAGAGAGCGGAAGCGACCGGCCCGTTCGACCCAGCCCTGATAACCGCCGTAAACGCCCTGGCGTCCGGTCGGATTGAACTCCGCGTCCTTGACGTGGAACATCTTGATCCGGTCTTTGTAGATGTCGATGTTGTCGAGATAGTCGAGGCACTGCAATACATAGTGCGACGGGTCGTAGAGCATGTTGGCGCGCGCATGATTGCCGAGGCGCTCCAGAAACATCTCGAAGGTCACGCCGTCATGCAGGTCCTCGCCGGGATGGATTTCGTAGCAGACATCCACGCCCTGCTCATCGGCGAAATCGAGAATGGGCTTCCAGCGGCGCGCAAGCTCATCGAAAGCCGTTTCGACAAGACCGGCGGGACGCTGCGGCCAAGGGTAGATGAACGGCCACGCCAGCGCTCCGGAAAAGGTCGCATGCGCCTTGAGGCCGAGGTGGCGCGAGGCTTTCAAGGCCATCCTGACCTGCTCCACCGCCCATTCCTGCCTCGCCTTGGGGTTCCCGCGAACCTCCGGTGCTGCAAATCCGTCGAAGGCTTCATCATAAGCTGGATGCACGGCGACCAGTTGTCCCTGGAGGTGGGTGGAAAGCTCCGTGACCTCGATCCCATTGTTTCGCGCGACACCCGCGAATTCATCACAGTAATCCTTGGACTCGGACGCCTTCCTGAGATCGATCAACTGACCCGCCCAGCTCGGAACCTGAACGCCCACATAGCCCTTGTCTGCCGCCCATTTGGTGATTCCGTCCCAAGAATTGAACGGTGCCGTATCTCCGGCGAATTGACCTAGAAAAATCGCAGGTCCCTTGATCGTTTTCATGCTATCTCCTCCCTGAGATCAAACTGAAACGTTACAGTAACGGCTATCCGAGTCTCATTCGACTGACAACCATAGATTATTAGAGCGGACTGATGGAGCTTCCTTCCACGGAAGCCGTCCCAAACTGGAACTGAATTGCTTCCTGTATGTGGCGGGATCTTGTCTTGACGTACCATTTCGAGAACGCGCTATTGTCCTGCTGGAGAAATTACGATAGATAGTCACCAAAATTCCCCCCACTGTATTTTCAGCATGGAATATAGGCTTTTCGAACTCATAGATCCGCTGACCGACCTTCGGGATTGTATATTTTCGGCACAGCCCGCTGTTTGTTTGCAAACGATTCCAGAATGGTTCGCAGTGTTTGCTTTGGAAGAACATGAATCTTGCCTGACAAAACCATAGAGTGTAGATGAAGCCATAATCGATTGCTCTGACCGTTACACTTTAGAAGTCGCTTGTTTAGCATCATGGCTTTTTCGATTTGCGAGACATCAAGGCGGATAGTCACAGGATGAATGCAGCCGGCATCGGAAGAATTATTCTCTACGCGCACGATGTTGACGCCATGGTCGCCTTTTACGCGCATCATTTCGGATTTCGGGCACGCTCGGTCCTCGGCGAAGCCATGACTGAACTCACTCCGGTCGAGGGCGGTACGGTTCTTTTGATCCAGAAGGCGGGTGACGGCCTTACCCATGGACAATCAATCCTGGAGCTTGTGTTCGATGTCGTCGACGTCGATGATTTCGTGACACGCGCAACGGAGCGCGGGCTTGCATTCTCGCCAGTGGTCCAGGCGGAAGGTTATCGTTACGCCCGGACAACCGATCCGAATGGCAACACGATCTCTGTCTCCAGCCGCGCCTTCATGCCTCGCTGATACGCGAAGGGAGATCATCCTTGCGGATGATCTCCTCGGATGTCTGATCAGACGTAACGGTTGACCACGTTTTCCAGAAGTTCCTGCTTGCCGGACTTGGGCTGCGGGTTCACGTTCTGGCTTTCCACGCGGGCGGCAATCGCCTCAAGGCTTTGCTCGCCCCTCAACATGGCCTGATTTTCGGCCTTGTCCCAACCAGCGTAGCGGGAGTTGAGCGGACCGGACAGGGCCTTGTCCTCGATCATCCTGGCAGCTGCCTTGAGGCCGCGTGCGCAGCAATCCATGCCACCGATATGGCCGATCAACAGATCTTCCGCGTCGAGAGACTGACGGCGCAGCTTGGCATCGAAGTTCGTGCCGCCCGTGGTAAAGCCGCCGCCCGACAGAACTTGGTAATAGGCCAGCGCCATCTCCGGCACATTGTTCGGGAACTGGTCCGTATCCCAGCCGGACTGGTAATCATTGCGGTTCATGTCGATGGAACCGAAGATGCCGAGCGCATTGGCAAGCGCCAGTTCGTGCTCGAAGGAGTGGCCGGCAAGGATCGCATGGCCCTGCTCGATGTTGACCTTCACTTCCTTCTCAAGACCATAGTTCTTAAGGAAGCCGTAGACGGTCGCCACATCGTAATCATACTGGTGCTTGGAAGGCTCTTGCGGCTTCGGCTCGATCAGGATTGCGCCCTTGAAGCCAATCTTGTGCTTGTATTCGACCACGAGATTCAGGAAGCGGCCCATCTGGTCCATTTCCTTCTTGAGATCCGTGTTGAGCAGCGTCTCATAGCCTTCGCGGCCACCCCAGAGAACATAGTTCTCGCCGCCGAGCTTCTGCGTGGCGTCGATGCAGGTTTTGACCGTTGCTGCAGCAAAGGCGAACACATCCGGATCCGGATTGGTGGCGGCACCGGACATGTAACGGCGATGCGAGAAGAGGTTTGCCGTACCCCAGAGAAGCTTGACGCCGGTCGCTGCCTGCTTTTCGGCAAAGTACTCGACAATCTCGTTCAGGTTCTTAGTGTTCTCGGCAAAGCTGTTGCCTTCCGGGCGCACATCGGCGTCATGGAAGCAATAGTATGGCGTGCCCAGCAGCTGGAAGAATTCGAACGCCACGTCGGCCTTCATCTTGGCAGCGTCCATCGTATCCTTGAACCAGGGACGCTCGAAGGTGTTGCCACCGAACGGATCCGTACCCGGCCAGACGAATGTATGCCAGTAGGCAACGGCAAAACGCAGGTGATCTTCCATGCGCTTGCCGAGAATCACCTCGTCCGGGTTATAATGGCGGAAGGCAAGCGGGTTGGTGCTTTCCGCGCCCTCATATTTAATTTTCTGGATATTGCCGAAAAAGCCGGTGCTCATGGGTGTTTCCTCTTTGGATCGGTATTAGTTCATTGTGGATTTGATGGCTGGGTAAAGCGCGCGGTAGCGGCCATAGGCCTCTTCATAACCTTGGGAAAGCGCGCTGACCGGTTCGACCGTCTCTGCCGTTTGCGGCGCCGTACAAACAGCCAGAGGGTCGGCACCGGTTGAAGCGATCAGACCGAGACGGGCGGCGCCGAAGGCTGCACCAAAGTCACCGTCCGCCGGAATGTCGACCGGCATGCCCAGCGCCGTCGCAATGGAGGCAAGCCAGTAGCGCGAACGCGAACCGCCACCGATGGCGGTGACACGCTCAATACTTGTGCCCGCCGATTTCAGTGCCTCGAGACTGTCACGGATCGCGAAGGTAACGCCTTCCATCACCGCTTGCGTCAAGGCAGCGCGCGAGGTTTCATGCCCAAGGCCGATGAATGCACCGCGGATCTTCGCATCGTTGTGCGGTGTCCGCTCGCCCGAAAGATAGGGCAGGAAGGTCACGCCCGTCGGCGCCTGAAGCGCATCGCCCAGCTCTGCGGAAAGCTCGCCCGGCGTCTTGCCGGTAACATGCGAGTGCCAGTTCAGCGCGTCGGTCGCCGACAGAATGACACCCATCTGGTGCCAC
The DNA here is from genome assembly GCF_011046895.1 of Rhizobium rhizoryzae. Taxonomy (NCBI): domain Bacteria; kingdom Pseudomonadati; phylum Pseudomonadota; class Alphaproteobacteria; order Hyphomicrobiales; family Rhizobiaceae; genus Affinirhizobium; species Affinirhizobium rhizoryzae. The sequence goes on along the minus strand of NZ_CP049250.1, from coordinate 1,663,230 downwards.
GTGTTTGGCAAGGCGTGGCAGAAGGCATGCACGGCGCTTTCCGGCTTCGGCAGATAGCTTCCATTGGCGGCAAAGAGCACGCCGGACGTGCCAAGCGAAACGAAAGCCTGCCCTTCGGATACGGTTCCCATGCCGCAGGCTGAGGCCGCGTTGTCCCCTGCTCCGCCAGCCACAATGACGCTGGAAGCCATGCCCCACTCGGAAGCAAGTTCACCACGAAGCGTGCCGCCAGCTTGCGTGCCTTCCACGAGGGACGGCATCTGCTCCTCGGAGAGATCGGTCGCAGCCAGAAGCTCGGAGGACCAGCTCCGTTTTCCGGTATCGAGCCAACTTGTGCCGGCCGAATCCGACATTTCGGAAATGTGCTCGCCAGTCAACCACAGACGCAGATAGTCCTTGGGAAGCAGAACCTTGGCAACCTTGGCAAAGATCTCCGGTTCATTGTTCTTCACCCAGGCAAGTTTCGGAGCCGTAAAGCCTGGAAACACGATGTTTCCGGTCAGCGCCCGAAAACGCGGATCCGCATCCAGTTTAGCCGCCTCGGCATAAGAACGGGTATCGTTCCAGAGGATGCAGGGGCGAAGAACCTGATCGTCAGTGCCGATCAGGGTTGCGCCATGCATATGGCCGGAAAGGCCGATACCCTTGACCGCGCTCAAAGCCTTGCCATGGCTTGCCTTCAGCGCACCAACCGCTTCTTTCGTCGCGCTGATCCAGTGCGAAGGATCCTGCTCGGACCAACCGGGGTGAAGACGTGAGACATCGAGCGATGCATTGGCCGATGCAATCACTGTCTGGTCGGCATCGATCAACATGGCTTTTACGCCGGAGGTGCCGAGATCTAGACCAAGAAACATGGTGAGCCCTTCCCTTCTGCCATCAAGGCAGATTTTCCTTCAAGAAAATGTCGATGCGGATACGTTCCTGCGCGACGACGACGCCAGCCCCATCCGCCTTCGCCTTCAGCACCCGAATGGCGCTGCGAACCTCGTGGCCGGCATCCTGGTTGAGCACCGCGTCGATATGGCCTGCCAGCAGGGCCGCGCGTGTGACGGAGGTGAGTTCATGACCGATGGTGACGGGGCGTCGCCCCGGCGGGAAGGCTGCCAGCGCCCGGATCAAACCTCGATTACCGGCACCGAAACTATAGATGCCTGCGAGCTCCGGATGATCGGCCGCTGCCTGTGAAACAAGCGCTTCGACACGAACCGGGTCATCGCCCCCTTCCACCACGGGCAGGATGCTACGCTCGGGAAACTGTTCCCGGAGCACGGACTGAAAGCCTTCCAGGCGCTCACGGTGATCCTGCACCTGCAGCGATCCTGCGACAGGCAGGATCGGGCCGTCACGGCGCCCCAGAAAACGTCCCAGCAGTGTGGCCGCCGTTCGCCCTGCCGCCAGGTTGTCGATGCCCGCATAATGGGCGCGGGAAGAGTTCATGAGGTCGGAGACGACCGTAACCGCGGCCAGTCCGCTCTCGGCAAGTCTCTCAAGCGCCTCACGCACGTGGGGATGATCGATCGCCACGAAAGCAACGCCATCCATCTGCTCCGCGCGAACGGCATCAAGGGCCGAAGCCAGGGCCTCGGCATCAAAGGCAGGCACATCGATCAGCTGAATGGAAATTCGGTCCTGCGCGGCCCAGCGACGAACCGCTTCCAGTTCGCCACGCAGACCGATCATGAAGGAATTATCATTGGCAGGAATGATGAAGGCAAAGGTGTAAACCCGGCTCTTGGCAAGATTCGCAGCGGCGACATCGCGAACGAAGCCAAGCTCGGCAACCGCCGCCTCAACCTTTTCGCGGGTGGGCGCACGAACACCCGGTCGACCGTTCAGAACACGGTCAACGGTCGCGAGGCTGACCCCCGCGCGTGCAGCGATATCGTGAACTGTCGGCTTCATGTTTCCTCCGCACAAAGGCATAGCGGAGGATTTGAGGTACGTAAATCAGAAATTTGGAAAGCTCTTGCTTTTTTAGCACGAGCGATACTGAAGGAAACGAAACGGGGCTGCCGTTAGGGACGACGGCAGCCCCGGTGCTGACGATCCGGCAGGGGTCCGGAGGGTCAGTGGGCCGCATCTGGAGGCGGTGCGGCCTTGGGACGGGAGATCATCGATACGAGCAGGATCAGGCTGCCGAACAGAATGGTCAGCCCCATGAAGACGTCGATGAAGGACATGATTGTTGCCTGCTGGCTGACCATGCCGGAAAGCTTCTTGAGCGCGGCGGTGGTGCCGTCCATGCCATAGGAATTGAAGTTGCCAGCCACATTGTTCATCCACTCCAGCGCCGCCGGATTGCCGAAGTTCACATGTTCGGACAGACGGGCATAGTGGGCGTCCGAGCGCTGGGTCAGCATGGTGTTGATGATGGCGAGCCCGACGGCCCCGCCCAGGTTGCGGGTGAGGTTGTAGAGCCCGGAGGCGTTCTGGATGCGTTGCGGCGGCAGCGTTCCAAGCGCCACGTTGTTGATCGGCACCATGCAGAGCATCAGCGAGCAGCCGCGCAGGACCTGCGGCAGGAGGAGCTCGTAGAAATCCCAGTCCGCCGTCAGGCCTGTCATGAGATAGGTGCCGCAGGCAAAGCCGAAGAAGCCGATGCCCATCATCACCCGCGGATCCATCTTGACCGACAGCCTGCCCGCGATCGGCGCTGTCAGGAACATGGCGAGGCCGGACACGAACATGGTCTCCCCGATCATCAGTGCATCATAACCGCGAATGCGCGCCAGATAGAGCGGGTAGATGTAGGTAAGGCCGTAAAGTCCCACACCCATGATGAAGGAGAAGAGCGAGCCGAAGGCGAAGTTCCTGTTGGCAAACGCCTTCAGATCCACCACCGGAAACTCCACGGTAAAGGCACGCCAGAAAAAGACGACAGCGCCCACCGTCATGACGACGGCACCGATCACGATATGCTCGTCCGAGAACCAATCCTTGTTGTTGCCCTCTTCCAGCACATATTCGAGGCAGCCGAGGAATAGCGCCATGGAGGCCAGCCCCCACCAGTCAAACCGCTTCATCAGTGAATGCTGCGGCTTGTCGAAATCGATGAAGCTCCAGGCAAGCAGCGTGACAAAGATGCCAGGCACGATGTTGACCAGGAACAGCCAGTGCCAGGAAAATGCGTTGCTGAGATAGCCGCCAACCGTCGGTCCGATGGTGGGCGCAAGCGTCGCAATCAGGCCGATGATCGGCGACACCACCGAGCGCTTGGACGGCGGGAAGATGGTGAAGGCTGCGGCGAAGACAGAAGGAATCATGCCGCCGCCGATGAAGCCCTGCAGGGCGCGGTAGATGATCATCTGCTCGATATTCGTCGCCGTTGCGCAGAGCGCGGATGCGAGCGTGAAGCCTCCAGCGCAGACCGTAAACAGAACCCGTGTCGACAGGATACGCGCCAGCGTGCCGGACAGCGGAATCATGATGACTTCCGCGATCAGATAGGATGTCTGGACCCAGGCGATCTCATCTGAGCCGGCGGAAAGACCCGCCTGGATCTCTGAGAGTGAGGCGGAAACGATCTGGATGTCGAGAATGGACATGAACATGCCGACAACCATCGCAAAGAAAGCGATCAGCTTTCTGCGGTCCATGGGAGGATCGGCGGGCATGGCGCCGGCAGTCGCGGTCATGGCGGCCATGGGAGCTCCTTCACGCAGTCCTGGCCCCTGCCGGGCTGGAGACTGCATCAAACATTAGCTGGGTGCGATGCCCGCGAGTGGATCGTGGGCATCGGAAGCGATAGCCTAGCGACTTGCCTGCGGTGCGGCGCCGGGGGCGGTGCGGACATCCACATCGGCAATGACGCTGAGGCCCGCCCGCAGACGTCCGCTGTCCAGAACGTCCTTCGGAACCGCGATGCGGACCGGAACACGCTGCACGACCTTGGTGAAGTTTCCGGTCGCGTTCTCGGGCGGCAGCAGAGAGAAGACGGAACCCGATGCAGGCGACAGCGAAACGACCGTCCCTTCGATCGGCTGGTCATCGAAGGCATCGACATGGACGCGGACCTTCGAGCCTGGCACGATGTGGCCGATCTGCGTTTCCTTGAAGTTGGCGCTGATGTAGAGATCAGACATCGGCACCAGCGATGCAAGGCGCTTGCCCGCCGTTACGAAATCACCGGTCTGAACCGCCAGATTGCCGATCGTGCCATCATAGGGGGCTTTCAGGACCGTGAAATCCAGATCGCGCTTCGCCTGATCGACCGCCAGTTGCTGAAGCTTCACCGTATTGGTGGCTTCGTTGCGCTGCGCCTTCAGAAGTTCGACATTGGCCTGCGCAGAGGTGACAGCCGCCTGCCCTGCCTTTAGGTTGGCCTGTGCCTGTTCAAGCGCGATCTGTGCATTGTCGAGCTCAGCCGTCGTGCCGACATTTTTCGATGCCAGTTCCGCAGCGCGCTTCTGCGTGATTTCGGCGCCACGGACCGTCGCCTGAAGCGCACCCAATTGCGCCTGCGCCTGCAGCACACTTGCCTCGCCGCCTGCGATCTGCGCGTCGATGCGGCTGACCGCGAGGCGAGCGCTTTCAACATTGGCCTGCGCCTTTTCCAGCGCCAGCAGATAATCACCCTGGTCGAGAGTGACGAGGGGATCGCCAGCCTTCACCGTCTGGTTTTCGATGACGTTGACCTTCTGGACATAACCGGAGACCTTCGGCGAGATCACGGCAATATCGCCTTCCACATAGGCATCATCGGTCGAAATCAGGAACCGTCCGTCCGTCCACCAGTTATAGCCATACCATCCGCCAGCGCCCAAAAGGGCAAGAACGAGGATCGGCAACACAGGACTGCGTTTTTTCTTCTTGGCCTCGCCCGACTTCGTCGCCGCCTGCCCTGCATCTGTCGTGGGCTTTTCAGCAGCAGGCGCACCCGGCTTGGGCTCGGAACGCTGTTCCGTCTTGTCCTTGGTTTCAAGGTCTTCGGAGCCGTTGGGGGACACGACGCGGAGAGGACCGTTATTGGAAGGCGAGGTCATTGCTATCACCGTAGCTGGATGAACGATCGGATCGAACCGATCGGTTTAATGTAACTTGACATAAAACGTTCCAACCGACATATCAAGGGCAATCGAACCGATCGGTTCGAAAAGGTTAAGAATTTGGATCGTGTATGTCTGACAAACCCTACGTGGCCTGTGAAACGCCGGTTCAGTCCGGGCGATTTGCAGCCGGAGAAGATCCGGCCAAGCGAGAACAGATTCTCGATGGCGCAAAGCGCGTCTTCATGACTGTTGGCTTTGACGCCGCCAGCATGAATGACATTACACGCGAGGCAGGTGTTTCCAAAGGAACGATCTACGTCTACTTCGATGGGAAAGACGATCTGTTTCGCGCCCTGATGGAAAGAGAGCGCGGCAACATCGCTCGCTCCATGCAAGACGTTCTGGACGGCCAGACCGATGCGGCCGAAGGTCTTCAGCGCTTTGCGACGGCCTTCGCTGCACGGATCATGCGCGAGGATACGATTTCCGCCATGCGCACGATGATCGGTGTCGTTCCCCGCATGCCGAAGCTTTCGAAGCGTTTCTTCAACGCGGACAGCCTGAACGTACGCACTGTTCTGGAAGATTTCATTAGCCGACAAGTGGCGGAAGATAAGCTCGCCGTAGACGATGTGACGATGGCGGCGCGCCAGTTCATCGACCTTTCGACAGGCACTTTCTTCAAGCTTCGCCTTTTCGGAGACATGAGCGAAGCGCCGGATCAGCAGGAAATCGATGCCGTAGTGTCTGCCGCCGTGCGTGTTTTCATGGCGGCCTACGGAAAAAAATCTCAATAGAGATTGGAATAAGCTTCATACCCCTTGCGTAAACAGTGCTTCCGGCTTGATTAAGCCGATCGCTCTCCTACACTTCGTCAGCCGGCTCTCCATTACGGCGCAAGGGAAATCAGTTCATGCAAGACATAATGATGCTCGTACAGGACCCGGCTGCATGGGTCGCCCTGGTCACGCTCGTGGTCATGGAGGTTGTACTTGGTATCGACAACCTCATTTTCATCTCGATCCTGACCAACAAGCTGCCACCGGAAAACCGGGAAAAGGCGCGCAAGATCGGCATCGGCCTGGCCCTTGTCATGCGTCTCGGTCTGCTCGGCACCGTTGCCTGGATCGTACAGCTGACAAATCCGGTGTTCGAACTCTTCGGTCATGGCTTCTCCTGGAAGGATCTCATCCTCATCGCCGGTGGTCTGTTCCTGGTCTGGAAAGCAACGAAGGAAATTCACCACAATGTCGACCCGATCGATCACAAGGCAGATATGGTCGGCGGCGCCGCTGCCATGAGTTTCAGTGCAGCCATCGGTCAGATCCTCCTGCTCGACCTGGTCTTCTCCGTAGACAGCATCATCACCGCCGTTGGCATGACCCCGCATCTGCCGATCATGGTGATCGCTGTTCTGGCAGCCGTAACGGTCATGCTGGTCGCGGCCAACCCGCTCGCCAACTTCATCGAGAAGAACCCCACCATCGTCATGCTGGCGCTGGCGTTCCTCCTGATGATCGGCACGACGCTGATTGCCGAAGGCATGGGCTTCCACGTGCCCAAGGGCTACATCTACGCGGCCATGGCCTTCTCGGCCCTTGTGGAAGTTCTCAACATGGTTGCTCGCAATGCACGTCAGAGAAAGCTGAAGCGCTAGGCTCGCAGCATACGGACCGTCGGACGGTTGGAACTTTGAGCAGGTCATTGTATTGAGATGACGCGTCAAACTTCACCTCCGGCGGCATTCCGCCGCCTATCCCCATCCGGAGCGGCATGACAACTGAACAGATCCTTTCGTTCTCAGTGATTGGCGGCATGATGGCGGTCTTCATCTGGGACCGTTTTCGCTACGACGTCGTGGCCTGCTGCGCACTGGTCGTGGCCGTCGCGCTGGGCGTCGTAAAGCCCGACCATGCCTTTTCCGGCTTTTCGGATGATATCGTCATCATCGTCGGTAGCGCCCTTGTGGTCAGTGCGGGCGTGGCACGCTCCGGCATCGTCGACGTTGCAATCAAGAAGTTTTTTCCAAACCTGAATTCGGTTCGAACGCAGATGGCCCTGCTGATGATTGTCGTGGCGGTTCTTTCTGCATTCATCAAGAACATCGGCGCACTCGCCATCATGATGCCCGTGGCATTTCAGTTCGCACGGCGAGCGGGCGTTTCTCCATCGCGCTATCTCATGCCCATGGCGTTCTCTGCCCTCCTCGGCGGCCTGATGACGCAGATTGGCACTTCCCCGAACATTGTCGTCTCGCGGTTGCGGGGCGAGATGACCGGAACACCCTTCACGATGTTCGACTTCACCCCAGTTGGAGGCATTCTGACGCTCGTCGGCGTGACCTTCCTGATGTTCTTCTACTGGCTGGTTCCGGAACGGCAGAAGCAGTCGAACAGCATCGAAGAAGCGGTCGAGATTTCCAATTACGCTTCGGAGGCAACCATTACCGGTCAATCAACCATGATGGGCAAACCGCTGGCCGAACTCCTGAAGCTGGGCGATGGAGAGGTGGTTGCAACGGCTGTTTTGCGCGGCCATTCCCGCATGTCCCCCTTTCCGGATATCATTCTGCGTGAGGATGACTCCGTGCTCCTGGAGGGTCGCTCGGCGGCCCTGGAACGCGTTGTGTCCAGCGCAAAGTTGCGCCTGTCCGGCAAGGCCCTTAATGGCCCCGGCAAGGTGGAGCAGGATCTCATTTCCATAGAAGCGGTCATTTCGCACCAGTCGCCTCTTGCAGGTGTCTCAGCCCGCAATCTGGCTCTCTCCTACACTCGGGGAATAAACCTGCTTGCGGTCAGTCGTCGTGGGGAGCGGCTACGGGAGCGATTGAGTGACCTTGTGCTCAGAGAAGGTGACGTGATCGTCATGCAAGGTGCCCGTAGCACCCTGCCCGGAGTATTGCAGGATCTGGCACTTCTGCCGCTGGCACAGCAGGAAGTCATGCTCGGCACTCAACGCAGAGCTTTGTTTCCGATTATTATACTCGCACTGGCAATGATTTCCACAGCGCTGGGATATGCGCCAGTTGCCGTTGCATTTTTTGCAGCGGCGCTTGGCATGGCGGTTTTCAAGGCAGTTCCGCTGAACGATCTCTACAAATCGGTCGATGGCCCAATTCTGGTGATGCTGGGAGCTTTGATCCCGGTGTCGGACTCGCTTCGAACGACGGGAGGAAGCGAGCTTATTGCAGGCTGGCTAGGACAGGTGGCGCACAGCCTGCCGCCCTATGGCGCCATCGCCCTCATCATGATCACCGCCATGGCGGTTACCCCGTTCCTCAACAATGCGGCAACCGTGCTCGTCATGGGACCGATTGCCGTGAGCTTTGCGACGACCTTGGGTTTCAGACCGGAAGCCTTCTTGATGGCGGTCGCCATTGGCGCGGGCTCCGACTTCCTGACGCCCGTCGGGCATCAATGCAACACGCTTGTCATGGGGCCTGGCGGCTATCGCTTCTCGGACTATCCAAGGCTTGGGCTCCCGCTATCGATCCTGATCGTTCTGGTCAGCGTGCCTGCGCTTTTATGGTTCTGGCCTGTTCAATAAGGGTCGGATCTGCCAAAAATCTTGACGCTTGCGGCGGAATATGCGCTAAGGCCAGCCAATCCGATTAGTGAGGCTTGCGTCCTTCCGACGCGCCATTTCCTTTTTTGAGCAGGCACAAATGAGCACTTCCGGCGTCCGCGTCCGCATCGCACCTTCCCCAACCGGCGAGCCGCATGTCGGCACGGCCTATATCGCGCTGTTCAACTACCTCTTCGCCAAAAAGCATGGCGGCGAATTCATTCTGCGCATCGAGGATACCGATGCTACCCGCTCCACCCGCGAATTCGAGCAGAAGGTGCTGGATGCACTGCGCTGGTGCGGTCTGGAGTGGAAAGAAGGCCCGGATGTCGGCGGCCCCTATGGTCCCTACCGCCAGTCCGACCGCAAGGACATGTACCAGCCCTTCGCGCAGGAACTGCTGGACAAGGGCCATGCCTTCCGCTGTTTCTGCACGCCGGAGCGCCTGGAGAAGATGCGCGAAGAGCAGCGCGCCAACGGCAAGCCTCCGGGCTATGACGGTCTGTGCCTGCGCTACTCCGCCGAAGAAGTGACGGCCAAGATGGACGCGGGCGAAGCCTCGGTCATCCGCATGAAGATCCCGACAGAAGGCGCCTGCGAATTCAACGACGGCGTCTATGGCGATGTGTCGATTCCGTGGTCTTCGGTGGACATGCAGGTTCTCATCAAGGCCGATGGTATGCCGACCTACCATATGGCCAACGTCATCGACGACCATCTGATGAAGATCACGCATGTGGCGCGCGGCGAGGAATGGCTGGCATCTGTGCCGAAGCACATCCTTCTGTATCGCTATTTTGGCTGGGACGAGCCGAAGTTCATGCATCTGTCCCTGATGCGCAATGCCGACAAGTCCAAGCTCTCCAAGCGCAAGAACCCGACGTCGATCTCCTATTATTCGGCACTCGGCTATCTTCCGGAAGCGCTGATGAACTTCCTTGGCCTGTTCTTCATCCAGATCGCGGAAGGCGAAGAGCTTCTGTCGATGGAAGAACTGGCGGACAAGTTCGACCCGGACAACCTGTCAAAGGCGGGCGCGATTTTCGACATCCAGAAGCTCGACTGGCTGAACGGCCGCTGGCTGCGCGAAAAGCTGACCCCTGAAGAGTTCATTGCCCGCACCATCGAATGGGCTTCGGAAAATAGTCGTCTGACCGAAGGTCTGAAGCTCGCCCAGAGCCGCATTTCGAAGCTCGGCGAACTGCCGAACCTCGGTGGCTTCCTGCTGTCATCGGATGTAGGCCTGACACCTGCCTCCTTCGGCGGCCTGAAGACTTCGCCTGCCGAGACGCTGGAAATCATCAACACCGTTCAGGCCGATTTCGAAAAGATGCCGGAGTGGACGACGGAATCCATCGATCAGGAACTGCGGGCCGTGGCCGACAAGCTGGGCAAGAAGCTGCGTGTGGTCACCCCGCCGCTCTTCATCGCGATGTCGGGCAGCCAGCGTTCGCTGCCACTGTTTGACTCGATGGCGCTGCTTGGCCGCTCCGTGGTGCGCCAGCGCCTGAAGATCGCCGCAACTGTCGTCGCCTCCATGGTGGGTGCAGAGAAGTAATAGACGGAGCCGTCATCACTGGCGGCATTCGAAACGAAGATGGCCCCAAGAGGCAAACCCGATGACCGAACAGAAGACCGAAACCGCCCTCTCCTCCGACGCGACCGAAGTGCGCCGCCAGAAACTGGCGCTGCTGCGCGACAAGATTGGCGATGTCTATCCCGCGCATTTCCACCGCACCATGACGAATGCGGAACTCGCAGCGAAATACGAAAGCCTTGAGCCTGACGTGGAGACGCAGGATATCGTCACCGTCGCAGGCCGCGTTTATTCCTCGCGCAACTCCGGCATGTTCATGGATATCCGCGATGCGTCGGGCAAGGTCCAGATCTTCAGCCACAAGGACACGACGCCTGAAGCCGCCCGCGACATGCTGTCGATGATCGATATCGGCGATATCATTGGCGTGACGGGCGTGGTGCGTCGTACCAAGCGCGGCGAGCTGACGATCAACGCGCATGAGATCACCATGCTGACGAAGTCGCTGCTGCCGATGCCCGAAAAGTGGAACGGTATTGCCGACGTCGAAATTCGCTACCGCAAGCGTCACCTCGACATCATGTCGAACGAGGAAAGCAAGCTGCGTTTCCAGCAACGCTCGAAGATCGTTTCCGGCTTCCGTCACTTCCTCGAAGGCGAAGGCTTCCTCGAAGTCGAAACCCCGATGCTGCAGACGGTTTACGGCGGCGCGACAGCTGATCCGTTCAAGACCTTCCATAACACGCTGAAGATGGACATGTATCTGCGCATTGCGCCGGAACTGTTCCTGAAGCGTACGCTGGTTTCCGGCCTCTCGGACAAGGTGTTCGAGATCAACCGCAACTTCCGCAACGAAGGCGTTTCCACCCGGCATAATCCAGAATTCACCATGATGGAATGCTACTGGGCCTACGCGGACTACGAAGACATGATGGCGCTGGTCGAGCGCCTGTTCGAGCATCTGGCAACCTCCGTCCACGGCACGACCGATGTGGTCTTTGGTGACAAAACCCTGTCCTTCAAGGGACCGTTCAAGCGCGTTCCAATGCCGGATGCGGTGAAGGAAGCAACCGGTATCGACTTCCTCTCCATCAAGACGGATGAAGAAGCACGCGCCGCCGCCAAGGCCGCCGGTTTTGAAGTCGAGAAGGACTGGACCTGGGGCGAGTGCCTGGCCTTCATCTTCGAGGAAAAGGTGGAAGGCACGCTGATCCAGCCATCTCACGTCACACATTTCCCGAAGGACATTTCGCCGTTCGCCAAGGAAGTTCCAGGCGAGCCACGTCTGGTCGAGCGGTTTGAGACCTATTGCAACGCCTGGGAAGTGGGCAATGCCTTCTCCGAACTCAACGACCCGGAAGAACAGCGTCGCCGTATGGAAGAGCAGCTGGAACAGGCGCATGCCCGCGGCGAAAAGGACAAGCAGCTGGACGACGAGTTCCTCGATGCCATCGATCAGGGCATGCCGCCCGCTGGCGGTCTCGGCATCGGTGTCGACCGCCTGATCATGCTGTTGACGAATGCGCCGTCGATCCGCGACGTGATCCTCTTCCCGGCCCGCCGCAACAAGGCCGACTGATCACGCCGTTCGAAATGCCATTGAGCAAGGCCCGCCGCAAGGTGGGCCTTTCGCATTCTGATACTGTTCAGTGCGAGGGCTTGGGTGCCGGCGCAGCCTTCGGCGCATCCGTGGGAGCTGCCACCTTCATCGGGTCGATGCCATCGCCTTTGCCGCTCGCCTTGCCCGCTGCTTCATGAGGCTCCGGCTTGCCATCCGCGGATGCAGTTGGCGCACGCGAGACAGGCTTTTCGGTCACGGTCGGTTTATCGTTACCGAAGATCATGCCCTTGATACGGTCCAGGAAACCGGGCTGTTCTGCCACAGCCGTATGTTCGGGGCTCGGCGTCGCGTGATCACCCGCCACCTCGGTCTTGTGTTCTGCCTGGCTGGCATTTGCAGGCTCAGCCCCGTGCTGGGCCGCAGCTTCCGCCGCCTGCGATTTGTTGCCAAAAATCATGTTGGTCAGAGAGCTTACGAGACCTTCGCTCTTGGGTGCTTCTTCATGAGCCGCACCTTCAGCCGCAGGAGCATGCCCGTCCGGGGCCTTCTCACCATGGCCCTTGTCAGCCGCAGGCTTGTCGTGTCCGGAAGCTTCCCCGTGACCCGATTTTGCACCGTGGTCTGCGCCCTTCGCACCCTTCGCGCCCTTGGCGGGCTTTGCACCATGCGGATCGGCAGCCTCGGGAACGATCGGCGAGACGCAGTCTTCGAAATCCTTGAGAGCAGCAGCCATCACCTCAAGATCCTCCAGCGGCGGAGAGATCTTCAGGCCGAAATATTCGCCGTGGTTGGCTGCGCCTTCGACATAAAAGCCGGAAAGAACCGGATCACTCGGATCGGGCGCTTTGGTCGTGTCGGGAATGTAAATGACCTGGGCACCGATCGCCCGGCCGCGCATGGCTGCCCGTTGCGTCGGTCCGTTCTTGTCAAGAACGGTCACCTGAACCAGATCGGCCTTTTCCGACTTCTGGACCGCTTTTGCAACCCGGACCGCGGTCTTCAACCGCTGCGGACCATCCCCGCCTTCGGCAAAGACAAACCGGCGGACCCAGGAATGTCCTTCCTGCTTGAGCTTGATTTCCTGAAGCGTCGTGCATTTGAGGCCGTTCACCTCTTCCCAGGAGGGACCAAGCAGCTTGTCGGCACCCACATACAGGGCCGCTGCTCCGCTTCCACCGATAAGAAGCAGTCCTCCTCCCAGAATCATGACGAGAGTGCGTGACAGTCGTATTTTTACGCCTTTCACGCCCGGCACTCCGGCATGCTTAACTCCAATCGACGCAATACAAATCTCGAGACGAGGCATCCTCCATCATTACTCTTGAAGAAGCTTTAATACGGCACCGCAATCCACAGCCTGACGATGCATCAATTCGAGACAGAACACGCGAACTGACGCATCTAATGCAAGTGATTTGCAATAGCATTGACAGCTCAACTTCTGCCGCTACATTGTAATGCGAACCATTTGCAATAAGGATCCGATGCCGTGTCTCTGTTCCGCCTTGCCGTGCCGCTTTGCCTTGTTTTCTCGATGCTTGGGACCAGCAGCCATGCTGCCGAAAAGCCGAAAGTGGTGACGACCTTCACCATCATCGCGGATATGGCCCGCAACGTTGCAGGGGATGCAGCCGACGTCGAAAGCATCACCAAACCCGGCGCGGAGATCCATAATTATCAACCGACCCCCCGCGACATTTTGCGCGCAAGAGATGCAAACCTGGTCCTGCGCAACGGCCTCAATCTGGAACAATGGTTCGAAAAATTTCTGGTCAATCTCGGCAAGGTACCAAGCGTCACCGTATCGGACGGGGTCACTCCCATGGCGATTGCTGGCGGAGCCTATCAGGGCAAGCCAAACCCGCATGCCTGGATGTCGCCGGAAAATGCGCTGATCTATGTGGAGAATATTCGCAAGGCGCTGGTTGGCATCGACCCTGCGAATACCGAGACCTACAACAGGAACGCCAAGACCTATAGCGACAAGATCCGCGCTGCTGTCCAACCCATGCGCGATGCCTTGTCGAAGCTGCCGGAAACCAATCGCTGGCTGGTCACAAGCGAAGGCGCATTCTCCTATCTGGCCCGCGATTTCGGCATGAAGGAACTTTACCTCTGGCCGGTCAATGCCGACAGCCAGGGCACGCCGCAGCAGGTCAAGGCGGTCATCGATGCGGTCAGGTCCAACAAGATCGGCGTCGTCTTCTCGGAAAGTACGGTGTCACCCGATCCCGCAAAGCAGGTCGCCCGCGAAACGGGTGCCCGTTATGGCGGCGTCCTCTACGTCGATTCGCTGAGTGAGGCGAACGGCCCTGTTCCGACCTATCTCGATCTCTTGAAGGTCACCACCAGCACCATCGTGAAAGGGCTTGCGCCATGATGATGGGCAAATCGAAGCGCTTCAGTTCGGGGCTCTCTGTCAGCCATGTAACGGTCGCCTACAAGAACGGCCATGTGGCGCTGCGCGATGCAAGCTTTAACATTCCGAAGGGCACCATCACAGCGCTGGTCGGCGTGAACGGTGCCGGAAAATCCACTCTTTTCAAGGCGATCATGGGCTTTATCGGTCTGGCGGAAGGCCATGTGGACATGCTGGGCATGCCCGCCAGGCAGGCACTGAAGCAGAACCTTGTTGCCTATGTTCCGCAGGCAGAAGAGGTGGATTGGAACTTCCCGGTTCTTGTGGAAGACGTGGTGATGATGGGACGCTACGGCCACATGAATTTTCTGCGGATTCCCTCTCGCCGCGACAAGGAGATGGTGACGCAGGCGCTGCGGCGGGTCAACATGGAGGCCTTTCGCAAACGCCAGATCGGCGAACTGTCCGGCGGTCAGCGCAAACGCGTTTTCCTTGCCCGCGCACTGGCTCAGGAAGGTCAGGTCATTCTGCTGGATGAGCCCTTTACGGGCGTGGATGTCACCACCGAAGAGCAGATCATATCGCTCCTGAAGTCCCTGCGCGATGAAGGCCGCATCATGCTGGTCTCTACTCATAACCTCGGCAGCGTTCCGGATTTTTGCGACCGCACGGTCTTCGTGAAAGGCACTGTCATCGCCTATGGACGGACCGAGGAGACCTTCAACGAAACCAATCTGGAAAAGGCATTTGGTGGGGTCTTGCGGCATTTCATTCTTGGCGGCGCAGACCTGCATGACGACGACGACGCGCGGCATGTCCGCGTCATTACCGACGATGAGCGGCCCTACGTGACCTATGGCAAGCAGGGCGGCAAGCTTGTCGCCAAACCGCAGGCCAGCCCGGATCATAAGGCAAAGCAGGAGGCGGCCGATGCTCCAGACGCTTCTTGAGCCCTTCTCCTACGGCTACATGCTGGATGCCATCTGGGTCAGTGCGCTGGTCGGCGGGGTGTGCGGCTTTCTCTCCGCCTACCTCATGCTCAAAGGCTGGTCGCTGATCGGCGATGCCCTGTCCCATGCCATCGTACCGGGTGTTGCGGGTGCCTATATGCTGGGCCTGCCCTTCGCGCTCGGCGCCTTTCTGTCCGGCGGACTGGCGGCGGGGGCCATGCTGTTTCTCAACCAGCGCACGCGCCTGAAGGAAGATGCGATCATCGGCCTGATCTTCACATCCTTCTTCGGGCTTGGCCTGTTCATGGTGTCGCTGTCGCCCACCTCGGTGAACATCCAGACCATCGTGCTCGGCAATATTCTGGCCATCACCCCGGAAGACAAGCTGCAATTGCTGCTGATCGGCGGCATCAGCCTCTTGATTCTGAGCCTGAAGTGGAAGGATCTGATGGTGGCCTTCTTCGATGAGAACCATGCCCGCACCATCGGCTTGAGACCGGATCTGCTGAAGGTTCTGTTCTTCACTCTGCTGGCCGCATCAACAGTTGCGGCGCTTCAAACAGTGGGCGCCTTTCTCGTCGTTGCCATGGTGGTGACACCGGGGGCCACCGCCTATCTGCTGACCGACCGCTTCGAGAAACTCATCGCCATGGCCGCTGGGATCGGCGCCGTCACAAGCTTCGTAGGCGCCTATGCGAGCTATTTCCTCAACGGTGCCACGGGAGGCATCATCGTCGTGCTGCAAACGCTGATCTTCCTCACAGCCTTCGTGTTTGCGCCCAAACATGGCGTGTTGGCAGCCCGTAGACGTCGCAGATTGACACTGCAGGAGACGGCATGAGCGAGCTTCTTGAATGGGTCATCCTGCCCTTCCAGCTTCCCTTCATGCAGAACGCCTTCCTAGTCACGCTGATGATCTGCATTCCCATGGCCATGCTCTCCTGCTTTCTTGTGTTGAAGGGCTGGTCACTGATGGGGGATGCGGTCTCTCACGCCGTGCTTCCGGGTGTGGTGCTGGCCTACATGCTCTCTTTGCCATTAGCACTCGGCGCCTTCGTTGCCGGGCTCGTCTGTGCCATCGGCACCGGTTTCATTAAGGAAAATAGCCGCATCAAGGAAGATACCGTGCTCGGCATCGTATTTTCCGGCATGTTCGGTCTCGGCCTCGTGATGTTTGTTGCCGTGAAAAGCGACGTGCATCTCGATCACATCCTGTTTGGCGACATGCTGGGTATCGGGCCTGCCGACCTGCTGCAGTCTGGATTGATTGCTCTGGCCGCAACACTCTTTCTGGCGATCTTGCGTAAAGACCTGCTGCTGCACGCCTTCGATGCCCAGCATGCCAAGGCGATCGGCCTTCCAGTCACAGTGCTGCATTATGGCTTGCTAACGGTCCTGTCTCTGACAGTTGTGGGCGCACTGACAGCGGTTGGCATCATTCTCGCGGTCGCCTTTCTGGTAGCACCGGGTGCAATCGCCTATCTGCTGGCCCGTCGCTTCCACGCCATGCTTCTGACATCCGTTGTCGTCGCATTCGGCTGCTCATTCGTTGGCATCTATGCGAGCTTCTTCATCGATAGTGCGCCAGCCCCCACCATCGTTCTGTTGATGACGGTGGTGTTCATCCTGGCCTTCCTGCGCAACAGTTTTCAGGCACGAACGCTCTCCGATGCATAAAAAAACGGCCCGTTCGAAACAGGCCGCTTTATTCGTCTCAACGTGAGGGCATCAGGCGGCAGCCAGTTCTTTCTTCACCATCTCGCGCAGGGCTACGAGGTCCTTGGCGAACAGACGGATGCCTTCCGACAGCTTTTCCGTTGCCATCGCGTCCTCGTTCAGCATCCAGCGGAACTTCTTCTCGTCGATCGGCTGGAATGCATCTTCGGTGATATTGTCCGGCGAAAGCTTCCGTTCCAGCGTGCCTTCAGCCTTGTCCAACTCGTCCAGCAGCGCAGGGCTGATCGTCAGGCGGTCGCAACCCGCCAGCGCCTCGATTTCGCCAGCATTGCGGAAGGACGCACCCATGACGATCGTCTTGATGTCATTGGCCTTGTAGTAATTGTAGATCTGGCGCACGGAAACGACACCCGGATCGGTCTCTGCCGTGTAGTCCTGACCTGTCGATTTCTTGTACCAGTCGAGAATACGACCGACGAACGGCGAAATGAGGAACACCTTGGCATCGGCGCAGGCGATGGCCTGAGCCTTGGAGAACAGAAGTGTCAGGTTGCAGTCGATGCCTTCCGTCTGCAGAACTTCGGCCGCCTTGATGCCTTCCCAGGTGGAGGCGAGCTTGATCAGGATACGATCCCGCTCGATGCCGCGCTCCTTGTAGGCGGCAATGATGCCATGCGCCTTTGCAATCGAGGCCTCTGTGTCGAAGGAGAGGTCTGCATCCACTTCCGTGGAAACGCGACCGGGCACCAGTTCAGCCAGGGCTGCACCAACGGAGATGGCCAGACGATCGGCAACGGCAGCCACCACAGCATCGGACGATCCGTTCTGGCTCTTGCCCCAGGTAATCGCTTCCTTGACCTTGTCGGCGAAAGCCGGGGTGCCCAGCGCCTTGAGTACGATCGTGGGATTGGTGGTGCAATCCACCGGCTTCAGACGCGCAACCGCCTCGATATCGCCCGTATCGGCGACCACCGTGGTCATGGCGCGGAGTTGTTCAAGTTTGGATGCCATCCGATGTTCCTAACGCTTTCATTTGCGGTCGGAGAGTCTGCTCTCCCATGAGTCTACTATGTGCGCGCTCACACGCTGAAGTCAAGACATTTGCTGAATGGATTTGACATTTGTTTCATCTCAACGGATAGTTCCGGTGGAACATATCAACGGATAACAGCAGGCGCAGTGGCAAAGCTCAGACGCGAAACGCATCAGGCCTATTCGGAAGCGGCATCCCTTCGGTTGCGCGCCGCATGGCTCTATTACAATCAGGGCCTGACGCAAAAGGATGTGGCGGAAAAGCTCGGCATCAGCCGCTCCACCGTCATTCGCATGCTGGACGAAGCCTTGAAGCGGTCCGAGGTTCAGATCTGGATCAGCGAGGGGATCGATGATTGCGTCGAACTCGCCGTCAAGCTCGAAAAGGCCTACGGGCTGGACGAAGCCATCGTCGTACCGGCGCCGGATCGATCCGATGCGGGCGGCATTGCAAAGGCTGTCGGTCTAGCCCTTGGCCATTTCCTGACGGAAGTGGTGGCCGATGATATGACAATCGGCGTCGGCTGGGGGCGAACCATGACCGCCTCGCTTTCCGGATTTCGTCCACCGCGGCGGGAGAACTGCAAGGTGGTTTCCCTGCTCGGCGGCATTGTTGCTGTGCATCAGACCAACCCTATCGACTACACCTGGCGCCTTGCCAGCCAGTTGGGGGCGGAATGCTACATGTTCCTTGCGCCGCTCCTGGTAGATTCGGTTCAGACCAAGCGCGCACTGATCGAGCAATGCGGTCTGAAAACCATCTACGATCTCGCCGAAAACCTCGATCTTGCCATCGTTTCCTGCGGCGATATCGGCCCGCACTCGACTTCGCTGTCAGAGGGCTTCATCTCGAAGACTGAGCTTCAGGATCTGATTGAGGCGGGCTGCGTCTGCGACACCATGTTCAATTTCCTGGACGCCGAGGGCCGCACGATCGATCATCCCATCAACGAGCGGGTCATGTCCGTCGATCTGGATACTCTGAAGAAGGCAAAGCACATCGTGCTATCATCGGGTGGGGCCCACCGCGCCCATGCCATTCTCGCCACCATCCGCCGCATCGGCTGCAATACGCTGATTACCGATGAGGGTGCCGCGCGGGCATTGCTCGCTAAAGGCTAAACCTCATCTGGCCACGCCTTGCCGCCATGTTGAACAAACAATATTTCGACCGCTTCCTCGTTAACACGGTAAGCGACGATATAAGACGTTGCGCTTATGACGAGTTCCCTCGTTCCCGGAATCTCTCCGATACGACCAGCAAATGGATTGTTGGACAGCAGCTGTTCGATCCGCGAGTGGATCACTCGAACGAGCTGCGCGACAGCACGGGGATTGCGCTCAGCCACAAAATCACCGATCGCCTCAAGCTCGCGAAGGTAACGCCGCGTCCAGACGATTTTCACGCTCAAACCGGATCATACTTGGTCAGTACACGAGAAATCTCATCCTCGGATGCGAACTCTCCACTGTCCGCCTCGTCAAGGCCAGATTGAACTCCCGCGATCCAACGCTCCTGCCAGGCAAGAGACCGGCCATTGGCGAGAGCGTCTTCAATGATTTGACTTCTGGTAAGCCGCGAGCGCTCCGCCAAGAGATCGATGCGGCGGCTGATATCGTCAGAAAGTTCAATACTGCTCTTCATCGTCGAATGATCTCACAAGAGAACCGCTGCATCAAGTTCCCTCACCCCTTCCCCGCTTCCCAGCCGAGAATGGCGCGCTTGCGCGTGAGGCCCCAGTGATAGCCGGTCAGCGCGCCGCTTTTGCCGAGCGCCCGATGGCATGGAACCACGAAGGAAATCGGGTTGCGCCCGATGGCAGCTCCCACTGCGCGGCTGGCTGTCGGCTGACCTATATCGCGCGCCACATCGGAATAGGTCACAGCCTTGCCGAAGGGTATTTTCAACAGGCTTTGCCAGACCCGGATCTGGAAATCCGACCCAATGAGAACCACGCGCAACGGCTCTTCGCAGGCCCATCGCCGAGCGTCGAAAACCCGGGAAATATAGGGCGCGGTCGCGTCAGAATCCTGAACGTAATGTGCATTCGGCCAGCGTCGTGCCATGTCGTGAAAGTAGGCATCGCGTCCACCCTCATCATCCGCAAAGGCCAGCCCCGCAAGCCCCCGATCCGTAACCATCACTAGCGCCAGCCCGAAGGGTGACGGATGGAAGCCATAGCGCATGGTCAGTCCACCGCCTTTCGCCTTCCACTCTCCCGGGCTCATAGCCTCGTGCGTCACGAAAAGATCGTGCAGTCGGCTAGGTCCCGACAGGCCAACCTCCAGAGAGGTTTCCAGAAGCGGAAGCTCCTCCTGATGCAGCAGCCGTTTGGCGTGGTCCAGCGTCACTGCCTGCAGAAAGGCCTTAGGCGAAAGGCCCGCCCAACGCGTGAACACCTTCTGCAATTGCGTGGGCGATTGGCCGAGTTCCGCTGCGATCGCGTCCAGCGATGGCTGTTCGCGATAGTCAATAGTGATCAGTTCGATGACCTGCTTGACGATGGCATAGTCCTCGCCAGAGGGCGTAATATCAGTGGCCGTTTCGGGCACGGGCGACAATGCGTTCATGGCAACATTCCTCTTCGTCGGCGCAATTCATCACGCCGGCGCGCTGCACGCCACCCGTTTCTTGCGTAGATCAAGGCAGATCAAACCCGCTGCTTCACCGTCGCAAGAGCGCCACGAAATGCCTTGGCAAAGCTTTCCCGGTCATCAGGGTTCAGGAAGGATCCGATATCCGTATGCCGTCCCTCTCCCGTCACATGCATGGAGGTAATGCCGTATTCGTGGTGGCGCCGCACCCGAAACCGTGCCCAGAAAGGATTGAAGCTGTGCTCGACCACGCGCCCGGCAGGCGAAAATTTGCGGACGGAAACACTGGTCCGCGAGACGGTCACCTCTTCGCGCGCGCGCCCTGACCGATAGTTCAGCAGGAAAGCGCCCCATAGCAAAAGGAAATCCAGGCCGAAGAAAAGCCCGATCGGCCAGGCCCCCGTCGCAAGGAAGAAGATCGCATGCAGCATGCAAATGGCGCCGCTGATGGCCAGCATGATGCGGAAACCCCGTGGCCCAAGGGAGCGATACGGAGTGAGTTCTGCGGCAAAAACCGGTTGTTCTTCTGTCGCCTGCACGTTGCCTTCCATCCTCTGCCTTGCGATACAAGCCATATGGCAACTCTTGAAACCTAATCCACATGCAAACCAGACAAAAGTCAAATGGCGCGGCGAGAAGCCGCAGACATGCCCGCACTGCCTACAACAAGGCAGAGCTGGAAGAGATCTTCCGCAGGTTCTCGATCCAGAGGCCGGAACCGAAGGGCGAACTGGAACATGTGAACCCGTTTACACTCGTGGTAGCCGTTGCTCTGTCCGCGCAGGCAACCGATGTCGGGGTCAATCGCGCCACGCGCAAACTGTTCCAGATTGCCGATACGCCGGAAAAAATGCTCGCGCTTGGCGAAGACGGCGTCATCGAGCATATCAAGACGATTGGACTTTATCGTAACAAGGCAAAAAACGTCATCGCGCTCTGTCGAATGCTGATTGATGAATTCGATAGTCAAGTGCCAAAGACGCGTGAGGAATTGATGCGCCTGCCGGGCGTAGGTCGAAAGACGGCCAACGTCGTCATGTCCATGGCCTTCGGCATTCCAACATTGGCCGTCGATACCCATGTTTTCCGCATCGCCAACCGCATCAAGCTGGCTCCGGGCACGACCCCGGATGCAGTGGAGGAAAACCTGCTGCGGGTGATCCCGAAGGATTATCTTTTCCACGCGCATCACTGGCTGATCCTGCATGGTCGCTACACCTGCAAGGCGCGCAAGCCGGAATGCGAAACTTGCGTCATTGCGGATCTCTGCCGCTATCCCGCCAAGACAAACGATATTCCAGCTATCCTAGAGGAATTACCCGCGCAGATGATTGGCGCTTCCAGTCTGGCCGACGAGAGTGAATGACGGATCGCGGCGGCTGATCGCCTTGTGAAGGTGGACCATCAGGCCCGCCGCAAACAGGGGCGTCAGCAGATTGACGAAGGGAATAGCCAGGAATGCTGCGATCAAAAGGCCCGCCAGAAACACCGTACCTTTATGTTTCTGGCGAAAGGCCTTGGCTTCCGGCGGTGTGCGAAAGCGCATGGCAGCGAATTCGAAGAATTCACGCCCCAGCAGGTAACCGTTCACGAGGAAGAAGGCGACAAGATTGACGCCTGGAATGAACAGCAGAAACAGGGCGATGATATTGCCGACGATGACAACTCCGAGAAATTGCACGGATTCCAGAATGGCGCGGCCAAGCGGTAGGGCCGTACCGGGTGTATCTGAGGCATAGTCCCGCTTCTCGACAACCTCTGCCACATCATCCAGAAACAGACCGGCGATCAACGCTGTGATAGGCGCGATTAAAAGAGCAAGCCCGAGTGCCAGACCGATCCCGGCCACGATGGCGAATAGGAAAGTCAGCCAGCCTGCCCAGTCCGGCACGGTTGGCATCAGCTGCGCAAAATAGGGCCAGATATAGAGGGCGAAGATCTCGCGCAGGGCAAACCATAGGCCGATCAGCACCAGGATCGTCAAGCCAAGGACCTTCCAGAACACGGAGCGTGTTTCCGGCGCAAAAAGGTTTACGAGCGACAGTCGCGCGGCTTCTAGGATCATGGGTCGGCGGCTCCTTTTGTTACCACCCATGTAGGAGGCGGAGATTTTTCAAACAAGCGGTGAAGCCTGCTGTTTCAAATCCCTTCCAGCTCGGCACGATGACGATGCATGGCCATGAAGCGCCGGTAGTCCCGCTCATAAACATCTCTGCGTGCAGGATCGCACCGCCGGATCGTTCCGCCCTGATCCATGGCTCTGCCGGCATCTGCCATCGTTGCGTTCATCCCGGCTGCCACGGATGCCGCCATGGCGGAGCCCAGAAGCACCGCATCCGGCGCATGGGGAATGCGGATGGAACGCCCCGTCACATCCGCATAAAGCTCCACAAGCAGTGGGTTATGAATGTGACCACCCCCGGCATGCAGCATGTCGAAACGATAACCGATCGCTTCCATCGCATCGAGAATATGCCGAAGGCCGAGAACCAGCGCCACACAGGTGCGCCAGTAGATCCGGCACAGACCGTCGAAACTCGTATCGAGCGTCAGCCCGCTCATCACGCCAGTTGCACGCGGATTGGCAAGAGGAGAACGATTTCCGTGGAAGTCCGGAAGAACATGCAGGCCTTCTCCGAACCGATCGCCTTCCCGCTGCCTCAACACGATGATGCGATCGATGATGGCCTGATGGCGCGCCGAATCCGGTTCGCCGCCACTGGCGTGCATTCGCACAATGTGATCGAGAAGAGCTCCCGTCGCGGACTGGCTCCCTTCCACCAGCCAGAAACGGTCAAGCGCCGCTTCAAAAAATGGTCCCCAGAGCGACGAACCGTGACGTTCGGTCCTTGAAAAGGCGACGAGACAGCTTGATGTTCCGCCGATGAGTGCAGCGTTCCGCTCCAGCGCGTCGTCATCGGCCAGCACTCCGGCAAGAAGGCCAAGACCGCCTGCATAGGCGTCGATCAGTCCGGCGGCGACAACGCAACCCTGATCGAGGCCAAGCTCCTGCGCCGCGTGCGCGCTCAGATGGCCGATTGCCTCGCCGGGTCCGGCGCTTCGATCTGGAAGGTTCCCCTTGTCGCGAAAATCCTCCAGCCCGGCCAGGGCCAGAAAACTGGTGTTCCATCCCTCTGGCTCGTGCGCCAGATAATTCCATTTCGCGGTCAGCGTGCTGCGCGAGCGCGCGGCAGATCCCGTCGCACGCCAGGTCATGAAATCGGCAAGATCGAAGAAGAAGCCAGACTTCTGCCATTGCTGCGGCATGTACCGCTTGAACCACATCAGCTTCGGGATCTGCATTTCCGGCGAGAGAGAGCCGCCGACATGATCGAGAACCGGATGGCCTGTTGCATTCATTTCTTCGGCTTCAGCCACGGCACGATGGTCGAGCCAGACAATTGTATCGAAACGCGCATCGCCCGTTTCTGAAACGGAAAGCTGCGCGCCCTGGCTATCGCGTATGACGAGTGAACAGGTTGCGTCGAACCCCAGACCCGCAATCTGAGAGGCTTTTACGCCGGAGGCGGACAATGCCTGACGCACGGCAGAGCAGGTTGCACGCCAAATGTCTTCGGAATCATGTTCGGCAAAATCGGCCGGTCCCCTTCGCATTTCGATCGGGTGACGCGCCTTGGCCAGCATGCGGCCGTCACGGCTGAAAATGCCTGCGCGCGCACTGGTCGTACCTATATCGACCGCGACCAGATACTCCCGCATCAGGCTTTGCTTTCCATCCCGTTGGGCCAGCACCCTCGTCCGCATGTCGAACTCAGGCTCGAGCCTCACATTCTTTTTCGACAAGGTGGATCAAATCGGCCATGTCGTCAAATATGACGGTCGGCTTGAGTGCGGAAATCTCGGTGCGATAATCCTCCCGATCGGCATGCGATCCGCCGGTGAAGGCAAAGACTTTCATGCCTGCCCGCTGCGCCGCAATAATACCCGCCGGACTGTCCTCCACCACGATGCAGCACAGCGGATCTACGCCCATTTCTTTTGCCGCATGAAGAAAAAGATCAGGCGCCGGCTTTCCGTTTTTGACCATCGTGGCGCTGAAAATATACGGTTCGAGATGCTCCCTTAAGCCCGTCAGATCAAGCGACAGGCGAATGCGTTCGGGCTGGCTTGAGGACGCAACGCATTTGCGCCAGGGCAACTGCGCAATAACCTCCGCTATGCCAGCAATCGGCTGTAACTCCTTCTCGAACCGCGCGTAGAGGTCTCGCCGCATCCGCTCCAGAAATGCGGCATCGGCACGGATGTCGAAATCCGTATCCAGCACAGAAACCAGCGTTGCCATGCTGCGCCCGAGAAATCGTTGATAGGCTTCGGTCTCGGTCAGATGGCCGCCATGCGCAGCCACCGTATCCAGAAGCACGCGGATGGAAAGCGGTTCGCTATCCACCAGCACACCGTCACAGTCGAAGATCAACAAGGGTTCGCGCGTGTTCGTCATCGCGCAAGATTAGCTCACCAGGCGATCATCAAGATAGAGCTTAAGTGTCTCCGCAGTCCCCTTCGTCCACAGCGTCTTCAAGGCATGCGCAAAACGGCTGCGGAAATGCTCGGAACCGGACACCGCCCCGAAGATCTCGTCAAAAGTCAGGAAGGCATCCGGATTGTCTTTCGCCTCAAGCGCTGCCGCTTGAAGTTTTTCCGCGCTCGCATCGTTGAAGACGATCGGCTTGCCACTGTCCGTCGTTCCGGCAAAGTATCGGCACCAGAGGGCTGAAACCAATGACAGCCCGACGATATCCTGCCCCTGCCTCAAACGGTCTACGGTGGAAGGCAGAATGAATTTTGGCTGGCGGTTGGATCCATCCTGAGCGAGGCGCGGAATGGTGTCGCCAATCTTCGGGTTGAGAAAACGCCGCTCGATCAGTTGGTAATAGTCGTTGAGATCCGTATCGGGCACCGGCGGTACGATGGGAATGATCTCCTCGCGTTCCAGCTTGGCAAGGAAGGCCCGGATCAGCGGATGCTCCATCGCTTCATGTACGAAATGAATGTCGAGAAGCGCTGCCGGATAGGCAATCGCCGCATGGCCACCGTTCAGGATGCGGATCTTCATCAGCTCGTAGGGGGCAACGTCGACTACGAATTGCACACCCACTTTTTCCAGCGCCGGACG
The DNA here is from genome assembly GCF_011046895.1 of Rhizobium rhizoryzae. Lineage (NCBI taxonomy): Bacteria > Pseudomonadati > Pseudomonadota > Alphaproteobacteria > Hyphomicrobiales > Rhizobiaceae > Affinirhizobium > Affinirhizobium rhizoryzae. The sequence goes on along the minus strand of NZ_CP049250.1, from coordinate 1,637,830 downwards.
ACCTGCGGGGAAATTATCCTCCATCACCCACTGCTTGAACTCTTCGCAGAAGACAGGCCAGTTGTCGTCAATGCCGAATTCGTGGTTCAGAAGGTCGATCTCGCGCTTGCCGGTCGCAGGCGTAATGCGGTCCACCATGGAGTTTGGAAACGCGACGTTCTGATGGATCCAGTCGGCAAAGGCCGGATCGGAGAGACGGGCCAGACCGCAGACGGTATTTTCCGTCACGTGGCCATTGCCCGGAATGTTGTCGCAAGACATGACCGTGAAGGGAGCGATGCCCTTCTCCCGCCGCAGCTTCAGACCGGCGATGATCAGCCCGAACACCGTCTTCGGCTGAGCGAGGTTCTGGCTGTCCGCAACGATGGCTGGATGGGCCGGATTGAAATGGCCCTCGGCATCGATGAAGTATCCGCCTTCGGTGATGGTCATTGAAACGATCCGGATCTTCGGATCGGCCAGGGCTGCGACAATGGCGCCAGAATCTCCGACAGGCAGGATATCGACCATCGGCGCCGTAATCCGTGCGCCAGTCTTGTTATTGTCCTGCTCAACGACGGTAGTCAGGAAATCCTGCTCTGCCAGCTTGTCGCGCATGGCCTGGTCGGACGGCAGGACGCCTGCTCCAAGGATGGCCCAGTCATGGTCCCGGCCAAGATTGAACAGATCGTCCAGATAGACCGCCTGATGGGCACGATGGAAGTTTCCGACACCGAAATGCAGAATGCCCGCGGAGAGATGACCCGGATCATAGCCCGGAACAGTGGCGGTTTTGCCGGCATCGGCAAGCGTGGAAAGAGAAAGTTTCACAGTCATCGTTCGGTCCTCGAAGGATCCCAGAAATTGAAGAGGCTGATCGCTAGCATCAGCGATCAACTCATCCAGTTGCCGCCGTCGACATTGTATGTCTGGGCGACGATGTAATCTGCCTCGGGAGAAGCCAGGAAAATGGCCATGCCGGTCAGGTCTTCGGCGCGGCCCATGCGACCGAAAGGCACCGCCTCTCCCACCAGCCGCTTCTTTTCGCCAAGCGGACGATTTTCATATCTGGCGAAATGCGCGTCGACGCCGTCCCAGTGCTCGCCATCGACCACCCCCGGGGCAATTGCGTTGACATTGATGCCGTGCTTGATCAGATCGAGCCCTGCCGATTGCGTCAGAGAAATGATTGCCGCCTTGGTGGCACAATAGACACCGACCAGCGCTTCGCCCCGTCGGCCTGCCTGGCTTGCCATGTTAATGATCTTGCCGCCCTGCCCGCGGGCGATCATGCTTCTGGCAACCGCCTGCAGCATGAACAGCGAACCGGCGACATTGATCGAAAACAGCGTCTCGTAGCTCTGCCGGGTGATCTCGACGATGGGCGCCAGATCAAACAGCGCCGCATTGTTGATGAGAATATCGACGCCGCCCGTTTTCGCCTCGACCGCCTTTACGGCTTCATCGATGCTGTCCTGACGCGTAACATCAAGATGCACCGCATAGGCTTGAGCACCGATTTCGTTGGCCGTCTCGGTCGCGCGCTCCAGATTGATATCGGCGATGGCAACCGTTGCACCCTCGCGCACATAGGCCTCCGCGAAAGCACGCCCGATGCCCCGTGCCGAGCCGGTGATGATGGCAGATTTGCCCTGAAGACGACCTGTCATAGCGCAAGCCCCCTGTCGTTGAAGCGATGCAGCTTGGTTTCATCCGGCGTCAGGTAGACGCGGTCACCGTGGCGAACGCCAAACTCGCCACCGGCACGGGCCGTTACGGTTCCGACCTCGGGAACCTCGATATGCATGAACGTGTCCGAACCCAGATGCTCGGCGATGGTGACGGTGCCTTCCCAGAGACCGCTGTCACGGGAGAGACCGATATGCTCCGGGCGGATGCCGACCGTCTTCGCACCATTGGCCTGAGCAAACTTGCCTTCGATGAGGTTCATGCGCGGAGACCCGATGAAGCCTGCGACGAACAGATTGGCCGGTTTGCGGTAGAGCTCCAGGGGAGAGCCGACCTGCTCGATATTGCCGCGATTGAGCACGACGATCTTGTCGGCCATGGTCATGGCTTCCACCTGGTCGTGCGTCACGTAGATCATCGTGGTCTTGAGCTGCTGGTGCAGCTCACTGATCTCGAGACGCATGTTGACACGCAGCGCCGCATCGAGGTTCGACAGCGGCTCATCGAACAGGAAGGCCTTCGGCTGACGCACGATGGCGCGACCGATCGCGACACGCTGGCGCTGACCGCCAGACAGCTGACGCGGCTTGCGCTCCAGATAATCCGTAAGGTTCAGAACACGCGCCGCATCGGACACCTTGCGGTCGATCTCGCCCTTGTCCATACCCGCCATCTTCAGCGGGAAGGCGATGTTGGAACGCACGCTCATATGCGGGTAGAGCGCATAGGACTGGAATACCATGGCAAGACCGCGCTTTGCCGGCGGCAGTTCCGTCGCGTTCTGCCCATCGATGACAATCTCGCCGCCGGACACATCTTCCAGACCGGCAATCAGGCGCAACAGGGTGGACTTGCCGCAGCCGGAAGGGCCGACGAACACCACGAACTCGCCCTCGTTGATCTGCAGGTCGATCGAGGGAATGACCTTGGCTTCGCCAAAGACCTTGGAGACGCTGCGAAGAGTAATGGAACCCATCTTCGTTTTCCTTGAATAACGGCCGACTACTTCACGGCGCCAAAGGTCAGGCCGCGCACGAGCTGCTTCTGGCTGAACCATCCGAGGATGACGATCGGTGCGATCGCCATGGTCGAGGCAGCAGAGAGCTTTGCGTAGAAAAGACCTTCGGGGCTGGAATAGGAGGCGATGAATGTGGTGAGCGGAGCCGCGTTCGAGGTTGTCAGGTTCAACGTCCAGAAGGCTTCGTTCCAGGCCAGAATGATGTTGAGCAACAAGGTGGAGGCAATGCCGGGAACCGCCATCGGTGTCAGGACATAGATGACTTCCTTCATGAGGGAGGCACCATCCATGCGGGCAGCTTCCAGAATTTCGCCCGGGATTTCCTTGAAGTAGGTGTAGAGCATCCAGACGATGATCGGCAGGTTGATCAAGGTCAGCACCACCACGAGCCCGATGCGGCTATCCAGCAGACCGCCATCGCGGAAGATCAGATAGATCGGGATCAGGGCGCCAACCGGCGGCATCATCTTGGTCGAGAGCATCCACATCAGCACATCCTTGGTGCGCTTGGTCGGCGAGAACGCCATGGCCCAGGCCGCAGGAATGGCAATGAGGAGACCCAGCAGCGTCGAGCCGAACGAGATAACCACCGAATTCCAGAAATGGCTGAAGTAGTCCGACCGGCTCTGCACCTCGTGGTAGTTCTCCATCGTCCAGTTGAAGAAAAGGAAGACGGGAGGGGAAGCGATGGCATCGCCTTCCGACTTGAAGCTGGTGAGGAAGGTCCAAAGGATCGGAAAGAACATCAGGAACCCGATGGTCCAGGCCATCACCGTGAAGGCGACTTTTCGTTGAGTAGAGACTTTGCGTGCCATGGATCAAGCCTCCAGATTCTTGCCGATCATGCGGATCAGGAAGATTGCAACGATATTGGCCAGCACGACCGCGACAATGCCACCGGCAGAGGCTCCGCCCACATCGAACTGCAGAAGCGCCTGGGTGTAGACGAGATAGGTGATATTCGTGCTCTGCGTACCCGGCCCGCCATTGGTGGTGACGAGGATTTCGGCAAAGACCGACAGAAGGAAAATCGTCTCGATCAGCACCACCACCGTGATGGCGCGGGCCATGTGTGGGAGCGTGATGTAGATGAATTTGGAAATGGGACCGGCACCGTCCATTTCGGCGGCTTCTTTCTGCTCTTCGTCAAGCGATTGAAGCGCTGTCAGCAGGATCAGCGTTGCAAAGGGCAGCCACTGCCACGCCACAATGATGACGACGGACGTCAGCGGTGCCACAGCCAGCCAGTCCAGCGGTTCCGCGCCGAACAGGCGGAAGAGCCATGCGAACAGCCCGTTGACCGGGTTCATGAACATGTTCTTCCACACCAGCGCCGCAACCGTTGGCATGATGAAAAAGGGCGCAATGACCAGGATGCGCACAATGCCCTGGCCGAACATCGGCTGGTCGAGCAGAAGCGCCATCAGAATTCCGCCGATCACCGATATGGCAAGCACGCCGCCGACCAGGAGAAGCGTATTCTTCAACGCATCGAAGAAAGCCGGATCGGTCAGGAAGAACTCGTAGTTCAGCAGACCGGTGAATTCTTCCGTACCGGGCATCAGCAGGTTGTAGCGCAGCAGGGAGAAATAGATCGTCATGCCAAGTGGCACGATCATCCAGGCAAACAGCAGGATGACGGACGGAGCCATCATCAACCGCGCAGCCGAACGCGTATGGGTCGTCGCCATTTTGGCCGCCTCTTGATGGTTGGTTTGTGATCTGTTCTGTCGCGTAAGGGGTTGGCCGCAGACTACTGACGAACCCGCCTCCTACCGCGACGTCATTCTCGGCCTCGAGCCGAGAACCTACTGAAGTCCAATATTCAATTGGTTGCAGATGCTCGGGACAGGCCCGAGCATGACGAAAAAGCTGAAGGCGCTTTGTCAACAGGCTGAGATGGGCCGCAGAAACTGCGGCCCATCGAACCATCACTTCTTCGGGTAACCGGCCTTCTTCATTTCACGCTCGGTCAGCTGCTGTGCGCTGGCCAGAGCCTGATCGACCGTCATCTGACCGGCAAGAGCCGCAGAGAACTGCTGTCCGACAGCCGTGCCAATCGCCTGAAATTCGGGGATCGCCACATACTGCACGCCTTCATAAGGAACCGGCTTGACGGTCGGCTTCTTCGGGTCAGCCGCGTTGATGCTGTCGAGCGTCATCTTCGCGAAAGGAGCCGCCTTCTGGTACTCCGCGTTCTGGTAGAGCGAGGTGCGCGTGCCCGGAGGAACGTTCGCCCAGCCTTCCTTCTCGGCCACGAGGTTGAGATAGTCCTTGCTGGTTGCCCAGGCGATGAACTTCTCTGCCGCTTCAACCTTCTTGGAGCCTGCAGGGATTGCCAGGTTCCACGACCACAGCCAGTTGCCACGCTTGCCCATGCCGGTATCGGGAGCCAGAGCGAAGCCAACCTTGTCGGCGACCTTGCTTTCCTTCGGGTTCGTCACGAAGGAAGCAGCAACCGTTGCGTCGATCCACATGCCGCACTTGCCGGTCTGGAAGAGCGCCAGGTTTTCGTTGAAGCCGTTCGAGGAAGCGCCCGGAGGGCCAGCGTCCTTCATAAGCTTGACGTAGAAGTCGAGCGTCTTCTTCCACTCAGGCTGATCGAACTGCGGCTTCCAGTTCTCGTCGAACCAGCGGGCACCGAAAGCGTTCGAGGTGGCCGTCAGGAAGGCCATGTTCTCGCCCCAACCGGCTTTGCCGCGAAGGCAGATGCCATAGGTCTCAGATCCCTTGTCGGTGATCTTGCGGGCCGCATCGGCAATGAAGTCCCACGTCGGGGCATCCGGCATCTTCAGCCCGGCCTTGTCGAACAGGTCCTTGCGGTACATGACCATCGAGCTTTCGCCGTAGAAGGGCGCGGCATAAAGCTTGCCATCAACGGTGAGACCCGAACGGATCGGCGGCAGCAGATCGTTCGCATCGTAGGCGGCATCCTTGGAAAGCTTGTCGAGCGGCGCAAGCCAGCCCTGCTTGCCCCAGATCGGGGCTTCGTAGATGCCGATGGTCATCACGTCATACTGGCCACCCTTCGTCGCCACATCCGTCGTCACCTTCTGACGCAGAATATTTTCCTCAAGGGTTACCCATTTGACGTCGATGCCGGGGTTTTTCTTGGTGAACTCATCCGTCAGCTTCTGCATGCGGATCATGTCGCCGTTGTTGACGGTCGCGATCGTCAGCGTTTCTGCAGATGCAATACCGGAGAATGCCAGCGCAGAGACCGCGCCAAGCAGAATGGTCTTCAATGTCATGTCTTCCTCCCAGAAGAACGAAAACGAGCATTCGCTTTGCTCGTGGGCAATTACTCACTTTTAGAGCAAAAATGTCAAGCAGCTATCGTCGCTGCATTGCAGCGAAAACACTTCAACACTCTGATTTTTCTAGTGAAAAATTTTAGATCAACGCTTGAGCAAATGCTCAGCAGTACGCTCATCCGTGATGAGACCGTTGATCATTCCGCCCTTCAGCGCCGCAGCGATAGCCTGCTCCTTGCGCTTTCCGAGACCGACACCGATGACGATCGACCGGTCCCGTGGTGGGATCGGAACGCTGGCCACGCGCTCGTTGATCGGATGATCGAGAAGCAAACCGTCATGTCCGAACACCCAGCCACAGATTTCTCCAACAGCACCGGACTGCATCAACGCAGTCATTTCGTCGGGCGCCAGAAAGCCATCGACACACAGCGGCGCATCGACACCCAGTTCGCCAACGCCAACAAAGGTGACATCGGCTTCAGCACCAATATTGAGTGTAGATTGAATAATGCTTTGCTGATGGAGCGCATCCCGCTCCTCGGCAGAAGAGCAGAGAACGGGCAAAGGCATTGGAAAATGGCGTGCCTTGATCGCATCCGCCATGGAGAAGATGACGTTGTAATAGGCCGCGGACCCATCGGGTCCGATATTACCGGTCAGCGAGACCACGCGATGCTGCGGGCATTCCATCGGCTCGAGTTGATCGACGGCAGCTTTCAGCGTCCGTCCTGTGCCGATCGCAAGAACGATTGGATCTGCCTTCTTCAGCCACCGCTCGATTTCCGCGGCCGCGGCTTCGGCTATGCCGACCGTCGTGGACGTGGCAGCCGGATCGCTTGGAACGACTTCGATGTGCTGCAGACCATATCGCTTCTGAAGGGCAGCGCCATATTCGAGGCATACACCGATCGGATGGTCGACACGAACCTTGATGAGACGTTCCGCGACAGCCAGAGACACTAGGCGCTGCGCCGATTGCCGGGAAATTCCCATTGTGGCGGCAATCTCGTCCTGCGTTCTGCCCGCGACATAGTAGAGCCAACCTGCTCTTGCTGCATCATCGAGCCGCCCTTGCGTATCGGATTTCCTGGCCATGTGTGAAGTCTCGCCCTGATCTCAGGCACTGCTGGCATGTTTGACAATGGAATGTCAAATGCCATGCACCGAATTGCAACAAGGCCGCACCGTAACGGCGCGGCCTTGCATCATTCTGAACAAGACGGATCAGTCGACTTGAACCAGGTGCCCCTCGGAAATCTCGCGATACTGGCGCACGGGCGGAACATATCCGGCCGGACGCACGGGGCTCTTGATCTCATCCGTGGACAGGTTGCGCTTGATGCTTCTGCGGGATGGATCCGGAACCGGGACCGCCGCCATGAGCTTTTTCGTGTAGGGGTGCTGGGGATTTTCAAAGACTGCCGCGCGCGGCCCGATCTCGACGATTTCACCCAAATACATCACCGCCACCCGATGGCTGACCCGCTCCACGACTGCCATGTCATGGCTGATGAACAGATAGGCCAGATTGAGACTTTGCTGCAAATCAAGCAACAGGTTGCATACCTGCGCCTTGATGGAGACATCGAGCGCGGACACCGCTTCATCGGCAACGATAACCTTCGGGTCGAGCATCAGCGCGCGCGCAATCGCGATGCGCTGCCGCTGACCACCGGAAAACTCGTGCGGATAGCGCCGCATCATGTCCGGTGAGAGCCCAACCTTGGCAAGAAGATCAGCAGCCTTGTCGCGAGCCTGAGCGGTTGTGCCAAGCTTATGCTCGATATACGGCTCCATAACCGCCGAACCAATGCTCATGCGCGGATTGAGGCTGGCGAACGGATCCTGGAAAACCATCTGGATCGAGCGGCGCATGGTGCGAAGCGTCGTCCTGTCGAGGCCCATGACATTGTAGCCATCGACCATCACCTGACCGGCTGTCGGCTCCACAAGACGGGTGACAGAGCGACCCGTGGTCGACTTGCCACAGCCCGATTCGCCCACCAGCGACAGTGTTTCTCCCTCGAACAACTGGAACGAAACCTTCTCGACCGCGTGGACGGCACCTGTCTGCCGGCCAAGGATCCCGGAGCGGATAGCAAAACGAGTGGTCAGATCCCGAACTTCGAGGATCGGGGTCTTCGTCTTGGCGACGGTATCGGTCACTTCGGCCAGTGGCTGGGCCTCGCCGGACTTAACGTCGATGATGGGGAAGCGCAGTGGCAGCTGCCGATCCTTCATCGAGCCCAGACGCGGAACGGCCGCCAGGAGCGCGCGCGTGTAGGGATGCTGGCCACGATGGAAGATGTCGTCCGTGGCACCCGTCTCCACCTGTTCGCCGCGGAACATGACGATGGTGCGGTCAGCGATTTCTGCAACGACCCCCATGTCATGCGTGATGAAGAGAACGGACATGCCCTCCTCATCCTGCAATTCCTTGATCAGATCCAGGATCTGACCCTGAATCGTCACGTCGAGTGCGGTCGTCGGCTCGTCGGCGATCAGAAGCTTTGGCTTCGAGGCGAGCGCCATGGCAATCATCACGCGTTGGCGCATACCGCCGGAAAACTGGTGCGGATACTCGTCGAAGCGGCCTTTCGCATTCGGGATTCGCACCTTTTCCAGAAGCCGGATAACCTCAGCCTTTGCCTCCGCCGCCGAGATGTTCTGATGCACCGTCAGGGCTTCGGCGATCTGCTTTCCGATCGGAAAGATCGGATTGAGGCTCGTCATCGGTTCCTGGAAGATCATTGAGATGTCATTGCCGCGAACCTGGCGCATCTCCTCTTCCGGCAGCGATAGCAATTCCTTGCCACCGAGAAGGACGCGGCCCTCGATCTTGCTGGAGACCTTTGGGAGAAGGCGCATGATGGAAAGAGAGGTCACGCTCTTGCCGGAGCCGGACTCACCAACGATCGCGACCGTTTCGCGCGGCGCAATCGAAAAGCTCATATTGCGCACGACCGACTTCCACTCGCCATTGACGCGGAAGGATGTGGTCAGGTTCTCGACAGTCAGGACCGGCTTTGCCACGCCGTTTTGCTGGGAACTTTCGGTAGAATTAGCCATGGAGTTTTCCTTGTGGTCTACCGCAGATCAGGCAGCGAGCTTGGTTTCGGCCAACGTCACCCAATAGCTTATGCCATAGGGAATGGCCTCGTCATTGAAGTCGTAGGCCGGGTGATGAAGATTGGCTCCCTCGCCTATTCCAAGGAAAATAAAGGCGCCCGGTCGGGCCTCCAGCATGTAGGAAAAATCCTCGGCGCCCATCTTTGGCGCCATCTCGGTTTCGACGCTCTTTTCGCCCGAAACATTGGCCGCGACTGATGCGGCAAAATCCGTTTCTTCCGCATGATTGACGGTGACCGGATAGCCGCGCACATAGTTGACCTCTGCAACCGCGCCATGGGCGAGTGCGGTTCCCTGCGCCACCTCGACCACGCGCTTGGCCGCCAGTTCGCGAACCTCTGGATCGAGCGTGCGCACGGTTCCCGTCAGCTTCACGTCCATCGGGATCACGTTGTAGGCGTCACCGCCGTGGACGGTGGTGACGGACACGACAACGGACTTCAGCGGATCCGTTTCGCGCGATGCGATCGATTGAAGTGCAACGATGACATAGGCCGAAGTCAGCACGGGATCGATGGAGAAATGCGGCTGCGCCGCGTGGCTCCCTTTGCCCTTGATGGTGATCTCGAACGTATCGGCCGCCGCCATGACGCCGCCCTTGCGAATGGCGAAATCGCCCAACGGAACCCCTGGCGTATTGTGCAGGCCGTAGACTTCCTTGATGCCGAATTTCTCCATCATGCCGTCCTGCACCATGGCAAGACCGCCGCCGCCGCCCTCTTCCGCTGGCTGGAAGATCACAGCGACGGAACCGGCAAAGCGGCGCGTCTCGCACAGATACTGCGCCGCCCCGAGAAGCATTGCCGTATGACCGTCATGCCCGCAGGAATGCGCCTTGCCGGGGACCTTGGAGGCCCATGGCTTGCCGGAACTTTCCAGAATGGGCAGCGCATCCATGTCCGCACGCATGCCGATGGTCGGCCCGTCGCCGAGCGTTCCCTTGATGATGCCCACGACACCGGTCTTGCCGATCCCGGTTTCCACAACGTCGCAACCGAAGGCCTTCAGCTTCTCCGCGACAAAAGCGGACGTCTTGAAAACATCGTACAAAAGCTCCGGATTTTCATGAAGATGACGACGCCAGCCGGCGACTTCTTCCTGCATTTCAGCGGCGCGATTGAGAACTGGCATGACTGCAACCTCATATAATTTCAGCTGTTTCCCTTATTGTTGACAGGGATATTGCGACGTAAGTGATAATAAATGCAAGCTTCAAATTTCATTCTTGAACGCTATTTGAGCTTGTGTTTAGATGGCTCAAAATTTGATCATATAGTCGTTCGGGATGGCGAAAACGTCGGCCGGATGAACGTCAAGGCGACGGGAGAAACACAAGAATTCATCATTCGGCTGGGAGGAAACAGCGGGATGTGAATGCGGCGCGACCGATAAGGTTGGCGTCGCGGCTATGGCAGCCATAATCAATTTAATCTTCAAGGGGAAAACAATGAAGAGAACAAAGATCCTGTTGGCAGGTACGGTGGCCGCATTGGCCTTTGCCAATGTCGCACATGCCCAGCGCGGGACGGACGGGGACTTGAAGATCCTGTTCTGGCAGGCTGTTTCCACCCTCAATCCATATCTTTCCGGTGGCACGAAGGAAGTTTACAGCGCCTCGCTCACGATCGAGCCTCTGGCGCGCTACGATGAAACCGGCAAGCTGACGCCGTGGCTCGTCACCGAGATTCCGACGGTCGACAATGGCGGCGTCGCCAAGGACATGAAGAGCATCACCTGGAAGCTGAAGCCAGGCGTGAAGTGGTCGGATGGCTCGGCCTTCACGGCAGAGGATGTGGTCTTCACCTGGCAGTACTGCACGGCGCCGGATGGTGGTTGCGCACAGAAGGCACAGTTCGAAGGCATCACCAAAGTCGAAGCGGTTGATCCTCTGACGGTCAAGGTCTCCTTCGCAGAACCGAAATACTATCCCTATGGTGCGTTTGTTGGCGCGCAGCAGCCGATCATCCAGAAGGCCCAGTTCAAGGATTGCGTCGGCGCCAAGGCTCCGGGCTGCACATCCGCGAACTTCGGCCCCATCGGCACCGGCCCCTTCGTCGTCAAGGAATTCAAGCCGAACGACGTCATCACCTTCACCGCCAACGCCAACTATCGCGATGCAGCCAAGCCTGCCTTTGCGTCTGTCACCCTGAAGGGCGGCGGCGATGCCGCATCTGCGGCCCGCGCGGTTCTGGAAACCGGCGAATATGACTACGCCTGGAACATGCAGGTTGAGCCGGAAGTCCTGGCGACCATGCTCAAGGCTGGAAAAGGCACGCTGGTGACGGCGTTCGGAACGCAGGTCGAGCGTATCAACCTGAACTGGACGAACCCTGATCCGAAGCTCGGCGACAAGCGTTCGACCGTCGAGGGCGGCAAGCATCCGGCACTCTCCGATCCGGCGGTTCGCAAGGCGCTGTCAATCGCCATCGACCGCGACATCATCGATGAAGCCGGTTACGGCGAAGCTGGAAAGCCGACCTGCAACATCGTTCCGGCCCCCGATGCCTATGTCTCGACCGCCAACGACTGGTGCCTGAAGCAGGACATCGAAGGCGCCAACAAACTTCTCGACCAGGCTGGCTGGAAGAAGGGTGGCGATGGCATTCGTGCCAAGGACGGCGTGAAGCTTTCCTTCCTCTACCAGACTTCCACCAACTCGGTTCGCCAGGGCACGCAGGCGCTCGTCAAGGATTGGTGGCAGCAGATCGGTGTCGCATCCGAACTGCGCAACGTCTCGGCCTCCGTCTTCTTCGGCGGCGACCCGGCAAGCCCGGATACCTTCCAGAAGTTCTATGCCGACGTGGAAATGTACACGAACAACTTCGACGGAACGGATCCGGAAAAGTATCTGGCAGAATGGCTGTGCAACAAGATCCCGTCTCCAGCCAACGGTTGGCAGGGTCAGAACATTCCGCGTTACTGCAACCCGGAATACGACAAGATCGTTGCCGAGCTTTCCAAGACGGCTGATCTCGGCAAGCGCGCCGAACTCGCCAAGAAGGCCAACGACATGCTGACCGCCGAGGGTGCGCATATCCCGCTCATCCATCGCGGCCAGATTTCGTCCCACTCGGTCAAGCTGAGCGGCGTGAAGATGAATGCTTGGGATTCCGAACTCTGGAATGCCGCAGACTGGTCTCGTAAGAAGTAATTGAGTGAAAGCGGGCCTCGTCCCTTGGGGGAGGCCCGCTTTTCCTTGCTCCAAAAGCGTCTGGAGACCGCCATATGTTTACCTATACGATCCGGCGACTTATGTTCGCCGTGCCGACGCTGCTTGTCATAAGTTTCGTCATTTTTGCGCTGCTTGATCTTGCGCCCAATGATCCGCTCGGCGACCTGCCGCTGACCATTCCGCCGGAAGTGCGTGAGCAGATCCGCGCCTCTATGGGTCTCGATCAACCTTTCCTCATCCGCTATCTCTTGTGGTTGAAGCAGTTCTTCATCAACGAGCCGCTCAACATCTTCGAACAGATGACCGGAATCACCGTGGGCGACGGCGAACGGATGCGCGTGCTCTCCTGGGCGACCCGCAGCCCGGTGGTCGACCTCATTGTACAACGTATGCCGCAAACCCTCTGGGTCGTCGGCATGGCCTATCTGTTCGGTGTGCTGATAGCGATACCAGTCGGCGTCATTTCCGCCTATCGCCAGTATTCGATCTTTGACCAGATCGGGACCTTCGTCACCATGGTCGGCTATTCGGTGCCAACCTTCTTTACCGGCGTCGTGCTGATCGTCATCTTCTCTTCCTACCTGCAATGGTTTCCGTCGATCTACGACACCAATCTGGTCGTCAACGACTGGTCGAGCTTCGTCCAGCAGGTCAAGCAGATGGTTCTGCCGGTCACGGTTCTGGCGCTCTATAACGCCTCCCAGATTGCTCGCTTCGTTCGCGCCTCCATGCTGGACAATCTCAGCCAGGATTACGTGCGTACGGCGCGTGCGAAAGGCGTCAAGGAAAAGGCGGTCCTTCTTGTGCACGTCCTGCGCAACAGCTTGATCCCGGTGGTGACGGTCATCGCGCTGGGCGTTCCGACCATTTTCTCCGGCGCCATCATCACCGAGCAGATCTTCCGTGTGAACGGGCTCGGCCAATTGCTGATCACAGCGGTTCAGGGGGCAGACATTCCACTGGTACAGACCCTCACCTTCATATTCGCGGTCCTGATCGTGCTGTTCAACCTCATTGCCGATGTTCTCTACGGCATCCTTGATCCGAGGATTCGCTATGACTGATGCCGTCATCAACCAGCCCGTGACCGCAAAGGCTGAGATCGAGACACCGTCCATCCTGTTCTGGAGAAAGTTTCGAAAGCACAAGGGTGGCGTGGCCGGCCTGATTGTCTTCGCCTTCATCCTGCTTGTCGTCTATGTCGGTCCTTTCATTCACACGATAGATCCGAACAAAATCGACATCCGCGCAAAAAACCAGGGGCCTTCCTGGAAGCACCCGTTCGGCACGGACAATCTCGGCCATGACATGCTGGCACAGGTCATGGCAGGCGGGCAGATCTCGCTCGCCGTGGGATTGACTGCGATGCTGCTTGCCTTGCTGCTTGGCACGCTGGTCGGCGTCCTGTCGGGTTATTTCCGCAAGCTCGATGGCCCCTTGATGCGTCTGACGGACCTTTTCCTGGCGCTACCGCTTCTGCCGCTCCTGCTCGTCATCATCATGCTGTTTCGCGATACTCTTCGTGCAGCATTCGGACCGGAGACCGGCATTTTCATCCTGATCGTCTTCGTCATCGGCGTGACGAGCTGGATGCACACAGCCCGTATCGTTCGTGGCGACGTGCTTGCAGTAAAGAGCCAGGAATTCATCATCGCCGCGAAGAGCAGCGGCATGAGGGAATCCCGCATCGTTCTGCGCCATATCCTGCCGAACGTGCTCAGTTCCATCATGGTTTCGGCAACGCTTGGCATCGCGGCTGCGATTATCACCGAGTCTGCGCTATCCTTCCTCGGTCTCGGTTTTCCGTCCGACTTCCCGACATGGGGCCGTCTTTTGTTTGACGGGGCGAACTTCCTGCAGTTGACGCCGTCGCGTGTCTTCTGGCCAGGGCTCGCGATTTCCCTGACCGTGCTCAGCGTCAACTATGTAGGCGATGCGGTGCGAGACGCGCTGGATCCGAGAACGCAGGCTCGTTGAGCCGAGCCTGGACGGTGCCCCGGTGAGCCGGGGCATCTGCATCCAGCAACCAGAAAATCTTTTTTTGATTTTTCTGGCAACGGACGGAACCTTCTTCGGGCAGGCCCGTTATTGATGTATCTGGAAGCGCCCCCGTCCCCCGCCCTTCAAAGCTTCCGGATACCTCTTCATCCCCCTCGAAGAGACCCAACGGTCTTGGCTTCTGTAAAAAGAAACCAAGACCGTTTCTTTTTGTGCTTAGCGCAAAAGTGCGACCAGCCAGACACCTCAGAAGCGTTACACCTGCGGCTCCTCGATAATGATCGAGGTGATTATTCGGACGCGTGTTCCAGAGGGAAGACAAGGCTGTAGCTGATGCGATCCGGCGTGATGGCATAGCGTGCCTTGCCGTTGACGGAAGCAGGTACCACCCGCTCCAGGACAGTACTGCCAAAATTCGCCTTCAGGCTGCTGTTGTCCCTTCCCTCGATATGGCGCACGGGATTGGGCAGTCCTTCCTCCCAGCGTACCTCGAGCGAATCCTGACCGTTTGCCTGCACGCGTTGGCAGGTGACCATAATGGCTCGGCCACTTTTCGAAAGGGATCCGTGACTGACCGCATTGACGATCAACTCATGCAGCGCCAGACCGAGATGCAACGAAGCATTCGGGCTCAACAGGACATTATCACCGCTGACTTTGATCAGGTGCGCATTCTCGGGAAGATACTTCTCAGTCTGCTGCTGAACCAGTTCGTAAAAATACGCCCCACGCCAGCTTGAATCCGTGATCAGATCCTGGGACTGCGAAAGCGAATAAAGCCGCCCCCGGAACTTGTTGAGAAATACATCCAGCGTCACGGAATAGCGTGCGGTCTGCAGCGCGATACTCTGAATGATGGCCAGCAGATTCTTGGAGCGGTGGCTGACTTCACGCAGCAGCGCTCGAAGAAGCCGCTCTCGATGGCGTTCCTCCGATCGGTCAATGATCGTCGTCACAAGATGGATGCCGCCTTCTGCGGTGGAAATTGCCTGAACCCTGAATTCGTAGACCTCATCGGAGTTCACAGTGAACTCGAGATGTCCCTTCTGGCCATGCTCGGTGATGCCATCTTTCAGCAGCTTCAGCTTTGCTGCAATTTCCTCACCGAACAGGCTGATATCGGTTGGTGCATCGGTTAGCGCCTGCGACCAGGCATCCGGGAGGTTGGTGACAAAAATATAACGACGCTGGAGATCCTGGATCGTAACGCTCGCGCCGAGATCCAGGAGAGCGGGCATGAAGAAATCGCGTAACGCCTCACCGCTTTCACCAGCTTGTTGCCATGTCAGCTGATGCGACAATTAATTGCTCCGCCCTGATCTGCGATACCGGCAAAATACGCGTCTTTGCATATTAGACCGTTGCTAGCCCCTTATAGGCGGCAAGTCGACCGGTCTCAACCCGATACGCTATTAATTTCTACTCTCATAAACCAAACAGCCGGACGTGTATCCGGGCCGGACCATTCGGTGATCGATATTTGAAGTCTGTTGCTTGACCCGCGTCACACATACCGGGGGCATCTGTGAAATAGGCGACGGCTGAACGCTCAACCGTCGCCTTGGTTCCAGACGGAACCGGATTATCAACGCGTATCACAAGCTGGCCCGCTCACGCGGCAGCCTTGACGGCCTCATTGAAGAAGAGAGCCTGGCTGATCAAGGCTTTGACCATGTCAGGGTTGAACGGCTTGGTCACCAGGAAGGCTGGCTCCGGCCGCTCACCTGTCAGCAGGCGCTCCGGAAACGCGGTAATGAAGATGACCGGGACACTGGAGGTTTTCAGAATTTCATTCACGGCATCAATGCCGGAACTGCCGTCTGCCAGCTGGATATCGGCCAGAACCATTTTTGGGCTGGAGCTCTGGAAGAGGGCAACAGCTTCTTTGTGCGTGCGGGCAATGCCAGTTACGCGATGGCCGAGATCTTGGACCATCTGCTCGATGTCGAGCGCGATCAACGGCTCGTCTTCGATGATCATGATATCTGTCGCAACCTGACGCGAGATCTCGCGCGATGCTTCATCCAGCAGACGCGTGACCTCGTTGACGTCAACGTCCAGGATTTCCGCGGTTTCTTCAAGCGTAAAGCCTTCGACCGAAATCAGCAGAAATGCATGGCGTGCTTGTGACGGAAGCGACGCAAGGTTGGCAACGGCACGCTGCTCCCATGCGAAGGGCGACTCGATCGGACGGATCTCGATTGCAGTGGAACCAAAGATTGCGACGAAAAGTTTATACAGCGAAACGCGGTCCTTTGAACTTTCCGGAAAGATGGAAATATCGGCAATCAAAGCTTCCAGGACCGCCGCGACATATGCGTCTCCCGAGGTCTGCGAACCGGTCACGGCGCGGGCGTAACGGCGCAGATAAGGAAGGTGGGACGCAACGCGAGTGGTAAGTGACATTCAGAATCTCCCCTGATGCCCAGTGGGCAATGAACGTGGTATCAACGGTAACCCAGAAAAAAAGTTCCGTCTTTAGGGAACTTTTTTTATTCAAGCGCATTTTCAACAGACGATACCGCAACAGGCTGCCTGCGTGATGAGTGAAGACGAAACCAGAAACAAAGAGAAGATGAACACACCACAATCGAGCAACTTCCGGCCGGGCGCCATGCTCCCGAACGCTTCGATTTCACGCAAATTGCGGGAATTCTATGATGCGGTTCAGGAAGAAGGGATTCCGGATCGCTTCCTCGATCTCTTGGAGCGCCTCGAAGAGGCGGAAAAGAGTGCAAAATCGGTGAATGCGAAATGACCACGGATCAAGAAAACGACGATCGCGCTTTCAAGCGAGACCTACTGGCCTCCCTGCCGAACCTGCGTGCCTTCGCGGTTTCGCTGACCGGACGCCACGACAAGGCTGATGATCTGGTGCAGGACACCATCATGAAGGCCTGGGCGAACCAGAAGAGCTTTACTGCGGGCACGAATATGCGCGCCTGGCTCTTCACGATTCTTCGCAACGAATTTTACAGCCAGATGCGCAAGCGTGGCCGTGAAGTGCAGGATAGTGATGGGCTGTTCAGCGAGCGGTTCTCGGTGCATCCTGAACAGTATGGCCGTCTGGATCTGCAGGACTTCCGCAAGGCGCTGGATACTTTGCCGGACGATCAGCGTGAAGCCATCATTCTGGTGGGCGCTGCAGGCTTTGCCTATGAAGAAGCGGCGACGATCTGCGGCTGTGCCGTCGGTACGATCAAAAGCCGTGTCTCGCGCGCCCGCACAAGGCTTCAGGAAATTCTGGGTGTTTCCGGCGAGGGCGATTTCGGTCCCGATCCCGGTGACGCCGCCATCACTGCCAGAGCCTTCGGGAGCTAAGGCCGCTTCGCGCCAGCATAAACGTCCTGCACCACCTCTACCAATCTCTCATCATCGAACGGTTTCAACACAACAGGAATTCCCTGAAATCCGGGAACTCCTGAACGGTGACGGCTGTCCACGGACGTAAAAACGAATCCAGCGCCCGCCTCCCGCAGGCGCTGGATTCTCCCCCATAGAACCTCTGTTACAAAATCGATGTCAATCAACATGACATCGAATGCCCCTTCCATAAGCAAGGTATCGAGATCGCGCGGCATGGCAATCGTAACGCGGCACCCGAATGCCTCTCCTAGAACCTGTTCGGCTTCCATAGCCACCAGATAGTGTGTATCGATGACCAGAAAGTGCACGCGAATTTCCCGGATGGTGAAACCAAGGAAAGCCATAGAACATTCATGGAACGGTGGGTCATTTAAAAAAGACATAGCGGCAGTCAGTTTTTCTTCTATTGTCTTTTTCCCATGCCAAAAATCGGTCCGCCATGGCTCAAAGCAAATCATTCGCTCCTGTCCGCATCCCCTGTGAACTCTGTCCGTTACGTGCTCGGGAAACATTCCGTGATTTTGATTCGACCGAACTCGGGTTCGTGTCCTCCTTCAAGATTGCAGAACTTCTCCTTGAACCGGGAACGACGATCATCGACGAAGGCCAGCGCCACCCACAGCTCTACACGGCTCTCGCAGGATGGGGCTTCCGCTACAAAATCCTGGAGGACGGGCGACGGCAGATCCTGAACTACGTGCTGCCCGGGGACCTGATCGGTCTCCAGGGAAACCTGATGTCGGAAATGCTGCATTCAGTCGAAGCGCTGACGAAGATGACCCTCTGTGTCTTCGAGCGCGAACGCCTGACCTCTCTATTTCAGAACCATCCCTCGCTGGCCTATGACCTCACCTGGATTGCCTCGCGCGAGGAATCCATTCTGGATGAACATCTTCTCTCCGTCGGGCGCCGCACGGCTCTGGAGCGCGCGGCCTATCTTCTCGCCTTCCTGGATCACCGGGCTCAGGCAACCGGCGTTTTCCCCGAAGAGGGGCCGAAGGTTCTGCCCCTGACCCAGCAGCATGTTGCCGATACACTCGGACTGTCGCTCGTCCACACGAACAAGACTTTGAGGCGCCTGTCGGATGCGGGTGTCGTGCGCTGGCTGGATCGCGGCTCGGAGGTTCTGGAGCGCGGCAAGCTCTTCGATATCGCAGGTTGGCAACCCTCTGTCGAAGGCATGCGCCCGTTCATCTGACTTGCTTCATCGGACATATTTCCCAAACGAAAAACGCCCCGAAACCGGGGCGCCTTCAGACCACTGGATGTGTCGTTATTCCGCGACGATTGCCCGCAGCATCCAGAGTGCCTTTTCATGGAATGTAAGGCGATCGGTCAGCATGTCTGCGGTTACCACATCGCCGGCTTCATCAGCCTTTTCCGCCGTGTCACGCATGACCTTGACGGCAGCCTCATGGTCGGCAACGAGGTCGTTGACCATGTCCACGGCCGTCAGCTTGCCAACTTCGTTTGCCTTTGGCGCAAACTGGGCTGCTTCGCCCAGCGTTGCCGGAGCAAGATGTCCCAGCGCGCGGATACGTTCCGCGATGATGTCCGATGCCTTGAACAGCGCATTATAGTGCTCTTCCGTCAGCTCGTGCAGCGGCTTGAACAGAGGGCCAACGACGTTCCAGTGGTAAACATGGCTCTTGATCGTCAGCCGATAGGTGGCAGCCAGAATATCGGACAAGCTCTTTGCAGCCTGCGCCCGGTATTTCGTTTCCAGCCCAATGTTGATCTCTTCGTCGTGGGACTTGGGTTTAAGAACTGCAGATGCGTTTGCCATGTCATGGCTCCTCTGTTTGAGCTTGTTTAAGCGCTTGGGTCCGATGGATCGTTTCCACCGCCCAGAAGCTTCAATGCGATGAGGCCCACACCGCCCGATATGGCGGCGGCCATAAGCGGTTTCGATTTCACCAGCAGCGGCAGCGCTGAGACCGCCGCTGTCAACATCATGGCCCGGCTGCCTGCGGCTGCCTCGCGACGACGCTTTTCATCGGCCTTGTTCTTGATGGACACCGCCAGAAGAATAATCAGGACGATGAGCAGTGACCCACCTGCAACCGATGCAAGGGCATTTACCGGACCGATCTTGCGAGCGAGATAGACTGCAAGCGCTGCAATGCCGGTTCCATAGGCCGTCAGTGCAAAGAGTGCAGCGATGGCATAGAGAATGACATTGCGCTTGGTCCGCTGGGCGAAACCTCGCACATCCGACGTCAACAGCGAGGCCAGAAGAGGCGCAAGTGCACCCATGTTAGCGACGCGACAGAAGCGCGAACAGGAAGCCGATGCCGGCAGCGATTGCCACAGACTGAAGCGGCTTCGTGCGGATCTGGCGCTCGATATCCTTTTCGATCGACTGAAACTGCGCACGGGCAGAATCAAGAGCCTGTGCCGAAGCATCCATGGCCTCGTTCGAGGCACGACGCGCCTTGTACTTCAGGTCGTCAGCCTTGTTGGATCCGGCAGCGGCCACGGAACGGGCAAGTGCCGCAAGGTCTTCGCGAAGTTGCTGGAGCTGCTTTTCGATATCGCCTTCAGAACCGGTACGCGTGAAATCATTCGGTGAATTCATGGACATCATCATCTCCTGATAATTGAATAAGACCCGGAAAGCAGATCGGCTCTGGCGCCAATCGTCCCCCACTGCGACGAGCACCCCGCAGGCTCTCGTTTTCATGCCGTCAACGCCGATCTCTGCAATTTGTTCCCTACCGGACCGGGAACAAAAAAGCCTTGAGCGATGTCAATCGCTCAAGGCCTATGGTCTTCGCCGATGGAAGACTATCAGGCGGCGGGCGGCTCCGGCCAACGGGTGACACCCCCGCTCATGATCTCGAAGGCTCTCGACAAGCGAAGAACAAACTGATCGGCGAAACGTGGGCCGACGATCTGCATTCCGATCGGCATGCCGCTTTTGGAGAAACCGCAATTGATGGAGGATGCCGGCTGCTCCGACATGTTCCATGGCACGGTAAAGGCGATATGCTCGAACGGCAGCGCCGGATCATTGGTGGGTGACGCCCATTCCGCCGGATAAGAGACGATCGGATTTGTCGGCGAGATCACGGCATCGACAGTGGTAAACAGACGCCCGCAGGTCTTGCGCATTTCGATGGTCTGGTTGAAACCGCGCACGGCCTCCACACCGGATACTTCGGCGCCACGCTTCGCCCACTCGAAGATATAGGGCAGGATCTCGGCGTGCTTTTCTGGGCTCATGGTCTCGATGTCGCCCCAGAAGCGGGAACGCCAGAACTTGTCCAGACCGTCCAGCATGGCCCGCGTCAGAACGGGACCGACCGGTATGATCTCCGCGCCTGCCTGCTCGAACAGGCGTGCGGCAGCAATGATGGCATCCTTCACCTCTTCTTCCGCACCAATCCCGGTGCCGGCATCCAGCATCAAGCCGATCTTCAGGCCCTTGAGATCGATGTGGAAATCCAGCCAGTGGAAATCATTGGGCGGAAGGGATGTACCGTCGCGCCAGTCGGGACGCGAAAGCGGCTCCATCGCAATGGCGGAATCTTCAACACAACGGGTCATCGGCCCCGCGCAACGCCCGACATAATAGGGATCGACAGGAATACGGCCATGGCTGGGCTTGAAGCCGAAGAGACCTGTCCAGCCCGCAGGCAAGCGCACGGATCCTCCGATATCGGTGCCGATATGCAAAGGCCCGAAGGAGGCGGC
The DNA here is from genome assembly GCF_011046895.1 of Rhizobium rhizoryzae. Taxonomy (NCBI): domain Bacteria; kingdom Pseudomonadati; phylum Pseudomonadota; class Alphaproteobacteria; order Hyphomicrobiales; family Rhizobiaceae; genus Affinirhizobium; species Affinirhizobium rhizoryzae. Next base: position 1,616,526 of record NZ_CP049250.1, on the reverse strand, counting down.
ACCGGCAGAGGCCGCACCGGCGCTGGATCCGCCGGGGTTCTTCGACAGATCCCACGGGTTGCGGCTCAAGGGATGAAAGCTGGAAAGGCCCGAAGACAACATTCCATAATCCGGACACGTGGTCTTGGCAAAAATCACCGCCCCATCTTCCCGGCAGCGGGCAGCAATTGGCGCGTCTTCCGCTGCCGGAACGAGATCGACTGCCTTTGTGCCAAGCGGAACCGGATCGCCCTTCGTGGCAATCAACTCCTTCAATGTCACCGGAATTCCATCCAGTACACCGAGGGTCTCGCCGCTCGCCCAGCGCTGCGTGGAGGCAGAAGCCTGCGCCCGCGCACTCTCGGGATTGTAGAGATAAAGCGCCTGAACATGAGGCTCGAAGGCTTCGATGCGCTCTTCCACCGCCTGCCAGTATTCCAGCGGAGAGAGTTTCCTGGCGGCATAGAGCTCGCGGATCTGCCGGATGGTCAGGCTCAGCAATTCATTCATGGCATTGTCTTTTCACTGTTTCGTCAAACATTGTCGCGCGGGTCGAGAAGATCACGAAGGCCATCGCCCAGCATGTTGAGGCCAAGCACCGCCAGCGCAATGGCGCTACCGGGCAGAAGCGCAAGCCATGGCGCCTGCCCCATGAAGGTCTGCGAATCCGAAAGCATGCGGCCCCAGGTAGGCGTTGGTGGCGGCATGCCCAGACCCAGAAAACTGAGGCCCGCTTCCGTCAGGATCGCCAGACCGAGCTGGATGGTGACTTGAACCAGAATCTGGTTGGTGATGTTCGGCAGCACATGCACATAGGTGATCTTGGCGCGATTTCGCCCCATGCTGACGGCGGCCATGACATAGTCACGCGTCCAGATCTGCCGCGCAGCGCTCAAGGTGACACGGGCGAACACGGGGACCATGAAGACCGCAATCGCAATGATGGCTGTGAACCGACCTGCCCCGATAAAGGCACCGAACAGCATGGCCGAGAGGATCGGCGGAATGGAAAAGATGATGTCGCAGGCGCGCATCACCACCGTTTCCGTCAGCCCCCGGATCGCAGCGACCGTGACCCCCACCAGGGTGCCGAGCGTCGCCCCGATCGCCACTGCAAGGAACGAGGTCGAAAGCGAGTTCCACGCTCCCACCATCAACATGGATGCCATGTCGCGCCCGAACTGGTCCGTGCCCAGAAGACCGTGCGCCAGCGGCGGCTTAAGCTTGTGCACGATCTGCATCTTCGTGGGCGCAAACGGCGTCCAGACAAGTGAAAGTAGTGCGATGGAGACGAGCAAAGCTGTGATGATGAGACCGGCGAGAAGTGTCGGGCGGCGCAGGATCTGTCGCATCAGCGCGCTCCTGCCCGCAATCGCGGGTCGATGAACAGATAGAGCATGTCGACGAGGAAGTTCATGACGATCACCAGACCGGCGAAGAACAGAATCACATTCTGCATCACCACCACGTCTCGCTGGGAAAGCGCCTGATAGGCAAGCCGCCCCAGGCCCGGCAGGTTGAACACGTTTTCCACCAGCACGGCCCCTGCAATCAGGAAGGTGAATTGCAATCCCAGAATGGTGACGACAGGCACCATGGCGTTTGGCACCGCATGCAGCCAGAGCGCAGTCCTTTCCGACAAGCCTTTGGAGCGGGCAGTGCGAACATAATCCTCGGACATGACCTCAAGAACGGAGGTGCGGGTGACCCGTGTCAGCACGCCCGCCTGCGGCAGAGCGAGCGCGATGGCAGGCAACAGAAGCGCCTTGAGGGATACCCAGAAACCTGCACTCCAGCCCGGAAATCCGCCCGCGGGCATCCAGCCGAGCGAAACTGAAAAGAGGAGGATCAACAACAGGCCGACCCAAAAGCCCGGAACGGCGATGAAGAGTTGCGAGACAACGCCCACGACATAGTCCAGGCCGCTGTTGCGTTTACCGGCAGACATCACGCCGAGCGGCAGTGCAAGGCTGATGGAGAGAAATACCGCAAGCAGGGCCAGCGGCACCGTCACCGCCAACCGTTCCGCAATCAAACCCGCGACCGGGACGCTGTAGGTGTAGGACGTTCCGAAATCGCCGCGTAGGGCCTGCTCCAGCCAGATCCCGTAGCGCGCCAGAAGCGGCTGATCGAGGCCCATCTGTTTCTGAAGCGCAGCCAGCGTTTCCGGCGTCGCCGAGGTGCCGAGCATGACAGACGCCGGGTCGCCTGGCAGAAGATCCATGACGAGAAAAATCAACGCCGAGACGATCAGGAGGGTAACGACAAGACCGGCGATGCGGCGGACGATGAGGGCAATCATATCCTGTCCCTTCAGGCTTTCCGGGAAAGCGAAGGATGAAACGCCTGTTTCAGGCATGCAATGGATTTTGAAAGCGGCAGAAACTTTACTGGCGTTCCGCCGCCTCTCAGCCGGTTACTGCGCCCATTCAACCTGGGCCAGCACGTTGGATGGGATCGGTTCGTTTTCCCAGAGCCCCTTGAGGTTCTTGTTCCACACGCCAAGCTTCGGCATCACGAAGAGGTAGAGGGCCGGCACATCCTCTGCCAGGATCTTCTGCGCCTCGCCATAGAGCTTCGCCTGTTCGCCGGCATCGGCGGTGGCGTCCACTTTTTTCAGAACCTCGTTGAAGGCCGGGTTCTTGTAATTGAAGTAGTAGGGATCACGCGCATAGATATCGATGTCCATCGGTTCGGCATGCGCCACGATGGTCATGTCGTAATTGCCGCCCTTGAACACATCGGCCACCCATTTTGCCGGAAACTCGGTGGTTTCGATGTTCAGCGTTACCCCCACATCGGCAAACATGGCCTGCAACATCTGCGAACTGCGTTGCGCATAGGCCATTTGCGGCGCCTTGATCGTGAAGCTCAGTCCACTGGCGAAGCCGGCTTCTGCCAGAAGCTTGCGTGCCTTTTCCGGATCGTAGGGGTAGGTCTTAGTCAGATCCACGAAGCCACGATCGTTCGGCGTATAATGGCTGCCGATGGCCGTGCCAAAGCCGGACCACGCCCCATCGATCAGCGCCTGGCGGTCTACCGCCATCATGAGGGCCTGGCGCACGCGCTTGTCATCGAAAGGCTTCTTGGCATTGTTCATGCCAGCCACGACCTTCAGTTCGGTATTGCCGATGACGGTGGTGAGCTTGCTGTCACCCTCGAAGCTTGCCATCAGTTCGGGTGCTGCAAATTCCGGAAAGGCATCCAGATCACCGGATTTCAGAGCCGCAGCCTGCGCCTGCGCATCGGCTATGAAGCGGAAGGTAACCTTCTCCAGCTTGGCAGTGCCTGCCTTGTCCCAGTAATCCGGGTTCTTTGCCAGTTCGACCTGAGAGCCCTTGGCCCAGCTGACGAACTTGAACGGGCCAGTGCCAATCGGGTTTGTCTTGTTCTCGGCCGCACTCTTCGGCGCAACCATGACCGAGGACGGCCAGCCCAGCCAGTAGAGGAAATTGCCCGTCGGGCTCTTCAGCTTCACCACCAGCGTCGCTGCATCCGGCGTCTCGACGCTATCGACCGACGCGAAATAGCGCTTCTGCGGATTGACGGAATCGGAAGCCCGCGCGCGATCGATCGAGAATTTCGCAACGGCGGAATCGAACACTTCACCATTGTGGAAGGTTACGCCCTTGCGCAGCTTGAATGTATAATTCAGCCCATCCGGCGAAATGACCCAGCTTTCGGCCAGTTGCGGCTGCACCTTGCCATCCTTGTCGATGGTCGTCAGGCCTTCGAAGATGTTCTGCCACGTCACCTGACCGATGGCGACCGGTGCGGCAGCCGTCGGATCAAGGCCCGATGGCTCCACCGACATTCCAAGCGAAAGCGAGGTTTTGGGAGCCGCCTGCGCGGAACCAAGCGCACCCAAGGCGACGCCAGCCGCCAATGTGAGAACGACGAAGGTTCGGCGCGAAAAGCCGGTCGAGGTGGAAAGCGTGAGGCGTGACATGCTTGAAAATCCCCTGGATCTTGCTCCATCTGCCGTTTCAAGCGCGGCAGCAGAGCTGTTTATGCGAAAATACTGTCATTTCGCAGGCGCACACACAATGGCGAATTTTGTGTGCTCTGTGTAGCCGAAATCGCTACACACTCTTCTTGGGTTTCTGTCCTGCCTTGCGGGGTTCTGCTCCGCGCATGAAAGCCTCAATGAAATCCACCAGCTTGGCGGCGGCAAAGGAAAGCTGGCGATCGGGCGCGACGCAGAGCTCAATCGCCGTCTTCACCGCCCGCCCGCCGGAAATCGGAATGGCGGACAGAAGCCCCATCTCGATTTCGCGCGTAATGGTCAGCCTCGGCAGAAGCGTCACCGCCGCTTCGCGCAAGACCAGTTCCTTCAGCATCTCCAATGATCCCGTGACGAAAACCGGGTCGAGTTCGACACCGACCTTGGCAAACTGCTCCTCGAAGGCCTGACGGGCACCGAAGCTCTTGTCGGGCAGCGCCAGAGGAAGCGCGGCCACATCCTTGAGCGAGATTTCGGTCAATCCCGCCGCCGCGTGCCTGGCAGAGGTGATGAGATCATAGGCGACTTCCGAGCGAAGCCGCACCTTGACCCCTGTCAGCTTGGGCGCAAACAGAGTGACGACAAGATCGGCCTCCGCGCTCGAAAGCGCCTCGATGGCCTGTCTGGCTGTCGTGATTGCCACCTCGAACCGCAGATTGGGATATTTCAGGCTGAACTGCGCAAGCACGGGCGCAAGCAGGTTCGCGACCGCAGCCCCGTTGGCATAGATCACCACCCGCCCACGCTGGAGACCCTGAAGATCGTCAATGAGTTGATGCACATGTTCCAGCTCGCGCAATGTCTTGCCTGCGCGTGCCGCAAGCAGCTCGCCAGCCGCCGTTAGACGGATACCCCGACTGCTGCGTTCAACCAGCGGGGTGCCGAAGTAATGTTCGAGGTTTTCGATCTGGCGGCTGACGGCGGTTGCCGCAACGTTCAGATTTTCTGCGGCGGCGCGCATGGAGTTGGTGCGCACCACCTCATCGAAATACATCAGGGCCCGAAGCTGCATGGACATCCGCCAAAAGTGAGTGCGCTCGCTCTAAGCCGTCCGGCGGAAGCCTTCGCTCGCCACCAACAGCTGGCGCGTATACTCTTGCGAAAACTCGCGCTTTTCCAGAGCCTCGACGGAAACTGTTTCCACGACCTCACCCTTTTTCATCACCGCCAGCCGCTCGCACATGTGGCTGATGACGCCAAGATCGTGGCTGACCATGATGAAGGTAAGGTTCCGGTCCTTGCGCGCCTGCTCCAGCAGGTTGAGGATTTCGGCCTGGATGGAGGCATCGAGCGCCGATGTCGGCTCATCCAGAAGCAGGATTTTCGGCTCCAGGATCAGCGCACGGGCAATGGCAATGCGCTGGCGCTGACCACCCGAAAGCTGGTGCGAATAGCGGAACCGGAAGCCGGAGCCGAGACCCACCTCATCCAGCGCGCGGGCAATGCGGGCATCGACGTCGGAAAAGCCATGGATTGCAAGCGGCTCCAGCAACAGCCGATCGACTGTCTGGCGCGGATGCAGCGAACCATAGGGATCCTGAAACACCATCTGGACCGTACGATAGAATTCCTTGTCGCGGCGGGAACCGGAATAGCTGCGACCAGCAACCGTCAGGCTGCCGGATTCGAACACATTCAATCCCGCAACGGCGCGCAGCAATGTCGATTTACCCGAGCCGGATTCTCCAACGATTCCGAAAGATTCGCCCTCGTTCACATTCATGGTCACATGGCTGAGCGCGACAAACTCGTCGAATGTCACGACCATATCGCGAACGGAAAGTGCAGTACCGGTCATTGCGTCCACTCCGCCTGTCGCTCCAGCACCGGAAGCGGATGCCTATTGCTGCCGATCGTTGGCAGGCAGTTCAACAGTCCCCGCGTGTAGGGGTGCTGCGCCGCTGCCAGATCGGCCGATGGCAATTCCTCCACCACGCGGCCGGCATACATCACCAGTACGCGATCGCAAAAGGAGGAAACCAGCCTCAGATCATGGCTGACGAAGATCAGCCCCATGCCGCGCTCGGCCACAAGCTTGTCCAGAATGCCGAGCACCTCCAGTTGCACCGTCACGTCAAGCGCGGATGTCGGTTCGTCCGCGATGAGCAACTCCGGGCCGCAGACCAGCATCATGGCGATCATGATGCGCTGACCCATGCCGCCGGAGACCTCATGCGGATAGAGATCGAACACGCGTTCGGGATCGCGGATCTGCACCGCCTCCAGCATGGCAAGCGCCCGATCCCGGGCCTGGCGACCAGACACACTTTCATGCGTCCGCAGCGTTTCGATGATCTGCTTGCCGATTGGCATGACGGGATTGAGCGAATATTTCGGATCCTGCAGGATCATCGCCATGCGCTTTCCGCGCATATCGCGACGCTGGCGCTTGGACGCGGAAAGAAGATCGATACCGTCGAAGTTCAACCTGTCGGCGGTAATCTTCGCATGTCCGGGCGTCAGGCCCATGATGGCGCGACCGGTCTGCGATTTGCCGGAGCCGGATTCGCCGACGATGCCGAGCCTTTCCTTGCCAAGCGTGAAGGATACGCCACGCACGGCATTCACTTCGCCCGTGCGCGTCGGAAAGCTCACGCGCAAATTCTCCACGGTCAGAAGCGGGCTCATTGTCCGGCCTCCTTCGGGTCGAGTGCATCGCGCAAGCCATCGCCCAGCAGATTGAAACCAAGGCTGACGATGAGGATGGCAAAGCCCGGCATGGCGGCAACCCACCACTGGTCGAGAATGAAGCGACGGCCAGAGGCAATCATTGCACCCCATTCCGGCAGCGGCGGCTGGGCACCGAGGCCGAGGAACCCAAGACCGGCGGCCGTTAGAATAATACCCGCCATGTCCAGCGTCACACGTACGATCAGAGAGGATGTGCAGAGCGGCATGACGTGCCGAAGCACGATGCGGAAGGGCGAAGCTCCCATCAGCTTGACCGCCGAAATGAATTCCGAGTTACGGAAGGTCAGTGTCTCGGCGCGGGCGATACGGGCGTAGGGCGGCCAGGAGGTCACGGCAATCGCCAGAATGGCATTCTCGATCCCCGGTCCAAGAGCCGCGACCAGCGCCAACGCCAGAACGAGCTTCGGAAAGGCGAGGAAAATGTCGGTGATGCGCATGAGAACGGCATCGATCCAGCCCCCGGCATAACCGGCAACCGTTCCCACCAGCAGACCGATGGGCGCGGCAATAACCGCCACAAGCACCACGACCATCAACGTCAGCCGCGAACCATGAATGAGGCGCGAAAGAATGTCGCGTCCCTGGTCGTCGGTTCCCAAGAGAAAGCCTTCTGAGCCCGGCGGCAACAGGCGTGAATTGCGCAGGTCACCGATCACCGGATTATGCGGCGAAATGACATCCGCCAGGGCCGCGACTACGATCAGCGCGATGATGATGAAGAGGCCAAGCAGCGCCAGCCGGTTTTCCGAAAACCGCCGCCAGACGACATAGGCGCGGCCAAGTTGCGCCTGCCTGCGGGTTGTCGGGCGGTCGGAAAGCAGCCATTCGCGGCTATACGGTTTCAATGTGGTCTCAAGGCTCGTCATCGGCTGCGCGTCCTCGGATCGAGCGTCCGGTACAGCAGATCGGACAACAGATTGATGGTCACGAACACGGCGCCCACAACAAGCGTGCCACCCAGCACGGCGTTGATATCCGCGTTCTGCAGCGAATTGGTGATGTAGAGGCCCAGTCCCGGCCAGGAGAAGATCGTCTCCGTCAGGACCGACCCTTCCAGCAGGCCTGCATAGGAAAGCGCGATGACCGTAATCAGCGGCACGGCGGCATTGCGCAGCGCGTGGAACCAGATGATGCGGGTCTCCGAAAGCCCCTTCGCCCGAGCGGCGACGACATATTCCTGCGCCAGTTCGTTCAGCATGAAGGAGCGCGTCATGCGGCTGATATAGGCCAGCGAAAAATATCCGAGCAGTGCGGATGGCAGGATGATGTGCCGGAAAAGATCCCGGAAGACTTCCCACTCGCCCTGCATGATGGCATCGAACAGGTAGAAGCCGGTCGTAGAAACAAACGTGTATTCGTAGACCACGTCGATACGCCCCGGATAGGCAACCCAGTTCAGCTTCGCGTAGAAGAAGAGCAAGGCCAGGAGCGCCAGCCAGAAGACCGGCACCGAATAGCCGATAAGCCCCACGACACGCACCACCTGATCGGCAATGCTGCCGCGCTTTACCGCCGCCAGAACGCCGAGCGGCACGCCGAATAAAGCGCCGATCAGGGTACCGACGGTTGCGAGCTCCATGGTCGCCGGAAACACACGCTTTATGTCTTCCAGCACCGGATTGCTCGTCAGTACCGAGGTTCCGAAATCACCGGAGAGAACCTGTTTCAAGTAGATGAAAAACTGCTGCCAGAGCGGCAGGTTCAGCCCCAGTTCCTCGCGAACGCGCTCCACCACATGGGCAGGCGCACGATCGCCAACAATGGCGAGCGCCGGATCGATGGGCACCACGCGACCGATGAAAAAGGTAACGGCCAGAAGGCCGAGGAAAGTGGTCAGGACCGTCACCGCAAAACGCAGGATGGCCCATGCCGTGCGGTTGTTGCGACGCCGCCGTGGCCGCGTCGCTCCGCTCGTCTCGGGAAGTGTCAAGGAACCGGCCCTTAGTCCTTCGAGATCGTGTAGACGAAGTTGGTGTCAAAGCTCGGACCGAGCTTGAAGCCCTTCAGCTTGGCCGAATAGCCCGCCACTTCCACCTGCTGGAAGATGATGACGAACGGACCCTTGGCCAGAACTTCCTTCTGAAGCTTCTGGTAGATCTCGGCGCGCTTTGCGCTGTCCTTCTCCAGAAGTGCAGCCTGCGTCTGCTTCGTCAGTTCCGGCACATCCCAGGCATTGCGCCATGCGAGCGTCTTGTTCTTGCCCGCATCGGAATTGTCCGGATTGGCCGTGAAGGTTTCCGCATTCGAGTTCGGATCGAAATAGTCCGAACCCCACTGGCCGATATACATATCGTGCTGGCGAGCGCGGTACTTGGTCAGCGTCTGCTTACCATCACCCGGAATGATTTCCAGCTTTACGCCTGCCTGCGCCAGTGTCTGCTGATAGGCTTCGGCAATACCGGTTACGGGCTGCGTGTTACGCACATCCATCGTCACCTTGAAGCCGTCCTTCAGTCCGGCCTTTGCCAGCAGTTCCTTGGCCTTGGCAACATCAAGCTTGTAGGGATTTTCAGAGCTTGCACCCAGCTGGCCTTCCGGCAGGAAGGTCTGGTGGATCTTGCCGATGCCGTTGATGAGCGTCGCGCCGATCGCATCGTAGTCCATCAGATACTTGAACGCCTCGACCACTTCCGGCTTGGCAAGGTTCGGGTTCTTCTGGTTCAGGCCGATATAATAAACGGTACCCTTTGGAGCGGACGTCTGGGCCAGCGTGGACTTGGATGCAATCGCCTTCAGATCATTTGGCTCGAGGTTACGGGCGATATCGATATCGCCGTTTTCAAGAGCCAGACGCTGCGAGGCGCTTTCCTTCATGTAGCGGTAGATGACGCGCTTCAGCTTGGGCTTTTCGCCCTGGAAATTCGGATTGGCTTCCAGAACGACGGCTTCGTTCGCCTTCCAGGTCAGAACCTTGAACGGGCCAGAGCCAGCATAGCCGGTCTTCAGGAATTCGTTGCCGAAATCATTGTCCCACTTGGCTTCAGCGGTTACCGTAACCGGCTTGGCCTTGGCAGCAACAACCTTCTTGTCAACGACCGAGGCAACCGTGGCCGTCAGAACGTTGAGGACAAAGCTCGGCGCGTAGGGCTTGTCGACCGTCAGAACGAAGGTCGAGGCATCGGCAGCCTTTGCCTTTTCGGCGACATTGTCACCCTTCAGACCGAACTGCGTCAGCAGGAAGGCTGGCGACTTGTCAAGCTTCACGGCGCGCTCGAACGAATAGGCCACGTCCTCTGCCGTGATCGGATTGCCGGATGCAAACTTCAGGTTCGGCTTCAGCTTGAACGTGTAGGTCAGACCATCGTCGGAAATCTTCCAGCTTTCTGCCAGCTGACCGACGACCTTGGATGTATCATTCGGATCGAGCGTGACCAGCTTTTCGTAAGTGTTGGCGGTCACTTCGGCTGTGGAAAGCTCGAAAGCCTCGCCCGGATCAAGCGAAATGATGTCGTCGATGGCAAAGCCGACAACCAGCGTATCGGCTGGCGTTGCAGCAAAAGCCTGCGGCGCAGACAGCATCATGACAGAGAGGGCAGCACTGGTGCCAAGGAGGCGGAGGCTTCGATTGAACGCGTTCATGGTCTGGTTCCCCATTTCTTTAAAACAGTGTTTTTTAAAGCACTTAGCCGTCTCTCAAGCCCAGGTTTCCGCAAAGATCCTGAACCAGTTTTCACGGCATAGCTTTATTAGTTCGTCCTGACCGTATCCCGCGTTTCTGAGAGCCGCAACCAGTTTCTGATTGCCCGCCGCATCATTAATTTCCTGTGGAACAGTGGCTCCGTCGAAGTCTGAACCAAGCGCCACGCAATCAATGCCCATGCGCTCGACCATGTAGTCAATGTGCTTGACCATGAGTTCGAGCGAGGTGTCGGCATCGTCGCGCGCATCGGGCCGCAACATGGTCACGGCATAGTTGAGGCCGACCAGACCTTTTCGCTCGCGGATGGCATCCAACTGCTTGTCGGTCAGGTTACGGGCCACCTCGGTCAGAGCATGGACATTGGAATGGCTGGCAACGAGCGGCTTTTCAGAGGTCTTCTCCACATCCCAGAAACCTTTTTCGGTGATGTGGGCGAGATCGATGACGATACCGAGACGATCGCATTCCTTCACCAGAGCAAGGCCTGCATTGGTCAAACCCGGCGCCGTATCCGGTGACATGGGATAGGCAAATGGCACACCGTGGCCGAAGATGTTGTGGCGGCTCCAGACGGGTCCCAGCGAGCGCAGGCCCGCCGCATGGAAAACGTCGAGAGCGGCCAGATCGGCACCGATCGCCTCGCAGCCCTCCATATGCATGACGCAGGCGAAGATTCCGTCGTCCATCGCAGCCCGGATTTCCGGCACCGTGCGGCAGATCCGCCAGGCATTGGCTCGATCAAGCTGCAGCGCGACGGCAAATTTTTCCATGGCGATATCGAGCGACGGCTGGCGGGCCAAAGGGGCCGCGAGCGGGGTGACATAGTGCCCCTGCCCGTCCGGCTCCTGCAAAATCAGATCGCCTGATGGAATGTAGATAGCGCAGAGTCCACCGGCCAAACCACCAGCCTTCGCGCGGGGGCCGTCGATATGCCCCTCTCTCGTGCCCTGCATGAACTCGCGGACAGGATCGGCACCGTTGCGCATGTTGCGCCATAGCCGCAAGAGAACATCGTTGTGGCCGTCGAAGACTAATTCCATTGTCATTTCCGATTATGCAGATGAGCGAGAATGCCGCGATCCTAGATTCTTCGCGGCAGACCGCAAGGCGAAAAGTAGCAGGCTACATCCACGCGTCGTTGGCAACCCGCCGGAGAAATGGCGTTTGCAAAACACCGCGAACACGCGATGTCCACTGGGCATCGAGTGCATTTAGCACCTCTTCCCAGCGCCGCGTCTGCAGCATGGCCGCACCAATGGCAACCGGTTCGCAACCGGTTTTTTGCAGAAGCGCAAGCCCTGCTGCGATGGAGGTTCCGCTGGACAGGACATCGTCGATCAGAGCAATACGACGTCCTTCGATCAGCGGCACCATACGAGGATCGAGGTAGAGCCTCTTCACCTGATCAGGCGTTGTGATGGAGGAGATCGGAACGGAAAGCTCATCCCGGTACCAGAATTTGCGCGAATTCCCACAGGGCACATAACGGGCATGGCCGAGTTTGCGGGCGACTTCCGCAGCAAGTGTCAAACCGAGTGTCGGAAGCCCCACGATGATCTCAATGTCATCACCTCTCAACTCGTCTGCCAATTGACCAGCCAGCACATCGATGACCTCGAAAGAGGCCTGGTTGATGATAAGCGATGCAAGCGCATGCACGCCGTCCGACAAGGGGCGGATCGGAAGACGCAACTGCCGCCCGTCCTTTAGTCGCGCCGGATAGAAGCCCTGATGAGGACCGATTTCCGGAAACGCGCCAGCCGGATGAATGGTCTGCCAGAACTCGTGCGGTTTCATGACGTCATTGTCTCATCTCTCGGGATATGCGTTCACGCGTAGAAGGGCTCGTTGCGCCAGCGTCCGACCTCTTCGATCAGCCACGCCCGAAACAGCGCCACAGGCTTCAGGTCCATTCGGGTAACCGGTGCGACGAGATAATAGGAGCTTGGGCTTCGAACCTGCTGCGGGTAGGCCTCAACAAGGGTTCCAGACTGAAGCTCCGCCTCGATCAGGAAAAGCGGCATCAGCGCCACGCCCAGTCCTGCGCTGCAGGCTTGCGCCACACTGGCAAACTGTTCGAACCGCATGCCCGGCGCGGGAACGCCCTGCACGCCGACAGCCTCGAAGAAATGTGTCCAGGCGCCGGGCCGCGAAGCCATGTGCAGCAGCGGCAGACCCGCAAGATCTTCCGGCTTCGAAACCGGGTTTTGCCGAAGAAATTCGGGGCTGCAAACGGGCGCAACCATCTCGTCCATCAGGAAGGTGCATTCCGCTCCCGGCCAGTTCGGCTGACCGATATGGATTGCCACATCCAGACCATCCTGCTCGAAATCGAAGATACCGATGCGGGTGGCAAAATTCAGCGTGATTTCCGGATGGGCGCTGACAAAGCGCGGTATTCGCGGCAAGAGCCACCGCGTTCCGAAGGTCGGCAGCATGGCAAGGTTCAACGTGTCGCCATGCCGTTTCGTCATGGCCTGCAGAGAGGCAGTACGGATCTGCGCAAGCGCGGCACCAATGGCCTTGGCATAGGCGCGGCCTGCTTCCGTCAACTGCACACCCCGGCTGCTGCGCTCGAACAACAGAATGCCAAGCTGGTCTTCAAGACCGGAAATCTGCCTGCTGATGGCGCCTTGCGTCAAGGAAAGCTCGTCTGCAGCCGAAGAAAAACTCCCGAGCCGCGCAACGGATTCGAATGCGGCCAGTGCACTGGTGGACGGAAGAAGCCTGCGACTGAGATTGGTCATGGCCTATTCCTATAGCTCATATCAACGTGAGTAAACGGCGCTTTACGCCGATCCCGCGTCTGCCCATTATGCACCCACATTTTTCTGGAGGTTTTGACGATGAGCGACCGCACCGCATTCAATTGGGCTGATCCCTTCCTGCTGGACGACCAGTTGACGGAAGATGAGCGAATGATCCGCGATGCGGCTGCAGCCTTTGGCAAGGCCGAACTGCTGCCACGCATCCAGGAAGCCTACCTCTCCGAAACAACCGAGCCGGAACTCTTCCGCCTGATGGGACAGACAGGTCTTCTGGGTGTGACCCTGCCGGAAGAATACGGCGCGGCCAACGCATCTTATGTTGCCTATGGTCTGGTTGCCCGCGAAGTCGAGCGCATCGACTCAGGCTACCGTTCCATGATGAGCGTGCAGTCCTCCCTCGTGATCTACCCGATCTACGCCTATGGTTCGGATGAGCAGAAGAAGAAGTATCTGCCGGGTCTCGTTTCCGGCGAACTCATCGGCTGCTTCGGCCTGACCGAGCCGGATGCCGGTTCCGATCCGGGCGGCATGAAGACCCGCGCGGAAAAGATCGAAGGCGGATACCGTCTGCGCGGCTCCAAGATGTGGATTTCCAACGCGCCGATCGCAGATGTTTTCGTTGTCTGGGCCAAGTCGGAAGCGCACAACAACGAGATCCGCGGCTTCGTGCTTGAAAAGGGCATGAAGGGTCTTTCCGCGCCAAAGATCGGCGGCAAGCTTTCGCTGCGCGCATCGATCACCGGCGAGATCGTCATGGACGGCGTCGAGGTCTCCGAAGACGCGCTTCTTCCAAACGTATCCGGCCTCAAGGGTCCGTTCGGCTGCCTCAACCGTGCACGCTATGGCATTTCCTGGGGCGTTCTGGGTGCTGCCGAAGACTGCTGGCTGCGCGCACGCCAGTATGGTCTGGATCGCAAGCAGTTTGGCAAGCCGCTGGCTGGCACGCAGCTTTACCAGAAGAAGCTTGCCGACATGCAGACCGAGATCTCGCTTGGGCTTCAGGCCAGCTTGCGCGTTGGCCGCCTGATGGACGAGCACAAGATGGCGCCGGAAATGATTTCCATCGTCAAGCGCAACAACTGCGGCAAGGCTCTGGATATTGCACGCCAGGCACGCGACATGCACGGCGGCAACGGTATTCAGATCGAGTATCATGTCATGCGTCACGCGCAGAATCTGGAAACGGTCAACACCTACGAAGGCACGCATGACGTTCATGCACTCATCCTCGGACGCGCTCAGACCGGCATTCAAGCTTTCTTTTAAAGGCGAGTGACCCACCCGACCAGCCAAAGTCAGGCGTGAGCGACCAAGTCACTCGCGCCTGTCCTTTTTATTAGTAATACTTTTTAGTGGGGGCGTTGATTGTGGCGGTCAATTGTCCTACGTGAGGAGCCGAAACCTTCCAAGGCTTGGGTGTCAGCCCCTTTGGCGCCTGTCGTGTTTCCCGCGACGTTTTTGAACTCAAAATGAGGTCACCATGCATAGCTATCCAGATGTAAAGCTTTTCATTGCAGGCGAATGGCGCGATGCCCTGAGCGGCAAGACGATCCCGGTCGAGGATCCAGCCACGCAGGACATTATCGGAAAGATCGCGCACGCGGAAAAGGCTGACCTCGATCTGGCGCTGGACGCTGCGGACAAGGGCTTCAAGGTCTGGCGCGAAACGTCAGCCTTCGAGCGCTCGAAGATCATGCGCAAGGCAGCCGACATCGTGCGCCAGCGGATCGATTACATCGCCTGGCTGATGACACGCGAACAGGGCAAGCCGATTGCGCAGTCCAAGGCGGAAATAAACAACGCCGCCGATACCATCGACTGGTTCGCCGAAGAGGCACGCCGCACCTATGGCCAGATCATCCCGGCCCGTTTCGGTGGCGTTTCCAACATGGCGATCAAGTTCCCGGTTGGCCCGGTTGCCGCCTTCACGCCGTGGAACTTCCCGATCAACCAGATCGTGCGAAAGCTCTCTGCTGCCGTGTCCGTCGGCTGCTCGATCATCGTCAAGGCACCGGAAGAAACCCCGGCTTCGCCAGCCGAACTCATCCGCGCCTTTGCGGATGCCGGCATTCCGGCCGGTGTTGTCGGTCTGGTCTACGGCGTCCCGGCTGAAATTTCCGAATACCTGATCCCGCATCCGGTCATCCGCAAGATCTCGTTCACCGGCTCCACGCCGGTTGGCAAGCATCTGGCGGCCCTTGCCGGAAAGCACATGAAGCGCGCGACCATGGAACTCGGCGGTCATGCCCCGGTCGTCGTCTTCAACGATGCCGATCTGGAAAAGGCCATCGAAGTCTCCGCAGCCGCAAAGTTCCGCAATGCCGGTCAGGTCTGCGTTGCACCGACCCGCTTCCTCATTCAGGATGGCGTTGCCGACCAGTTCATCGACGGCATTGTGAAGTACGCGGAAAACCTGAAGGTGGGTAATGGCCTCGAGGCTGACGTGACCATGGGGCCGCTTGCCAACGAGCGCCGCATCCCGGCCATGGAAGGCATGATTCAGGATGCCGTTTCCAAGGGCGCCGTTCTGAAGACGGGCGGCAAGCGCATTGGCAACAAGGGCCACTTCTTCGAGCCGACGGTTCTGACCGATGTGCCGACCTCCGCCCTGATGATGAACGAAGAGCCCTTCGGCCCGATCGCCATCGTCAACCGCTTCTCCACGCTGGATGAGGCGCTGGAAGAATCCAACCGCCTGCCCTTCGGCCTTGCCTCTTATGCCTTCACCGGTTCGGTCAAGACCGCACACGCGCTCGGCCAGCGTCTGGAAGCCGGCATGTTGACCATCAACCACAATGGTCTGGCGATTCCGGAAGTGCCGTTCGGTGGCATCAAGGATTCCGGCTACGGCACGGAAGGTGGTTCGGAAGCCGTCGAAGCCTATCTGGAAACCCGCTTCGTCAGCCAGATGAACTGAGCGTTTCAGCAGCCGTGATTAAAAAAGGCGTCGGGAAACCGGCGCCTTTTTCATTTGATTTGCAGGTTTTGAGAAAAGCCCATCTCACCCCAGTGCAAATACCTTGGCGCGCCGCAGCGTCACGAAGCCCTGTTCGCCTGCGGAAATGTTACGCTCCGGGTCCACATCGAACTCAAGCGGTTCTCCCGTAGATGCTGTCGCGATCACACGGCGCTCGCCGGGACGGTCCAGCACCCTAGCAACGCTTGCAGGCACACCCGGCTGCGTTGCGGACCAATCGAGATCGCGGGGACGTGCAAAAATTTCCGCCGGACCATCCGCCACACCCTCGGCAGCAGCCACGGCAACGCCAGCAACATGCGCGCGCCCGTCACGCACTTCGCCAGTCAGCCGGTTGGCATCCCCTAGAAATTTCAGCACGAAGGCATTCTTCGGATCACGGCAAACCTCCTGCGGCGTGCCTTGCTGAACGATCTTGCCGTCCTTCAGAATGACGACCCGATCCGCAAGATCCAGCGCCTCTTCCTGGTCATGCGTCACGAAAATCGTGGTGATGCCCAGTTCATCATGGATCTCCCGCAGCCAGCGGCGAAGGTCATGGCGAACATTCGCATCCAGCGCACCGAACGGCTCATCCAGAAGCAGAACCTTTGGATCGACGGACAGGGCACGGGCGAGTGCCACGCGCTGTCGCTGACCGCCAGAAATCTGCGCCGGAAAGCGATCTCCAAGGCCTTCAAGGCGAACCAGCTTCAGAAGCTGGTTCACGCGTGCGGCAATTTCCGCCTTGCTGCGCTTCACCTTGGAAACGCTCATGCCGAAGCCGATATTTTCCCCCACTGTCATATGGGGGAACAGTGCATAATGCTGGAAGACGAAACCGACACCGCGATCGCGCACCGGAATGTCGGTGGCATCCTGATCCCCGAAATGGATGTGTCCGCCGTCGGCATATTCCAGCCCCGCCACCATGCGCAGGATCGTCGTCTTGCCGGAACCGGATGGACCAAGCAGTGCAATCAGCTCACCGCTTTGCACGGTCAGCGACACGCCATGCACGGCGCGGAAGGTGTCGAAGGTCTTGACGACGTTATCGAGACGAATTTCCATGGCAATCAATGTCCTGTCGAAGCGGCATCGGTAGCTTGGGTCTTGCGGCGTCCGGCACCGCGACGCTCCAGCGCAACCTTGGCAATGATGGTGAAGACGGCGAGCAGCGCCAGAATGGAGGCCGAGGCAAAGGCACCTGCCGCCTGATAATCGTGGTAGAGCAGTTCGATATGCAGCGGCAGCGTATTGGTCTGGCCGCGAATGTTTCCAGACACGATGGAAACCGCGCCGAACTCGCCCATCACGCGCGCATTGCAGAGAACCACGCCATAAAGCAGCGCCCATTTGACGTTGGGAAGCGTGACCGAGAAGAATGTCCGCCAACCCGAAGCGCCGAGCGATGTAGCAGCCTCTTCCAGATCGCGCCCCTGCGCCTGCATGAGCGGGATCAGTTCGCGGGCGACGAAGGGAGCCGTCACGAACATCGACGCCAGCACGATGCCGGGAAGCGCAAACAGGATCTTGATGTCATGTGCGTCGAGCCAGGGACCGAACAAGCCCTGCAGACCATAGACGAAGAGATAGGCAACACCGGCAACGATGGGCGAAACGGAGAACGGGATCTCGATCACCACCAGCAGCAGCCGCTTGCCGCGAAAATCGAATTTGGTGATGGCCCAGGCCGCTGCCACACCGAAGGCAGTATTGATCGGCACCGCGATGAGGGCCGTCACCACTGTCATCATGATGGCATGGCGAGTATCCGGATGGCTCAGCGTCGCCGTATAGACCTTAAAGCCTTGTTTCAAAGCCTCATGGCCGATGACGAGCAAAGGCGCCAGAATGAGCAGCGCCCCCAGAATAAGGACGAGACCAATCAGCACGCGGCGAAAAACCCGTCCATCTCCAACGCGTGGCGGTTTCTTGTGAGAAGCAAAAGCGCTCATCTCTATCCCTTCACCGTGTAGCGCAGGGCGCGTGACTGAAGCCAGTTTGTCACCGCCAGCATGGCGAAAGCCGTCAGGAGCAGGACCGACGCAATGGCCGCAGCCGCCTGATAATCATATTCTTCCAGCCGGATGAAGATCAGCAGCGCGGTGATCTCCGTCGACATTGGCTGATTTCCGGCAATGAAGATGATCGCGCCGAACTCTCCCAGCGAGCGGGCAAAGGAAAGCGAAAGCCCAGCCAGCAGTGCAGGAGTCAAAAGCGGCAGGATTACCTTGCGGAAAATCGTCCAGTCCGAACCGCCGAGAGATTGGGCCGCCTCCTCCAGCGCCGGATCAAGATCTTCCAGCACCGGCTGAACCGTTCGTACGATGAACGGCAGGCTGGTAAAACACATGGCAATCATGATGCCGATGGGCGTGTAGGCCACCTTGATCCCCGCTTCGGACAAGACGGAACCGAACCAGCCATTGCTTGAAAAAAGGGCCGTCAGCGAGATGCCCGCAACTGCCGTGGGCAGGGCAAATGGCAGATCCACCATGGCATCGATGATACGCCGACCGGGAAACCGGTAGCGGGTCAGGACCCAGGCCAGTGCCAGTCCGAAAACGAGGTTGAACAGCGTCGCAATCAGCGCGGAGAATGCCGTCACGCGGTAGCTCGCCACTGCGCGCGGTGACGAGACAATGGACCAGTACTCGGCTGGTCCAAGGCTCGCTGCCTTGAACACCAACGCCGACAGCGGCAGGACCACGATCAGGCCAACATAAAAGAGGGTTATGCCCAGGGACAGATGCAGGCCGGGCAGGACATTGCGTTTCACAAGGTAAGTCCTGTTGTAAACGGACAAACCCGGCAGTTGACGAACCACCGGGCCTATCCTTCCTTGGGAGGAGAATTCAGCGACTGCCGTATAGCTTGTCCAGCGTGCCACCGGAAGCAAAGTGTTCCTTCTGGATCTTGTCCCAGCCGCCAAACACATCGTCGACCTTCACAAGACGAATCTGCGGAAACTCGTTCTTGAACTCGGCCACTACCTTTTCGTTCAGCACGCGGTGGCCAAACTCAGCGGCGATCCGCTGGCCCTGTTCGCTGTAGAGAAAGTCCAGATACTTCTTGGACAGCTCTTCCGAGCCGCGCTTCTTGGCAACCTTGTCCACGACCGCTACCGGGAATTCCGCCAGAAGCGAAACCGACGGAATGACGCTCTCCACCTTGTCCTTGCCATACTGCTTGGCAATGCCGCGCGTTTCCGCCTCGAAGGTGATCAGCACATCGCCGGTTTCACGCTCGACGAAGGTGGTGGTGGCTGCACGGCCTCCGGTATCGAAGACAGGAACATTGTCGAAGATCTTCTTGACGAAAGCCTCGACCTTTTCCTCGTCACCCTTGAACACTTCACGTGCATAGGCAACGGCTGCAAGATAGGTATAGCGCGCATTGCCGGATGTCTTGGGGTTCGGGAAGACGACCTTCACGTCATCGCGTGCAAGATCGTTCCAGTCCTTGATGTTCTTGGGGTTCCCGGCACGCACGAGGAAAGACGGGAAGGAATAGAACGGCGAGGCACTGTTCGGAAACGCCTTCTGCCAGTCCTTTGAAACGAAGCCCTGCTTCACGAGGAAGTCGATGTCGGTCACCTGGTTGAAGGTGACGACGTCAGCGTCCAGACCTTCCACGATGGCGCGCGCCTGCTTGGAGGTGCCTGCATGCGACTGATCGATGTTGATGCCTGGGTTCTGCTTGATGAAGGCTTCGTTCTCGGCTGCGAACAGCTCTCGCGCCACGTCGTAGGAAGCGTTCAACAACTTGGTCGGCTGCTGGGCAAAGACTGGACCAGCGACAAGAGCGGCCAAGGCTGTGCCGAGAATGAGAAGGCGTTTCATCAAAGTCTCCGATGCGATCGATTGTTATCACTAACCTATCGATGCACCTCACAACCTGCGAGGAACGGTAAACCCTCAACGCCTTTGCGATTGACAAATTTTGGCCAAATTCAAGGCACCGTGCGTGCTTTATTCCTGCCCTTGGGCGAGGCCTTCGTTCGAAGGCAGGGGCGGGAAGCGGCAGGGGTGCGCCGCTTCCCGCAAGTCGCTCACTCCGCGGCGGTGGAAAGGTTGAGCGACAACTGGTCCTTGCGCTGGTCGTCATTGTCACCAGCGCCGGATTTGGATGCCTTGTCCCGTCCGAAGAACAGGGCATAGGCAGCAGGCAGAACAAGAATGGTCAGGACGGTGGCAACCATGATGCCGCCCATCATGGCATAGGCGAGCGGTCCCCAGAAAAGCCCACGCGAGATCGGTATCAGCGCAAGCACGGCCACCAGTGCCGTCAGCATGATCGGACGGAAGCGGCGAACCGCCGAGCCAATGATAGCTTCACTGCGCTCCATTCCCGACGCAATATCCTGGTCGATCTGGTCCACCAGAATGATCGAGTTACGGATGATGATGCCGAGCAGTGCGATGACACCGAGGATCGCCACGAAGCCGAAGGGAGCGCCGGTGATCAAAAGTGCCGCTGCGGCTCCGATGATTCCGAGAGGACCGGTCGCCAGCACCAGCATGGCCTTGCCGAAATGCTGCAACTGGATCATCAGCAGCGTAACGATCACGAAGAGCATGACGGGCGCCTTGGCGGCAATCGACATCTGGCTTTCCGCTGCATCCTCTGCGCCGCCCTGGATTTCGACCTTGTAGCCGGCAGGCAGGTTTTTGCGCAGATCCGCCATCCCGCTGTACATCTTCGCAGCAAGATCGTTCGGTTCGACACCGTCCGGAACCGTTGCCTTGATCGTGATGGTCGGCAGACGGTCGCGACGCCACTCGATCCCGTTTTCCTGAACCGGCTCGATACGGGCAATCTGGCTGACTGGCACGAAGGCGCCGCTGTCCGTGGGAATATAGACGGAGTTGACAGCGGTCAGCAGGTCTCGCGTGGCATCCGGTTCGCGAGCGACGATGGAGACGGTCTCTTCGCCATCACGGAACTGGTCGAGCGTCACACCCGACATCGATGCATAGAGCATCTGTCGGACGCGCTGAGATGTTACGCCAAGTGCCCTCGCCCGATCCTGGTCGATGACGAGCTTCATGGTCGTCACCGGCTCCAGCCAGTCGTCATGGATCGTGCCCAGTTGCGGGTTCTGATGGAAGCGCTGCTTCACCTGATCGGCAATCTTGCGCACCTCTTCGCGGTCGGGACCGACGACGCGCATCTGTACGGCCCAGCCGACCGGCGGCCCGAGGAAAAGACGATCCACCTTGCCACGCACGGACGGGAAGTCTTCCGCAAGGATCTTGCGCAGCTTGATGATCATGCGCTCGCGCTCTTCGAGGCCGTTCGACATGACGAGCAGCTGGGCATAGTTGGGGTTGCGAAGCTGCTGGTCCAGCGGCAGGAAGAAGCGCGGAGCCCCCTCACCGATGAAGGTCGCGACGAATTTCTTGTCAGGATCGTCCATGATCTTTGCTTCCAGCGCCTTCGCCTGACGCTCCACCTCTTCGATGGCGGTGCCTTCCGGCAGCCACATATCGACGAGAATTTCGGGACGCGAGGATTGCGGGAAGAAGCTCTGCGGGATGAACTGGAAGGACCAGAGGCTGGTGCCGAAGACGCCAAGCGTTGCCACCAGCACGATCAGCCGGTGCCGCACGCTCCAGGAAACCGTGGCGCGAAGCCCGCGGTAAAACCGCGTGTCGTAGACATCGTGATGCGTGCCCGCATGCGCGCGCTGCTTCAGGATCATATATCCGAGCCAGGGCGTGAAATAGACCGCAACGAACCAGGATGTCACGAGTGCGATGCCGACCACGTAGAAGAGAGACCGGACATATTCACCCGCAGTCGAATCCGCAAAGCCGACCGGAATGAAGCCCGCGGTCGTGATCAGCGTACCCGTCAACATGGGAAAGGCGGTGGAGGAATAGGCGAAGGTGGCAGCGTTGAGCTTTTCCAGCCCTTCCTCCAGCTTTCGCTCCATCATTTCGACCACGATCATGGCATCGTCGACAAGAAGGCCGAGCGCGATGATGAGAGCGCCGAGCGAGATACGCTGCAGTTCGATGCCGAGCTCGTACATGATGGCGAGTGTCGCCGCCAGCACCAGCGGAATGGAGATGGCAATCACGATGCCGGAACGCCAGCCGATGGACAAAAGCGAGACGACCAGAACAATGACCAGCGCTTCCAGAAGCGCCTGCGTGAATTCGCCGATCGCCTCATGCACGACCTCCGGCTGGTTGGCGACCTGCGAAACCTCAACGCCATAGGGAAGCGCATTTTCGAAGTTGCGATAGGTTTCTTCGATCCATGTGCCGACGTCGGTAACCTTGTAGCCATTCTGCATGACCACACCGATCTGGACCGAATCCTTGCCATTAAAGCGGAACTTGCGGTCGTAGGGTGAGATCAGGCCCTTGCTGACGGTGGCGATATCGCCCAGCCGAAACACTTGGCTACCGCTGCGAATGCGCAGTTCGCGAATATCCTCAGGTGTCCGCATGCCCCCTTCCACGGTGATGCGCACGGAACGGGTCGCCGTCTGTACATTGCCTGCGGGATCCACATTATTCTGCCCGGCCAGTGCGTTTTTCACATCGTTGAGCGTCAGCTTGCGCTCCGCAAGTGCCTTGGAGGATACGTCGATGTAGATGCGCTCCGCCTGGTCGCCAAGAATGGAAACCTTTTCCACGCCCTTCGTCGCCAGCAGCATGTCGCGGGCCTTGGTCGCGAAGTCCTTGAGCTCAGGATAGCTGAATCCGTCGCCCGTCAGGGCGTGGAGGGTCACATAGGTATCGCCGAACTCATCATTGAAATAGGGCCCGAGAACGCCGCTCGGCAGATCCTGCTCGATGTCGCCAATCTTCTTGCGGACCTGATAGAAGGCGTCAGCCACCTGCTGGGAATTGGTGTTACCCTTGATCTGCAGCGTGGTGATCGAGAAACCGGCGCGGGTGTAGGATTTCACCCAATCGAGATGCGGCGTTTCCTGCAGCTTGCGCTCGATCTTGTTGACGACCTGATCCTGCATTTCCTCGATGGAAGCGCCCGGCCAGACCGCCTGCACGACCATGACGCGGAAGGTGAAGTCCGGGTCTTCCTTCTGGCCCATGTTCATGATGCCGAGGCCGCCGATCAGAATGATGATCCCGAACAGGAAGCGGCCGATGCTGGGATGAGAAATTGCCCAGCGCGAGAGGTTGAACGGCTGCCTGGGCGAGCCGGGTGTGCGAAACGCCTTCATGACTTAATCCCCTGTACCCGGATCGATCAGGACTTTGAAGGCGCGACTGCGGTAGATGCGCCACCTGCTGTCTGACCTTCGCCTTCGTAGATTTTGACCTGCAGATCAGGCTGCATGAACTGCGTTCCGGCTGCGACAACCAGATCGCCAGCCTTCAAGCCATCGGCGATCCGCACGCCGTCTTCGGCAAATCCGTCAACCTGTACCGGGTGCGGCTGGACCTTGGAGGATGCAGGATCGACGAGCCAGACGATCGATTTACCGTCCTGCTTCGCGAGTGCCGCGAGCGGAAGCACGAAACCGGGGGCACTGCCGGACACCTCGGTAGAAATGGTCGCCGTCATGCCCAGCCGAAGCGCCGGGTTGTCCGGCAGGCTGACGCGAACGGTGAATGTACGCGACTGCTGGTCTGCACTGCCTGCCACTTCCCGCACCTTGCCTTCCAGAGCCAGATTGCCATCGGCCCAAAACGAGGTCTTGACGGACTTGCCTGGCGAGAACTGCCGAATTTCTGCTTCCGGCACGGCTACCTCGATCTCCTTGGCACCATCCTGCGCGACTCGGATGACCGGCGTACCAGCCGCTACAACCTGACCCGCCTCGGCATTGACGGCCGTGACGATACCGTCAACGTCGGACGAGAGCACGCCGTAGCCGACGCGATTTTTCGCCTGCGTGAGGGACGATTGAGCTGCATCGCGCTGCGCGATCGCCTGACGAGATGCAAGCTGGGCCTGCTCCAGCGAGGATTGGGATGTGATGTTCTGGCTCTGCAAGGTCTCTGCACGCTTGAGGGCTAGCTGCGAGATTTCCACCTGCTTTTCGGCGGATGCGAGTTCAGCCTCAGCCTGACGTACCGAAAGCTCATAGTCTGTCACATCGATGCGGGCGACCGGCTGTCCTGCCTTGACCCTTTGGCCGACATCGACGAGACGCTCGCTGATCTTGCCATCGACCCTAAAGCCCAGCGGCACTTCGGTGCGGGCGCGAATAGAGCCCGAATATTGCAGCAAAGGCCCTGCCTGCCGGGCCTTCACCTCAACGACCTTCACCGGGCGAATGACCTGCTCGGCAGCCTTTTTCTCTTCCGTGCAGCCGGACAGAATGGCTGCAACAGCCACAATCGCCACACCCAGCTTCCCCAATCCCACAACCGACATCGTGCGGTCCCTTCTCCACGCTCACTCGGAGCAGATTTTAACGCAGCGCCTGGATCGCAAACTCGATCAGGGCTTCAGGTGTCATGACTTCATCGGAAGCGGCCGTCTTTGCCACCAGTTGCGGGTGACACAGACAGACGCCTGCATGCATGTAGCACTCGGCAGCAAGCCGGGCGTCCTGCTGGCGGAATTCGCCGGCTTCGATACCGTCCTTGATGATGTTCTCGATGATCCCGCGAACACGTGCGAGATGTTCCTCGATAACCGGCCATTGCTGGTCCATGGCAACAAGCACCATCTCGTGGACCTTCTGCTCATCCAGCATCGTTTCCATCACCAGAGAATGCTGAAGAAGCGTATGCGCCCGCAAACGGTCTGCGGCCGAAGCCTTGCGCCCTGCGCTCTCGGCCAGGGCATCGTACTGAGCTGCCAGCATGCGGCGAGCGAGAGCCTGATGAATATCGGCCTTCGACGCAAAGAACCGGTAGATGTTGGCGGGCGACATCGACAGTTCCTTGGCGATGTCGGCAACATTCGTTTTGGAGTAGCCGTAGTGCTTGAACACCCTTTCGGCACACTCCAGAATCCGTTCGACATTGTCCTGTCTGGCCGTATCGCTCGCCACTGTAGAATGATCGTTCATTGACTTCCGCTTGATGACTGACGAATTTCGAATTTCGTCAGTCATACAGTGAATATGATCACTTGGTCAACTGGCAGACAGAACGAAATACTCCTGGAACTTTATGACAGAGTGTCAGTTCAGCGAGGCTGCGAATCAGGTCGGGAGAATGAACATGGCCGAAGGCCGCACTGTGCGACGCCACGTGCAGGATCGATATCGGCTGCTGATCGAATCCATTATCGATTACGCAATCTACATGCTTGATGAAGAAGGCCATGTCGCCAGCTGGAATCCTGGTGCGCGCCGCCTCAAGGGATACGAACCAGACGAGATCCTGGGCCGTCACTTTTCCAACTTCTATACGCCAGAAGATCGCGATGCCGGGGAACCGTGGCGTGGTCTTGAAGCAGCAAGACGCGAGGGTCGTTTCGAGAACGAAGGCTGGCGGATCCGGAAGGACGGCAGTCGTTTCTGGGCCAGCATCGTGATCGATGCAATCAGGGACGATGACGGCCATCTCATCGGCTTTGCCAAGATCACCCGTGATATCAGTGAAAAACATCAGGCCCAGCTTGCATTGGCTCAGGCACGCGAGGACCTGTTTCAGGCGCAGAAACTGGAGGCCATCGGTCAGATGACCGGTGGAATAGCCCATGACTTCAACAACGTCCTGACGGCCATTCTCGGCTCCCTGCATCTCTTGAAGAAGCGTCTGCCAGACGATCCGGAACTTGCGCAGCTTCTGGAGAGCGCCCTGCGCGGGGCAGAACGCGGCGCCTCATTGACCAAACGGCTTCTGGCATTTTCGCGACGCCAGGAATTGCATGTGCGCGAAGTCGAAATTGCTCCGCTGGTCGAAGGCTTGATTGATCTGGCCAGCCGTTCGATCGATCCCGATACCCGTATTGAAACGCAGCTCGAAGCAGCGCTTCCGCCAGTACGTACCGATCCCGCCCAGCTGGAGATGGCGCTTCTCAACCTGATCGTGAATGCGCGGGATGCGATGCCGGAAGGTGGTGTCATCCGCATACAGGCGCAGATCGACGGGCAGGAACGAGACGATACGGGCGATCAGCAATTCGTTTCCGTTGCGGTCATCGATGAAGGCGAAGGCATGGATGCAGAGACATTACAAAAGGCAACGACACCTTTCTTCACGACAAAAGGGATCGGCAAGGGAACGGGGCTGGGACTGGCCATGGTTCAGGCGCTGACGGAACAATCAGGCGGCTTCCTGCGTCTTCACAGTGAACCTGGCTTTGGAACACGGGCGGAAATCATTCTTCCGGTCGCTGTTTCCACTGCTGTTTCTGTGAAGTCCGAGGAGCCTCTGAACTGTATGTCTGCCCCTTTCGACAAGAAACTGACCGTGCTCGCCGTTGATGACGATGCACTCGTTTTGATGAACACCACCATGATGCTGGAAGATCTGGGTCACACTGTCATCGAGGCCTTCAACGGCCCTGAAGCGCTAAAGGTCCTTCAGTCGAGGCAGGATATCGATATGGTCATAACCGACCAGTCCATGCCGATGATGACCGGCGTGGAGCTGGCGGATCGGGTACAGGAAGCCCACCCTAGTATTCCCGTTATCCTGGCAACGGGCTATTCTGAACTGCCGACGGGACAGTTTTCGGCGCGGCCCCATCTCAACAAGCCTTTCACACAGCATGAGCTGCAAACCGCCATCGCGGGCGTCTTCTCGCAGTCCTGAACCTTGAGCCCTCTTGTGCGTTTGAGTTTTGAAACTCGAACCACGGAGCAGAGAAATGGTGTTCAAACCCCAGACATTTCACGAGAAGGCACCAACGGTCGTAACCGAATTCCCGACGGAAGCAGCGCTTGAGGCGCAAGTGGCAGCGGCCCTTGCCGAAGCAGGCGGACTGGATGCGGCAGACATCTCCGTCACAACCAAAGCCGGAACCGTCACCCTGATTGGACGCGTGCTCCTCGACACTCAGATCGAGCGCGCCGAAGAGGTGGCTCGCTCCGTCCCGAACGTCACCGACGTCGTCAACAAACTCGTATCTGAACAGACACACTGACTACACAAGCGACCAATTGATAAAGCCCGCGACGAAATCAATCGTCGCGGGCTTTGTTTTTGTGCGTGAGTGTCAGCGGCGCGGCAGGCTGTAGGCGATGACGTAATCGCCCGGCTTGGTGCCGATCGAACCGTGGCCACCGGCAACCATGACAACGAACTGTCGGCCGTCATCAACCGAATAGGTCATGGGTGTTGCTTGACCGCCTGCGGGCAGACGTGCTTCCCACAGCTGTTCACCCGTCGTGAGATTGTAGGCGCGCAGGTAGTTGTCAACCGCGGCACCGAGGAAGGCGATACCGCCCTTGGTGATCATCGGTCCGCCAATACCTGGAACACCAACCTTGAAGGGCAGAGGAAGCGGCGTCATGTCGTAGACGGTGCCGTTCTTGTGCTTGTAAGCGGTTTTTCCGGTGCGCAGATCGGCGCCTGCGACATAACCCCATGGCGGAGCCTGGCAGGGAATGCCAAGCGGACCGAGGAATGGTCCCATGCGCACGGCGTAGGGAGCGCCATCATTGCGGTTCAATCCCTGTTCGGAACCCTTCTCGTCCTGACCCTTTGGTGGAACCTCTGACCGTGGAACCAGCTGCGAGGTGAAAGCAAGGTATGTCGGCATGCCGAACATCACCATGCGTTCCGGATCAACCGCAACCGAACCCCAGTTGAAGGTGCCGAAATTGCCGGGATAGACCAGCGTTCCCTGCAAGGAAGGCGGCGTATACTGGCCGTCATACTTCAACTGCTTCAACCGGATACGGCACACCATCTGGTCGAACATGGTGACGCCCCACATGTCCTTGCCCTGCAGCGTTGGCGGGCGGAAATTGAGCGCGGAAATCGGCTGCGTCGGCGCCGTGCGATCTTCCGGAATGGCACCGCCCGGCGCTGGCTGCTCCGTGACCGGCAGGATCGGCTCACCATTGCGGCGATCAAGAACGTAGATATCGCCCTGCTTGGTCGGTCCGACAAGCGCTGGCACCATGGCGCCATCCGGCTTGCTGAGGTTCATCAGAACAGGCTGGGCTGGCACGTCCATGTCCCAGAGATCGTGGTGAACGAACTGGCGCATCCAGCGGTCCGCCCCGGTATTGATATCAAGCGCGACGATGCCCGCCGAATATTTCTCGACGTTCTCGGAGCGGTTCATGCCGAGCTGGTCGGGAACCTGGTTGCCAAGAGGAATGTAGACGAGCCCCAGTTCCTCATCCACGCTGAAGACTGACCAGCTATTGGGCGAGTTGGTGGTGTATTTCTGCCCTTCCGGCAAAGGCTGGGTCTGCGTCGGATTACCGGAATCCCAGTTCCAGACCAGAGCGCCGCTGTTGACGTCGAAAGCGCGGATGACGCCGGACTGTTCTTGCGTCGAATAGTTGTCGTTGACAGCACCGCCGATGATGATCTTGCCCGCGGCAATGACCGGTGGCGATGTGGAATAGTAGTAGCCTGCCGGATTGTGCGGCATCTTCTGCTCCAGATGCAGGACGCCGTTCTCCGCAAAGGAAGGGCAGACCTGGCCGTTTGCCGCGTCCAGTGCGATCAGCCGCGCATCCGAGGTAGGAAGATACACGCGTTCGGCACAAGGTTGACCGGCTGCAGTCTGCGGGTCCTTGTAATAGGTCACACCGCGGCAGGTCTGATGCTGGCGGTCGGGATTCAACCCGACATTGGGGTCATATTTCCATTTCTGCTTACCAGTCGTCGCATCAAGAGCGATCGCCCAGTTGTGTGGCGTGCAGAGGTAAAGCGAATTGCCAATCTTGAGCGGGGTTACCTGATAGGTCGTCTCTCCAACATCCTCAGGCAGCTTTACGTCACCTGTCTGGTAGCGCCAGACCTCCTGAAGATCAGAGACGTTTTGAACGTTTATCTGGTCCAAAGGAGAGTACCGCTGCCCATAGGGCGTCCGGCCATACTGGTGCCATTCGCCCGGAGGCACATTGCCACCCAGCGCCGGAGCAGCCGCAATCTTGTCTGTCGGCAAGTTGCCGGAAAGGTCATTGCTGTTCACAAACATGGAAATGACGGCAATGAGAACCGCAAGGCCGACCGATGCGGCAAGCGGTGCGGCACCCGCACTATAGCGATGACCGGTGTTCGGGCTCACAAAGCCGAGCGGCCTGCGGATCCATGGCGTGAGAAGCCACATGCCAGCCACGATGATGACGCCGCCGCGCGGACCAAGCTGCCACCAGTCAAGGCCGACTTCGAGAATGGCCCAGCCCAGAGAACCGAGAATGATGAGGGCGTAGAGCCAAAGGGCTTCTGCGCGGCGAAGAAAAAGCAGGATGGCGGTAACAATGAAGGCGATACCGGTGATGAGGTAGTAGGCACTCCCTCCCAGCATCAGCAGTTGTGCGCCGCCAGCCGCCAGCGCGATCCCGATCAATGTGAACAGGACCGCTGTGATCGTAACAGGCATAACGAAATCCTTGAAAAAAAAGGTGCAGAGAAACGAGGCCGAACGACCTCCCGCGCCCGGTGAACTTCAGCTCACGCCAAAAGGTTCCCGAATTTTTCAAAGATGACTGCGGATAAGGGAGATTCTTCGCTAATCGTCCTCACCCAGTTCCAGAAGGATCTGGTGACGCGCCCGGTTCAGCCTGCTCTTGACCGTTCCCACGGCCACGTTGCAAATTTCAGCAGCGGACTCGTAGCTTTCCCCCAGGATTGCAACAAGCGTCAGCACTTCGCGGTAATGCGGAGGAAGCTTCGCCAAGGCACGCTGAACTTCGCGTGCCCGCGTTTGCACTTCCTGGGTCGCTTCCATCGGGCTATCGCCGGAAACACATTCTTCCAGTCCCGGCGCTTCCCGGCCAAGCACCTTGGAGCGGGTGTAGAACGTGTTTCGCATGATGGTGAAAAGCCAGGACTTCAGCTTGGTACCCGGTTCGAACTTGTCGAGATTGGCGAGTGCCTTCATCAGCGTTTCCTGCACAAGATCGTCCGCATCCGTCGGGTTGCGGCAGAATGTGCGTGCAAAGGCGCGCAGCGCTGGAATGAGCCTGACAATATCTGCGCGAGCAGGATCGCGACTCAGCTGTTTATCGGACACCGTTTGAAACCTCTCCAAAACCTGGTGGGGTGGCGGTGGGAAAAGTCGCATCCGTGTATTTTGTTCCGCTAAAATGAGCATATCTCAGGTTGTCCGAAATCGTACAAAAACCTGCGCGTGATAAGCGCTCGCGCTCTGGCGGAACCAAAGCCTCTCTTTGCGGTTGAACTGGCGTTCTGAAGGAGAAGAAGCCGTGGCACCCCGCGCGAACTGGAAAGGCCATCTGACCCTTGGTGATCTGAGCTGTGCGGTCGCTCTCTACACCGCAGCCTCGACATCCGACCGGGTCAGCTTCCACATTATTAACCGCCGCACCGGACACCGTGTGCAGAGACAGATGGTGGATGCCGAAACCGGCAAGCCGGTCGAGCGCGACGACATCGTCAAGGGCTATGAGCTCTCCAGCGGCGACTATGTCCTGCTTGATCCCGACGAAATTGCCGAGGCCGTGCCCGAAAGCGACAAGACGCTTGCCCTTGAAACCTTCATTCCCTGCAATGAGATCGACACCATTTATCTCGATCGGCCTTACTACCTCGCCCCGGCGGACAAGGTATCGGCGGAGGTTTTTGACCTTATCCGGCATGGCTTGGAGGCAAAAAGTGCGGCAGCGCTCGCACGCACGGTGCTGTTTCGACGCCTGCGGACGCTGCTCATTCGACCACACGGCGATGGACTGATCGCCACAACGCTGAACTACGACTACGAAGTCCGATCTGCAAGCGAGGCATTTGCCGACATCAAGGAGTTCAAGATCGAAGGCGAAATGCTGGATCTGGCACAGCATATCATCAATACCAAGCGCGGGAGCTTCGAGCCGGGAGCCTTCGAGGATCGATACGAGAACGCTCTGCAGGAACTCGTGAAAGCGAAGATCGAAGGCCGCAAGCCACCGAAGAAGCCCAAGCCCAAGGAAACGAATGTGGTGAACCTGATGGAAGCGCTTCGCATGAGCGCCGGCCTAAAGGAAAGCGAGAATAAGCCAAAGCGTAAAGCGTCCAGGGCAGCATCCGACAAGAAGTCACCGAAGCGCGCTGCACGGCCTGCGACCCGGAAAGCGAGCTGACCAATGTCTCTTGCACAATACAACGACAAGCGCGACTTCAAGACCTCTCCGGAGCCACGCGGCAAGAAGGCAAAGCAAGCGGGCAACAGCTTCGTCATCCAGAAACATGCGGCAAGGCGGCTGCATTATGATTTCCGGCTGGAAATGGACGGCGTCCTGAAAAGCTGGGCTGTCACCAAGGGCCCAAGTCTCGTTTCGGGCGAAAAGCGGCTTGCGGTCCATGTCGAGGATCATCCGCTCGATTACGGCACTTTCGAAGGCACGATTCCCGAGGGCCAGTACGGTGCGGGTCAGGTCATTGTCTGGGATCGAGGAACGTGGGAACCGATCGGCGATCTTAAAAAGGCCTATAAAAAGGGTCATCTGGAATTTGCGCTTCACGGAGAAAAGCTGGAGGGCCGCTGGCATCTGGTCCGCATGGCTGGCAAACCGGAAGAGAGCCGTGAGAACTGGCTTCTGATCAAGGCGGAAGATGAGTTTGCCCGAACGGAGACAGACGCCGACATTCTGGAGGAGAGGCCCACCTCCGTGAAGACGGGCCTTGACCTCAAAACCAAGCCGTCGAAAACCCCAACAAGGAAGGCGCCGGAAAAGGCCTCTGAACCTGAAGAGAAAACCGTCGGTATCAAAGGTACACGGACGGCAGCCATGCCCGACTTTGTCGAACCTCAACTGGCGACACTGGTCAAATCCGCGCCGTCCGGAGAACGCTGGCTGCATGAGGTGAAACTGGACGGCTATCGCCTGCAGGCCCATATCAAAGACGGTGTCGTCAGGCTTTTGACCAGGACCGGTCTCGACTGGACCAAGCGCTTCGGCACGGACATCAACAAGGCGCTTCAAGGCCTCCCCGCTCGTCAGGCGATCATCGATGGCGAAGTGGCCGTAGAATCCGGCAGTGGCGCAACGGACTTTTCACTGCTGCAGCAGGACTTGAGCGAAGGACGGTCAGAACGCTTTGTCTTTCATCTGTTCGATCTCCTCTATCTTGACGGACAGGATTTGACCAAGGCGCGGCTGATGGATCGCAAGGCGGCATTGGAACGACTTCTGAACGAGTGCCCTGCCAATCTGCGCTACAGCGAACATTTTAGGGATGAAGGCGGGCTGGTTCTCAAGCACGCCTGTCGCCTGAGTCTCGAAGGCATAATTTCGAAGCTCGCGAACGCTCCGTACAAAAGCGGTCGCGGACGGGACTGGGTCAAATCCAAATGCTCCGCCCGCCAGGAATTCGTCATCGCAGGCTATATGCCATCCACGGTCTCGAAGTCAGCCATCGGCTCTCTGGTCATGGGTTACTACGAGGATGGCGTCTTGCAACATGCAGGCCGGGTAGGAACCGGCTTTTCGACCGCATCGGCGCGCTCCCTGTTCAAGACACTTGCGCCGCTTGAGACCGAACGGGCGCCGTTCGAGACAAAACTGACCGCAGATGAACGCCGCAATGTAGTCTTCGTCGAACCAAAGCTGGTAGCCGAGGTGGAATTTCGCGGCTGGACGGCAGATGCCCATCTGCGTCACGCATCGTTCCGGGGCCTGCGGGAGGACAAGCAGGCAACCGCGGTCGTGCGGGAAACAGGGCCCGACCGGGGCAAGGACAACACAACTCGCGACGTCCAGCGCAGCGTCAAGCTCACGCATCCGGATCGCATCTACTGGCCGGATGCCGGGGTCACCAAAGCAGGCCTCGCAGATTATTACGCCGAGGTATGGCCTTTCATGGCACCCTTCGTGGTCAATCGTCCGCTGTCTCTGGTTCGGGGCCCGGATGGCATCACCAAGCCTCTGTTCTTCCAGAAGCATGGATGGAAAGGCATGACAAAGAATGCGAAACTGGTGATCGATCCCGCCGACGAAAAAGGAGAGCAGAACATCACCATCCGAGATCTCGATGGGCTGCTCGGTCTTGTGCAGGGCGGAACGCTCGAAATTCATCCGTGGGGTTCCAGTGTTTCCGATTGGGAGCGCCCCGACATGGTCATCATTGATCTGGATCCCGGCGAGGGTACAGGCTGGCAGGCGGTCATGACAGCAGCCGGAGAAGTGCGCTCGAGGTTTGCAGATATGGGCCTCACCGGTTTCCTGAAGACATCCGGCGGCAAGGGTCTCCACATCGTTGCTCCGGTAAAGCCGAAAGCAATATGGCCGACGGTAAAGGCCGCCATGAAAGCCCTCGCTGATGCCATGGCGGGAGACAGTCCAGACCTCTATGTGTCGACCGTGACAAAGTCCAAGCGCAAGGGAAAGATCCTGATCGACTATCTGCGAAACGGCCGTGGCGCGACTGCCGTTGCCCCCTATTCGACCCGTGCCAGACCGGGCGCGCCCGTTTCCATGCCGATTGATTGGAATGAGCTTGGCCAAGGAATAGGCCCGGCCCATTTTACAGTTGAGAACGCAAGCGCCCGATTGAACGCACTCCGTCAGGACCCTTGGGCAGATTTCCGAAAGGCGGAAGCGCCGATTAACCATCGCCCCGACAAAAAGTAGTATTCACTTCCCCTTGGCGCGGCGCTCGTCGTCAAGGCTCTTCTTCAGCGCGCTCATGATGTCAACAACGTTGTCGGAGCGCTTCGCACCGGATTTCGAGGGCGTAGCTCGCGTCTTCTTGCTCTTCTTTCGGCGCTTGATGATATCGAGCAGCTTGTCCTGAACCGGATCGTCCGCCATGGCAGGATCCCATTTCTCAATGCGTTCGCCGATCAGTTTCTTGATGAGCGACAAGTGCTGAGCATCGGATTTTCCGGGCTGTGCCAGCTGATAATAGGCGTCCGCATCGCGCACTTCATCGCCATATCGAAGCGTCCAGACAATGATGCCCTTCCCGTCCGGCACCAGCATCACGGCACGCTCCCGGCGATACATGACAAGCCGCGCAATACCAACCATGCCGGTGGCAGCCATGGCTTCACGGATGACGGAGAATGCCTCCTCGCCGACCTTGTCGTCCGGCGCCAGAAAATGCGGACGGTCATACCAGATCCAGCCGATCTCACCGGAGGGAACGAAGGCTTCGATGTCTATCGTGCGAGTACTTTCGAGACCGACATCATCCAGCTCTTCGTCCTCGAACAGCACATAGTCGTCTTCGCTCCGTTCGAACCCCTTCACCTGATCATCGTCATCGACCGGCTTGCCGGTGACGCCGTCGACATATTGCGACAGGACTCGATTGTGCGTTTTGGCATTGAGATTGTGAAATCGCACCTTTCCACTTTCTGAAACGGCTGGCGCCATCGTCACCCGGCAGGTCACGAGCGAAAGTTTGAGATAGCCTTTCCAGAAAACATGCGGCGCCACGGCGTTTCCTTCTCTGAATACCGGAACTCCCGACATTAACCGCCGGGATAGCTGTCGGTTCCGTCGTTGCGACCAGTCATCTCGCAGACGGAACAAATGAACAGGACTATCCGTTTGCGAAGCAGATCGAACACACGAAATCTGTTTCACGGAAAGGCGGAGAAAATGAGCATCGTTGGCACTCAGGTCATCGCGGAAGGCAGCGGCAATGCCGGCTATACGGTTGAATTCGTCGGAGATAACGGCGACGTCGTCTCGGTAACTCTTCGCTCGGATACCGATGGAATCAACCGTAACAACGCTGTTTCAAAGGCAAAGGAATTTCTGAGCCGGATTGTCGAAAGCGACGCCCTGCCGGACAAAATGGTTGAAGGAGAGCGCAAGCAGGCTCAATCTTCGACCATGGCGACAGATAATCGCCCCTCCAAGGCAGCCCAGGAAGAGCAGTTGAACGAAGGTCTGGAAGACACATTCCCGGCAAGCGACCCCGTTTCAGCAACCATCACGTCCATTCCGGGCCGCGATCGGACCCACTGATCGTCCCAACGTAAATCGATACCTCCCTGCAACGCCCGCTGCCATAGACGTCAGCGGGCGCCTCTCTGTGCACTGCACAACCTTGACAAGGATGCAGGATCAGGGCTTTCCCTCTTACTTGAGAGATCACTGATAATCTCTTGCTGGAAAGCCGAGAGGTCAGGATGAAGAAAGTGACAGGCAATACCAATCAGGAAGAAGCGCAGCGTCTTCGAACAGTCGGACCGAAGATCGCCGACCTTTTGAGTGAGATTGAGAAGGAGGCAGTGCCGGAGCGGCTGATGGACTTTGCGCATGAGCTGCAACGCGCACTTGCTGAAAAGCTCGATAACCAAGACTGATGATGTCTTGATCTTTCCGATGGATCGGCTCGATACCCCGTCGTGGGTAGTCCGCTGAGAAAATTCTCTCCCAAGCCGTGGAACCTGGCCTGCATCGGCCTGTTAGGAGGCCGCCAGCTTTGAGGCACTCACAACCACGAGCGGAGAGAAACACATGGCAACGAAGACGCTTGACGACCTCTTTCATGAAACACTGAAAGACATCTACTATGCCGAGCGAAAAATCTCGAAGACCCTTCCAAAGATGGCACGCGGCGCCCAGAACGAGCAGTTGAAGCAGGCCTTTCTCGACCACAAAGAGGAAACCGATGGCCAGATCGAGCGCCTTCAACAGGTATTCGAACTGATTGGAAAGCGGGCACGCGGCAAGACCTGCGATGCAATCGAAGGCATCATTTCCGAGGGCGAAGAAATCCTTGAAGAGTTCAAGGGAACCCCGGCATTGGATGCGGGACTTCTGGCAGCTGCCCAGGCAGTCGAGCATTATGAGATTGCGCGCTACGGCACCCTCTGTGCCTGGGCAAAACAGCTTGGCCTTGACGAAGCCGCGCAGCTGCTTTCCGAAACGTTGAAGGAAGAAAGTGCGACCGACGAAAAGCTGAGCAAGCTAGCACAGACAACGCTGAACTCGGCTGCGAAGAAAGCGGCCTGAGCCTCGTTGGGCCGACCGGTTCGGTCGGCCCAAAGCTTTCGATCTGATCAGACCGCGGGACGAGACCCTTCCGGCTTGACTGCAATCATCTGACCGTTGAGTTCCTGACGGCGGAAGACGATCCGGCGCAGCGTGTCGGTTTCGCGCAAGGCATGTAGCCGCGCAGCTTTGAGTGCAAGAGAATAGGATGGATAGGAAGCGGAAGCCTTACCGTCGAGCACGTAGATCCAGCCCGAGGAATGCGGAATGATATCAAAGCATTTTTCCATCGATTGAGCCCTCCCAAGCTCGGCTCCCAAACTGCCGACATCCACATAAGTTCCCGCCTTCTAAAAAATTAATTTTTAGCCTTGCCAGTTTTCGATGCAGTGCACAAAATCAACCTGGACGTGGAACCTATTCGATTTTGCTAACGTTACCGGTGTTGGGCGAATGGAGAGGAATATGGCGGACTCCGAAAGTTGGATAAAGCAGCGTGCATATGAGCTGTGGGAGGCCGACGGCCAACCCCACGGAAAACATGACGAGCACTGGGCTCAGGCCCGCGCAGAATATGAGGCCCGTGAAAAAAGCAACGGGAAGGCGCCTGCAAAGCGTAAGGCAAGCGCTGGTTCCGCAGAAGAGAAGCCGTCCGCGTCGAAGGGTAATTCAACAAAGCCTCGGGCAGAAAAACCTGCGATAAGGAATTCCGACGCAGGCAAGGTCGATGAAGCAAAGCCTGTGGACAAAAAACGAGTTTCCCTGAAAAAGGCAGAAGCAAAGGCGGTTTCGAAAATCGCCGCTGCAAAGCCCGCGGTCGACGCGAACCCGGTTCGAAAGCCGCGCAAATCTCAACCCGCCTGATTTAGCTCAGGCCGGTCGTTCCCCGTTCATATCTTTGTGCCGTCGCACGCGTTGCGGCGGACGATCCCGTATTGCATCTGGACGTATCAATCGAAAATGCGCGCGTCGAAACTCTTTCTAATTTTCTCCAACCATTGGAACGCGGCTTCATTTCGCGCGGTTCGGCCCGATGAAAGCGTTTGTGCGGACCGACCGATGCGTGAAGGAAGGACATCGACATGATGAACGCGCCAGTCAATTTCGAAAACAGATTTCGGCGTGATGAAATCATTGAAAAGTCGAGGTATTCCCGCGCAAGGATGAAAGAATTAGAGCCGATGAAAGTGCTTTCCGTGACGTCCGAAATGTACCCCCTCATCAAGACCGGGGGTCTGGCGGACGTTACGGGTTCTCTTCCCAAAGCTTTGGCAAACTGCGCGATACAGACGACGACGATGCTTCCCGGCTACCCTTCCGTTCTTGCCAGGCTGCCGGACCTCCTTCCGCTCACGAGCTTCGAGGACCTGCTTGGCCAGCGTGCTACGCTGTTTCGCGCTGAGCATGAGGGTCTGGACCTTCTAATCCTTGACTGCCCTACCCTCTATGATCGTGACGGCGGCCCCTATATCAACGGAGCGGGAGAAGATCATCACGACAACTGGTTGCGATTTGCAGTCCTGTCCAAGGCTGCAGCCAATGTGGCCAATGGAGCACTTCCGGGTTGGCGACCGGATCTTGTCCACACGCATGACTGGCAGAGCGCACTGACCTCCGTTTACATGCGGGAGGCGGGATGCGACGTGCCGGTCGTTCTGACGATCCACAATCTCGCTTTTCAGGGCCAATATGGTGCCGATCGTCTCCCGGCGCTGGATCTGCCGCCACATCTGTTCAACACCAATTGCCTCGAATATTTCGGCGATATCAGCTATCTCAAGGGTGGCCTGCAAACGTCGGACATGATTACGACCGTCAGTCCAACCTATGCCCGGGAGATCCTGACCAGCCGCTTCGGCATGGGGCTGGATGGCGTGCTCAATCAGCGCGTGATGTCCTTGCGTGGCATCGTAAACGGCATCGATATGGATGTCTGGAACCCTTCAACGGATCCGTTTCTGCCAAGGAATTTCGATTCCACCAGCCTGAAGCGCAAACGCGAGAACCGGGCACCACTTCTGGAGCGTTTTGGGCTGGAACAGGGCGATGGGCCTGTTTTCTCGGCGATCACCCGGCTGACCTGGCAAAAAGGCATGGACATGTTCGCGGAAGCGGCGGACGAGGTGCTGTACCAGGGCGGCAGGATTATCGTTTTCGGCCAGGGCGATCACGAGATCGAACGTATTCTGAGGCGCACCGCAGACCGGTTTCCGGGAAGGATGGCCGTGCACACCGGCTATGACGAGCCGACAGCCCATCTCATCCAGGGTGGGTCGGATGCTATCGTTCAACCGTCTCGGTTTGAACCCTGTGGCCTGACACAGCTGTACGCGCTCCGCTATGGCTGCGTGCCAGTCGTCTCCCGCACTGGCGGGCTATCGGAGACGATCATCGATGCAAACGACGCCGCCATGTCGGCGCGGGTCGCAACCGGCTTCCAGTTCCATCCGGTCAATACGGATGGCTTGCGACTGGCCTTGCGTCGTGCGCTCGATACGTATGGAGATACGCGCAACTGGGCGCGGTTGCAGCATCAGGGCATGAAGACGCACTTTTCATGGGAACGGAGCGCCGAGAAATACGCGGCCATTTACAACAACCTGCTGGCTCGACGGCAGGAGGCGACAGATCAGCGGCGATATCGATGAAACCGATTTGATGGCATGCAAAAAGCTGGCGCGATGCCAGCTTTTTTATTGACCTTGCTCTGACAACTCTTCAGCAAAAGGCCGGGACAAGCCCGGCCCTTTGCCACTTTGCGGATCACTTAACCGCGTCGGAACACGGCAAGGCTTCGGCCTTCCAGTTCGTAGTCTTCGTCCTGATCGATCTCTTGCCCTCGGATTGAAGGATCCGCCGTCGTCAGTTCGAGGATCCAGCGCCCCTTGTTCAGCGGCGGGATCTTGAAGGGTACTGTTCCTTCAAAGGGATTGAACAGCATCAGCACATCCGACCAGATGCCTGACTGTCCCTCCAGATCGCGACGGCCAAGATGCAGGCCAAGCGTTGTGCCCTCCAGCCATTGCTCCGGCTGCTGGTAGCCCCCGCCAGCGTTGAACCAGTTCACCTCCATTCCATCGCGCCAGCTTTCGCGGCGGAAGATCGGCTGCTTGTGACGAAGCGCAATGATCTGCTTCGTGAACTTGCGAAGGGCCTCGTTCGTGTCCGGCAGGCCTTCCCACTGCAGCCAGGAGATCTCGCTGTCCTGGCAATAGCCGTTGTTATTGCCCATCTGGCTTCGGCCGAATTCGTCACCCGCCAACAGCATCGGCGTGCCGTGCGAAAGCAGGAGCGTGGCGAGGAAGTTGCGCTTCTGACGCTCACGGACAGCGTTGATGCCCTCATCTTCCGTCGGGCCTTCCGCACCGTAGTTGTAGCTGCGGTTGTCATTGTGGCCGTCGTTGTTGTCCTCCCCGTTCGCGTCGTTGTGCTTCTCGTTGTAGGAAACAAGATCGTTGAGCGTGAAACCGTCATGCGCTGCAAGGAAGTTGACGCTCGACCACGGACGGCGGCCCCTGAGGTCGTAGATATCGCCGGAACCAAGCAGACGAGCGGCGAAATCAGGTGCCGTATTCTGGTCACCCTTCCAGTATTCGCGGGTCGTATCGCGATACTTGTCGTTCCATTCTGCCCAGCCGGGTGGGAAGCCACCAACCTGATAGCCGCCCGGACCGATATCCCACGGCTCGCCGATCAACTTGACCTTGGAGAGGATGGGGCACTGGGTGATGGCATCGAAAAACCCACCGCGCTCATCGAACCCTTCGGGCTCACGCCCGAGAATGGTCCCGAGATCGAAGCGGAACCCGTCGACATGCATGTGCTCGACCCAGTAGCGCAGCGAATCCATGATCATCTGCAATACGCGCGGGTGGGAGGTGTTCACCGTGTTTCCGGTGCCGGTATCATTGATATAGTAGCGATGATTGTCCGGCAGGGTGCGGTAATAGGAGAAGTTATCGATGCCCTTGAAGGAGAGCGTCGGACCAAGCTCATTGCCTTCCGCCGTGTGGTTGTAGACCACATCCAGAATGACCTCGATGCCGGCATCGTGGAAGCTTCGCACCATGTCGCGGAAGCCCTGTATGCCTTTCGGGCCGTAGTAACGGGAGGCAGGCGCAAAGAAGCCGATCGAATTGTAGCCCCAGAAGTTCTTCAGGCCCTTGTCGAGAAGGTGCTGATCGTCAGGAAATTCATGGACTGGCAAGAGCTCGACGGAGGTGATGCCAAGGCTCTTGATGTAGTCCACCGTAGCCTTGTGTCCCATGCCCTCATAGGTGCCGCGCAGATCCTGCGGGATGGCCGGGTTGAGCTGCGTAAAGCCCTTCACATGCGTTTCATAAATGATCGCGGACGGCCAGGGGACATTTGGACGGTTGTCGCCTTCCCAGTCGATGGCGTAGGGATCGATCACCCGGCACTTCGGCGTGAACGGCGCACTGTCGCGCTCGTCGAAGGTAAGATCCTTGTCGTCGTGATAGATATCGTAGGCGAAATGGGCGTCCTTCCACTCGTACGTGCCGAAGAGCTCCTTTGCATAGGGGTCGAGCAGAAGCTTGTTCGGGTTGAACCGGTGGCCATTTTCCGGGTCGTAGGGGCCGTGCACACGGTAGCCATAAAGCTGGCCCGGCTTGAGGCCAGGCACATAGCCATGCCAGATCTCATGTGTGTTCTCGGGCAGGGTCAACCGTGCGATTTCGGTTTTGCCGGTGGGATCGAACAGGCAGAGCTCCACGCGCTCCGCATGCGCTGAAAACAGCGCAAAGTTCGTTCCCTGACCGTCAAACGTGGCACCCCGTTCCAGCCAAGTGCCAGATTCGATCGTAAAATTATGTGACTTCGTGTCCATACCGCACCCTGCTGTTGCTTTGCACAATCAAAAGCGCGAGATGGTTTTTCGTTCCCGTTTGCCCTGCGAAATCTGGGCGGCATTATGGCTTCGGTGTCGTCGTCATGCCTTGGTTATTGCTTTGGGAGTCTCCGCCCGTGCCCGATTGAGGGGTAGGATCCCGCTCGGCAGGTGCGGTCCCCTGCCCTTTTGTTGTTACGGGATCCGTATCGCTGCGCGTGTTTTGCTGATCAGAATCGCATCCGGCCAGCAAAGCAAGAAGCGCTATGGCACCAATCGTCCGTTTCATTGTGCTCGCTCCTCTTGATGACGGCCTTGCGTCTTCGTTCGGTCCATGGAGACGATCTTGTCGACCGCTGCGATATCCGCCTCAGCGGCACCGGGGATAGGATCGGCAGCGATTGCTTCCAGGACCTCAGGCGAAATCGCGCCTTTTCGGATGACATATTCAAGAGCTTCACGCGTATCGCGCTCCGCCTTGAGTTGAGCGTAAAGCGCAAGGATGAGACGGTCCCGAATGTCCTTGCCCGGGGAAATTCCACCCAGTGCGGCATGTCCTGCCATTGTGCGTCCTCCAGAGAGTGTGTTGCAGAGTAACTCAGCTGTTTACGGCATTGTTCCCAAATCCCTGCAGGGCACTATCTCGCTCCGATGCAGTCACTTCTCAATCGAAGGAGCCACGAATGACCGCTTTGACACCGGAAGAACTCGAAGGACGCGTGAATGCACATCGAGAGCTGATGATAGACCTCGTTGCAGCGCTCATGGGCGGAGACCGCGCCATTGACCGCTTCATCGCCAGTATCCGCGATGACGCGAGCTATAAAAATCACGAGGAAGATCCGGGCGTCATCCCGACCGAAGGCCTGGTGCTCGAGGCAGGAATGGCACGCGAGATCCGGTCCATTGTAGAGGCAGCACGGGCCCGCCATATGGCTGCAAATTCTTAAGAGACTGTCATTTTTCAGACAGAGTTTCGGCCCATTCTTCACACCTGTGGCAATTCTGTGGAACCTGAAAACGGAAGGAGCGTTTTGAGGACACACAGTCAGGGAGAAGTCGTCATGTCACGCGAATGGGTTGAAGCCGCCAGTTTCGTTTTCGCAGTCGCAGCTTGCTACATGTTCATCGTGCCGGTTTGAGCGGCCTGAACGTCCTGTGCTGCGTCGGATCATTCTTGTTTCGACGCGAAATAGGCGCT
Source organism: Rhizobium rhizoryzae (assembly GCF_011046895.1). NCBI lineage: Bacteria > Pseudomonadati > Pseudomonadota > Alphaproteobacteria > Hyphomicrobiales > Rhizobiaceae > Affinirhizobium > Affinirhizobium rhizoryzae. The sequence goes on along the minus strand of NZ_CP049250.1, from coordinate 1,574,476 downwards.
GACATTCTCGATGTCTGCGTCGGTCAGATTGTTCGCCACTGGAAGCATGAGGTGCCCAAAAACAGTTCCTCCACGGTGCTCCTGACGGAACAGGCGTAGCTGATTGGTCAGATAAGGCACACTCTGGCCTGAAAGCTTGGGGTAACTCGGGTTACCATCCGCCCGCTCGTGGCAGGTGAGACACGCCGGAATGCGATCTGCCGCTCGCCCCTTTTCAGCAAGTTCGCGGCCCTTATCGATATCAGCTCCTCGAGGATTGGCGTCATGGTTTGCGACGCTACCACGCTGCATGCTGGCATAGTCTCTGGCGAGAGACGCCAATTGTTCTTTCGACAAACCGGCAATCGCCGTTTGCATCACGCCGCTCAGACGTCGACCATCCGCATAGGCAAACAGGCTTTCCCGCAAATAGGTTTCCGATTGACCAGCGAGGCTTGGAATCAGGCTTTTACCGTTCAGTCGCTCTGGCGCGTGGCAGGACTGGCAGTCCAGCACGGCATTGCTGCCGCCAGTCACATCCAGCCCGGCCAACTGGCGATAATCCTCCGCCGACATCTGCGGAACCTGCTCGAGAAACGCCACCATCGACCACACCTCGTCTTCCCGATGCGGGGCTGGCCACGCAGGCATGCCGGTGAAACGCACGCCGTCTTGAACGATGTGAAACAGCTCAGCTTTCGTCCACTCAGGTACCTTTTCTTTCAGGTCGGGAGGTTCGGGCAGCATGTTGCGGGACACAGCGGAGCGCTCCTCAGCCGGAGACCCATGGCAGAAGGCGCAGCCCTGCTCATAATGTCCGGCGGCCAGTTTCAGCATTTCGGGATTATCGAAAGGCGGCGGCTCGGTTTGCAGGGCGGCTGTTCGGACCGAGTTGCGCATCACCCAGTGGAGAAACCAGTCCGTGACCGCCCAATGCCCGCTGCGTGCTCCAACGCCCATCAGCCCTGACCAGGCAAACCCGAAGCCCAGGATAACCGCGGCCAGAAAAGCAAGAAGGACGTGTTTCCAGCGAACGACCATTAGCGATCTCCCAGGGGGTTTGGTTCAGGTTCACGCAGCGTGCGCCCAAGCAGCGCAACACCACCGGCAAGATAGACGGCCGCTCCAACCATCAGCATGATGACCGCGCCGATCTGCTGGTCCTGACCGGCCGACAGCACGATCCCGAAACAGGTGACTTCACCGGCCCCGTAAAGCGGACGCGGCGACAACGCCAGAAGCGCCCCCAGGAGTGTCATGTGCATGGAGGTGAAAAGCAGGCCCAGAACGCCGCCCAACCGCTTGCTGTCACGTTCGGGGTCGGTGCCGCCAAGACATGCAAGCCACAGGATCAATCCGGCGCTGAGGAAGCATGTCTGTTCGAGAACTCGAGCCAGCATTGATGTTTCGGCCCATTCACGCGCGGCAGGCAAATGCCACCCCCAGACGGTGACCAGTTCCAGCATGGAGGCCGTGACGGGCGTGAGTACGCGACTACGCGATACGAAATCGAGACTGCCTCCCGCCATTCCATAGGCCATGAATGGTGCGGCAGCGGCGACCACCGCCATGTGCACGATCATATGGATGGAAAAGGATGTCTTGTCGCCGAGTGCAAGCAAAAGCCAGGCAAGCGCCACGATCAGCAATCCGGCGACAAGGCACGATCGCTTGACGGTCATGATTGACACTCCGCCAGAAAGATCAGCGGAATTGCGGTATAGATCACGGCCACGAAACTCAAGCCGCAGAGAAGCAGCGTGGCAAACCCCTGAAACAGCTTGCGGTCATCGCGGGTCGGCTCGTCATGGGGCGGATCGCCAGAGCCGAACCCCCATTGTCGCCAGGCGAGATAGCCTGCCAGCACGATGAAGGCGAGCGCGACAAATGTCAGGCCGCCAAGCAACCATCGAAGGTCCAGAAAACCAAGCCCGAGAAATCCGGGTTTGGCGCAGTAGATGGCGGCGGCAACATAACAGACAAGAAAGTGGAGCGCCCACACGGCAGGGGCCGTGAACAACGTCCACAATGTTTCGACTTCGCGCGGAATGAAGCTCTTCATCGCTTCACCTCAGTTCCGGGAAGAGGCCGATGGTGAGATAGGTCACCACGGCGGTAAACACCATGAAGTGCCAATAGAGCACCACATTGCAGAGATCCTGATCGTAGTCTGCCGTCAGGTAGCCGGCATAGCTGCGTGCCAGACAATAGAGTTGCATGATGAGAGCCACCGCGCCGTGCGTCGAGGTCCAGATTGCGAGGATCCAGACGGTGGCGGGGTACACATGCAATGTCGGCTCCATGGCATGCTGGTAAGGCCCCATCAGACCGGCTGCGACACCGGCGATCGTCAGCAGGAAGGAGACAGCAATCGATAGCCGCATCGTGGAGGCGAGATTGCGCGTGTTGGCAAAGCGCGCCAGAAGCATGCAGCCCCAGGCAATCACGAACAGCGCCGCTGCCGCCAGCGGCCATTGCCAGCCTGGACCGACCTGCCCTCCCGTGAAATCATCATGGATCGTCCAATAGAAGAAATAGCCGAAGATCAGGCTCGCAAATGCGGTGCCATCACCCACCATGGTGATGAACATTGCCCACCAGCCGACGGATGCGGGGCCGGATACATAGAGCGGAAAGCGTTCCCCAAGTCCTGCATCGCGCATCTCTGCTTCCGGGATCTGCGCCGTCCCCGTCCACAGCCAGTAGAGAATGGCAATCAATGTGCCGATGGCGCAGATGATCGTGGTCCACCACCATTCGTAGGTGAGTGCAATGAAGACACCGCCTAGCAGGAACGCGGCGATCATCGTGACATAGGATGACCCTCCGACGCGCAAAACCTGCTGTGGCGCACCATCCAGCACTGATGTCACCAGCGTTTCGCGATGGCCCGTCTCTGCGTCTGGCAGATAGTAGCGGCCATCCTCGATGTTCTTTCGCAGATCAGGCTGATCCCACAGCGGATACCTGCTTTTAATGATGGGAATTGAGCGAATGCCCCAGCTTTCCTCATGCTGGTTCAACCACTCCATCGTGCCCGCATTCCATGGATTGGGCTTGGCTGGCGCCTGTCTGGTCTTTGGCCGTACAACATCGGCCACCACGATCAGGAAGCCGGCCGCAAAGACGAAGGCGCCGACGGTGGAGATGAGGTTGAACCAGTCCCATCCCATCTCGGCGGGATAGGTGAACACTCGCCGGGGCATGCCGCGCAAGCCGGCGAAATGCATGGGGAAGAAGGCGACGTTGAAGCCCACGAACATCAGCCAGAAGGCGATCTTGCCCCAGGCATCCGAGAGCTTCTTGCCGTTGAAGAAGGGGTAGAAATAATAGATGCCCGCCGTGACCGGAAACAGCATGCCACCGATGAGCACATAGTGCAGGTGAGCAACGATGAAATAGGTATCGTGTGCCTGCCAGTCGAAAGGCACCAGCGCCACCATGACGCCGGTCAGGCCGCCGATGATAAAGATGGCAAGGCCCCCTGCCCCGAACAGCATTGGTACCGAAAAGATGACCCGGCCCGCCAGCATGGTGGCAATGAACACGAAGATCTGCACGCCGGTGGGGATGACAACCGCTTCCGATGCGGCTGAAAAGAAGGCCAGCGAAATTTGCGGGAGGCCGGTGGTGAACATGTGGTGGACCCAGAGCCCGAAGCTCAGGAAGCCGGTGCCCACCGCCGCCAGAACGATCCAGGAATAGCCGACGATGGGTCGCTGCGAGAAGGTCGGCACGATCATCGCCATCAGCGCGATGGCTGGCAGGAAGATGATGTAGACTTCCGGGTGGCCGAAAATCCAGAAAAGGTGCTGCCACAAGAGCGGATCACCACCGCGCTCCGCATCGAAGAAGGGCCAGTCGAACATGCGCTGCATCTCGAACAGCAGGTCGCCCGCAATCAGTGGCGGAAAGGCAAACAGGATCATGCCTGCCACGATAAGCAGGTACCAGGCAAAGAGCGGCATCATGTTGACGCGCATGCCGGGAGCGCGGCACTTCATGATGCCGACGATGAGTTCCACGGCAGCAGCGATTGATGCCACTTCGATGAAGGATAACCCAAGTAGCCAGATATCGGCACCAATGCCCGTCTGCTCCTTGTCGGTTGCAAGCGGCGGATACATGAACCAGCCGCTATTGGGTGCAGCACCGAAGAAGATCGAGCCACAAACGAAAACACCACCGATCGCAAAGCTCCAGAAGCCGAAGGCGGATAGCCGAGGAAACGGAAGCTCGCGCGCGCCAAGCATCGACGGCAAAAGAAAGATCGCGACGGCTTCGAAAATCGGCACCGCAAACAGGAACATCATCACCGTGCCATGCAGGGTGAAGGCCTGATTGAAAAAATTGGCGCTGAGAAAGGTATTATCTGGAACGGCAAGCTGAAGCCGGATCAAGAGCGCGAGAACGCCTGCAAACAGCATGAATATGAAGGCCGTACAGCCGTACCACAGGCCGATTTCGCTATTGTTGACCGATGTCCAGTAGCGCCAGCCCGAGGGGGTTTTCCACACGTCGCGCAGGCGCTTATCCTGCGCCTCGCGTTGATCCTGCGGAAGGAGGGGGCCAAGCTTGCCGGTCATTTCAGTCCTTTCAGGTAAAGGCTGATCGCCTCGACTTCCGCCTGTGGCAGCATGTTGTAAGAGGGCATATTGACGCCCGGCTTGATGAGATCAGGGGTCTTGATGAAGCGGATCAGGTGACCGGTCGTATTGGGTAAGGTTCCGGCGGCAAGCGTTGGCCGTGTCCCGAAACCGGTCAGATTGGGTCCGATAGCACCTTGCGCTTGCGTGCCATCAATCGCATGGCAGGCCCCGCACCCGTTCTTGAGGAACGCGTCAAGCCCCCCGGCATCGGGTGTTTGGGCCGCTGAAACCGGCGTTGGGCTCGCCTTGGGCTGCAGCCAGTCCTCGAACGCTTGCTTTTCCAGAACCTCGACGGTGAAGGCCATCAGCGCATGAGCCGTGCCACAGAACTCAGCACAGACGCCACGATAGCTGCCGGTCTTCGTGGCTTCGAGCTGAAGATTGTTCATTCGTCCCGGAATGGCATCCATCTTTCCGCCAAGCGAGGGAATCCAGAAGGAATGGATGACGTCCTTTGCCTTGAGGACGAACAGCACGCGCTCATCGACCGGCATGAACACTTCATTGGCGCTCTCGCGCAGCACCTGCCCTTTGTCATCGAGGTAACGGACTCGCCACCAATATTGCTCGGCGGTGATTTCAATGCGGCGCAAACCTTCGCCCTCGCCCGCAAACCAGGGCCGCATGGCAGGCATCAACCAGACTGCATAGGCAATCAGGCCCGCCAGCACCACAACGGGAAAGGCAACGCCACCAAAGACGATGATGCCGCCTGCGCGGCGTTCGGTCAGCGGTTGCGTCTTGAAGCGACCGGCAAACAGAAAGGCACCCATGACGCAGAGCCAGATGAGGCCACCGCCTGCAACCATGACCCAGAACAGGGTCGCGACCGCTTCCGCTTCCCGACCAGCAGGATCGAGCGCCGATTGAACGCCGCTGCACGAACTCAGGGCAAGAAGACAAATTGCAAGAGAAACAAGACGGAGGTGATGGATCACCTCTCGTGATCGGTTGGCCGCCCCTGCCAATCGCTCAACATTCATACTGCCCCGGCTCAATCAGAGAAAGTTTGATCATCCCTGATGACCGCACCAATGCCCGTAAACGTTGGCCTGCCAACTTTGTTCCCGACATCGGATCCGTTTTTTAACAGGAACCTAAATTACACTTTGCGGGTTTGATCACCGCAAGAAGGCAGAAAGATCTTCGCCACCACAGATGGTCATGGGAGAACGACGATGGAAAATCTGGTGAAACGCTTGAGAAAGTTCTGGAGCAAAAGCGGCAAGGTGGACAGGCCAACAGGTGCTGATCGCCCGCACTTGCATGTTGTCTCACCGGAAAGCGTGAGCCTGCCTTTCCCACGCAGGCCGCGCGATCAAATCAGCGTACCGGCTTCCATCAATGGTCGTGACCTTTCGACCGGACGTCCTTGACACAAGTTCAATCACTGACAAAGGATTATATAAATATGACTGACATTGGTTCCGCACGTATTCTTATTCTCGCAACCGACGGCTATGAGCGCTCTGAACTGCGCGTGCCTCTGGAAGAGCTGCGCAGGCATGGTGCAGATGTAAAGATCGCCTCGCTGAAGCCCGGCGAAATCAAGAGCTGGGACGAGAAGGATTGGGGCGACACCGTACCGGTTGATATCACGGTCGATCAGGTCAAGCACGATGACTATGACGCGCTGGTCATCCCGGGCGGGCAGATCAACCCGGATATCCTCCGCACGGAAGAAAAGGCGGTCGACATCGTCCGCAACTTCATCAAGACCGGCAAGGTGGTTGCGGCTATCTGCCATGGCCCATGGCTGCTGGTAGAGGCCGATGCTCTGCGCGGCCGCAAGGCGACCTCTTACCATTCGATCAAGACCGACGTGAAAAACGCGGGCGCGTCCTGGGAAGACAAGGAAGTCGTGACCGATAACGGCATCATCACATCCCGTTCCCCGAAAGATCTTCAGGCCTTCGTGGCAAAGATCGTAGAAGAGGTCCAGGAAGGTCGCCACAAGCGTCAGGCTGCCTGAGCATCTCAACGTCTAGCAAAAAGGCCGCTTCCGTAGCGGCCTTTTTCGTATCAATCATCAAGCTCAGTCGATCATCCGGCGTTCGACAGCTTCAGGAAAGCGCGCAGCCACTGTTCCTCGGCGCGCAGGCCGCGCACTTTTGCGTCGGCGGCCAGAGGTTTCTCCATAAGGCGCTGGAGCGGCGAAATGTCTTCCGCGAGCGCAAGAACCGTCGGGTGGATATAGCTGTTTCGGCATACGGCAGGCGTGTTCTGCAGCCTTTCGGAAGCGGCATGAGTCAGCATCTTGATGCGAACCTTCTCACCCTGTTTTACGGCGCGGGTTGCTGCGGTGAAGGCTGCGAGAGAGCCGCCCCACGTCCGAAAGGTCTTGGCTGAAACGGTCAGGCCCGCGCAGGACGCCAGATAGGAATTCAGGCGACCGGAATCCACAGGGTGGGCCACGCCCTCTTCATCCAGCCAGGAAAAAAGCTGCCGGCCCGGCAAATCGGCGATCTGCTCGAACAGGCGCTGCAGCTTCGGATGACGGATGGTATGGCGCACGCGCTTGCCACCCTTGGCGGTAAACTTCAGCAGTACTCCATCTTCGCTGAAGCTCATATGCCGCTTCAGAAGCGTCGTCGCCCCGTAGGTCTTGTTCTGCTTGGCGTAGGCCCGGTTGCCGATGCGAAGGTGCGTGACATCCAGAAGCGAGACCAGAGCCGCGAGCACAGCCTCTTGCCGATCAAGTCCATTCAGGAGATCGCGCTCGATCCGGCGCCGGATCCGCGGCAGTGCATCGGCGAAGGAACCGAGCTGGTCGTATTTCAGCTCACTGCGAAAGGTCTGCCACGCAGAGTGATAACGGTATTGCTTCCGCCCGCGCGCATCCAGCCCGGTTGCCTGAAGATGGCCGTTCGGGTCCAGGCAGATCCAGACATTTTCATAGGCTGGCGGAAGACCGAGCGCCGAGATACGCTGTTTTTCGGGTCCTTCGCAGAGAAGCGATCCGTCGGGCATCCGGTAGCAGAAGCCCTTGCCCCTGCGCAGGCGCCGTATCCCCGGCTCCGCATCGCTGACATAGACGAGGCCGATCGTATCCAGAAGTGGTTTTGCGGGTTCAAGCGTGCTTGTGACATCCATGTGCGCCAAACGCCGGATGTATTGCTTCGTTCCTCTACAGGAAATGTGTAATTTTGAAATTCCGGTTAGGGATGACGACAGTGCCCGAAATCAGGCGTCTTCCTTTTGCGCCTCTGTCGGGCAACGCTCGAAAACACGGCGCGGACCGGAGAGTGTCCAGCGGAATCCGTGTTCCGAATAATCAACTTCCACATGCCCGCTGAATGCCGCCGCCGCATGCCGTTTGATGATCGTCGTTCCGAAACCGGTCGTTGCGGGCTCCTGCACAGGCGGACCATTTTGCTCCACCCAGTCGATGATGATGCGTGGCTCCCCCTCCTCGGCCTCGTCAACCCTCCAGCTCAGCGAAACCCGCCCTTCCGGCGCTGACAAGGCACCGTACTTGACCGAGTTGGTCGCCAGTTCGTGAAGGATCAGACCGAGGTTCTGCACGGCTTCGGCGCGCAGAACAAAATCCGGACCGGCAACATCCACCCTGCTTTGAGCTTCGGCGAAGGATTCAAGATGCTGTGCTACGACGCGCATCAGTGGGACGCCTGCCCATTGCTCCTGCGCCAGCATCTCGATGGATCGGCCAAGACCCTGCAACCGTTCGCCAATGGCGCTTTGAAATGCGTTGATATTCGTTTCCTTGCGCGCCAACTGGCGCATCATGGCCTGGATTAGGGTCATGATGTTCTTCGTCCGGTGCACCAGCTCTCGCATGACCAGATGCGCGCGATCTTCAGCCTCGCTACGATCGAACGAGGCATTGGACAGTGCAATGGCAACCTGGTTGGCCTCAGCTATGCGCGTCTCTACCGGAGATACGATTTCACCCCGGCCAATCCGCTCTGCCATTTCCGCGATTTGCCGGATGGGCGTCCGCAACTGGCGCCCGAGCAGATAGGCGATCAGTAAACCAACGGTCAGGAAGGTGGCGCTGCCGATGACGAAGTAGCGCCATGTCGAAACGATGGTCGCCTGAGCCGTGCTGATCGGACCCCAGACAACGATCTTCCAGTCCCAGGGCGAAAGCTTGGCATAGCCGTACATCAGTCGGTCGCTGCCGTTCACATCCTCTATGGTTCCGCTATTGCCGGTCATCAGGGCTTGCGTGGCAAAGGATATCGGCGGCGGATCTCCGGCGGCTGCATTTGTGGCAGTCACCACATGGCCCCGCCTGTCCAGAACGCCGACAGACCACCCCTTCGGCAAACCCTCGGTAGACATCAACCGCTGCAGGTCCTCCGCATTCTGGGTGAGGATGAGCGCTGCGGCCCCTGAGACACGCGCAGGCCCGTCGAGCGGCAGAATGACGTTGAAGACCCAGCGCTTGCTGGTATTGCCAAAAAAGATGTTTGACACCTGGATACGGTCCGTCTGCCTTGCAAGCGTAAAGGTCTCCTGGTCGGATAACAGGGGCAAAGGTGTTCCATAGTCGACGCGGGTATTGAGAAGCTGCAGGCCTTTCTCATCGGCAACCAGAACGTAGCGGGAGCTTCCCCGAAGACTCATCTGCGTTCTGTTATGAAAGCCGCCAAGGTCGTTCGTATCGAGTTCCGGGGATGTGGAGATCAGCTTGAGAGTCGTGATTGCATCCCGCAACTCCTGATCGATGGCGCGCGCAATGGTGCGGGCATCGTCCTGCGTATCAGCGTTGAGAATGGCGCGTTGCTGCGCTTCCAGCCGCAGAATGAGGAAGATCACGAAGGCAATCAACGGCAGGGCAATGACAGCCGCCAATGCAACCAGATAGGCTCCAATCGGAGCAGTTGGCAGAAGTCCCGAAAACCTCTTCATGTGGAGAGGTTACGTCCTGAAGCCTTGGCTGAACATCACCATCATGGCGATCATCGTCTCTATCCCCCCGCAGTGGTGCTTCCGGCGACCTATTCGATACTTCTATCCGAGATCGCTCACGGAACCAAGAGAGGTTCACCGTACAGGATACAATGTGACAACGTATTGGTTCAAATACGTCACAACTCTCACCTGTAAAACGAAAACGCCGCCGCTCTGGTAAAAGAGCGGCGGCGGTTTGTTTGACTGTCCGGCAGACTATTCTTCGTCCTGGAACACTTCCTCGCGCTTCTTGCGCACACTCGGCAGCAGCACGACGACCAGAACACCCAGGGCTATCACCAGCAGTGTCGCGCTGATTGGTCGCGTCAGGAAGGTGGTCGGATCACCGCGCGACAGGATCATGGCGCGACGCAGGTTTTCCTCCAGAAGCGGCCCCAGCACGAAGCCGAGCAGAAGAGGCGCCGGTTCGCACCGCAACTTGACGAGGACGTAGCCGATGAAGCCGAAGAAGGCGACTGCATAGAGATCGAACACGTTCGAGTTGACGCTGTAGACCCCGATGGAGCAGAAGGCCATGATGATGGGGAAGAGCACGTAGTACGGGATCGTCAGAAGCTTCACCCAAAGCCCGATGAGCGGCAGGTTGAGCACGACCAGCATCAGATTGCCGATCCACATGGAAGCAATGATACCCCAGAACAGGGCCGGTTGCTCGGTCGCGACGTTCGGACCGGGAACGATGCCCTGGATGATCATCGCACCGACCATCAGCGCCATGACCGGGTTTGCCGGAATGCCAAGCGTCAGAAGCGGAATGAACGAAGTCTGGGCACCGGCATTGTTGGCCGATTCCGGACCCGCGACGCCCGCGATCGCGCCATGGCCGAATTCCTCCGGCTTCTTCGAAACACGCTTTTCAACCGTATAGGATGCAAAGGCGGCCAGGATCGCACCGCCACCGGGCAGAATACCCAGAGCAGAACCGATGGCCGTTCCGCGCAGCACCGGCGCAAACATTTCCTTGAAGTCCGCCTTCGTCGGCAGAAGGCCGCTGACCTTCGACATCAGGACGGTTCTGTTCTTCTCGCCTTCAAGATTGCGCAGGATTTCCGCGATCCCGAAGACGCCGACAGCGACAGCGACGAAGTTGAGACCGTCCGAGTATTCGCGAATGCCTAGCGTGAAGCGCGGCGTGCCGGAGTAGATATCGGTGCCCACAAGCCCGAGCAGCAGGCCGAGAACCACCATGGCGAGCGCCTTGATGATGGAGCCGGATGCAAGCGCGATGGACGAGACGAGACCGACCACCATCAGCGAGAAATATTCCGCAGCACCAAACTGCAGGGCGATTTTCGTCAGCGGCGGAGCGAAGATGGCAACCAGGAAAGTGGAGACCGTACCGGCGAAGAAGGAGCCGAGCGCGGCGATGGCCAGGGCCGCCCCTGCCCGCCCCTTGCGCGCCATCTGGTAACCGTCGATGGCGGTCACGGCGGAAGAGCTTTCGCCCGGCATGTTGATGAGGATGGCCGTAGTCGAGCCACCATATTGCGCACCGTAGTAAATGCCGGCGAGCATGATGAGCGAGGAAACCGGCTCCAGCTGGAACGTGATGGGCAGCAGCATGGCGATGGTCGCGGTCGCACCAATCCCCGGCAGGACGCCGATCAGGGTTCCGAGAAGAACACCGATCAGGCAGAAGAACAGGTTTGCCAGCGACGTTGCGGTGGAGAAACCAAGTGCAAGATTACTGAAAAGATCCATCGGCTATCTCCTAGAAGCCAAGCCAGGGGCCGAATGTGCGGAATGGAAGGCCGAGGCCGTATTCGAACACCAGGACCGAAAACACTGTCAAACCGGCCGAGAGCAGGATCGCCAGAATGGGCGTCATTCTGGATGAGGCGAAACTTGCAATGAAGGCCGTGAGGAACAGCGACGGCACGAAACCGAGCCCGCGAATGGTCAGGCCGAAGAAGATCGCGGACGGCAGGATGAAGAAAAGCCCTCGCCATGCAATCGGGCCGATGCCCTCATGTTCGACGCGGAACGCCTGAAACAGAATAATGCCACCCAGCAGCACGAGCGCGCAGGCCAGCAGGAACGGAAAATAACCCGGCCCCATGCGAAACGCCGTGCCCAGTTCCAGATCCAGCGACTCGAAGCCGAAAAACAGCCCTATGGCGACAAACAGCGCGCCACAGGCGGCGTTTGTCTTGTCAAATTCAACAGATTTCATGATGCCTCCCCAGAACGCCGGGCATCCTTCCGGACACATTGACGACGCTCTAACCCTTTGAAGCTCCCCGCATTGTGCTCGCCGGGATATCGATCCCTTATTCGGAGACAGATGCGTCAGACGTGGCAGGCGACAGGCAAGCGTCATGATCCGCATGACACACAGTTCGAGCCAGCCGCGAGAAGAGAAGTGCCGCACACCTGTTCCCAGAGCGTGCGGCAATCAAGTCGATGTCAGTCCGCGTACTGGCCTGCAGCCTTGATCACCGGCTGCCAGCGAGTGATTTCACCCTCGAGCTTGGCTTTCAGGGCAGCGGGCGTGGCATCCGCTTCAGGGGACGGCACGGTTCCAAGTTCAGCGAAGCGGGCAACGACATTCGGATCCTTCAGCGCCACCTTCAGCGCCTTGGACAGACGCTCGTTGACAGCGGCAGGCGTTCCCTTCGGCGTGTAGACACCATGCCAGATGCCGACTTCAAAGCCAGCCAATCCTGCTTCGACGGCCGTCGGTACATCCTTCAGGACGTCAAGACGCTTGGGCGACGTCACGGCATAGGCCTTGATCGTACCGCCCTGGATCTGCTTCGTCGTATTGGTCGTCTGGTCGCACATGATGTCGACCTGACCGCCCAGAAGGTCGGTCATCGCAGGGCCCGTACCCTTGTAAGGCACAGTGACCAGAGGGGTCTGGATCGCGCTCATGAACATCATGCCGCACAGGTGGGATGCGGCACCGATACCGGCATTGGCTACTGTCACCTTGTCCTTGTTGGCCTTGGCGAACTCGATGAGACCCTTGAGATCCTTTGCTGCCATGTCCTTGCGGGTCACGATGGTCATCGGAACGTCAGTGACGAGACCAACATATTCGAAGTCCTTCAGCGTATCATAGGGCAGCTTGCGATAGAGGGTCGCGCTGGTTGCCATACCTATGTGGTGAAGGAGCAGCGTGTAACCATCTGCATCCGCCTTCGCCACGCGGCCGGCACCGAGTGTTCCGCCAGCGCCGCCGACGTTTTCGATGATGATCTGCTGACCGAGATCCTTCGACATGGATTCTGCAACGAGGCGTGCAACCGTATCGGTCGGGCCACCTGCAGAGAACGGCACGATCATGGTAATCGACCGCTCAGGGTAACCGGCAGCCTGTGCAACGGACGAGAAAGCAACGGCGGCAAATGCAGTTGCGCAAGCGAGAGCCTTAAAAAGCTTCATGGTCATCCTCCTCATGACAATCGACGGTGTCGCGGCTCCTCCCGCAACGACCGGATGGCGACTATGTGGCTGAGGATCGTGGGCGCGAGCAACCGCTTCCTGCCACCGAATGGTCACAAGTGTGACTGTCCCTGCGTGATCATGGGTGGATTCCGCCCCAAGCCCATCACCCCATGTGTGGATTTCCACCCATCACGCCGTCAATTGGTCCGTCAGATCTCTTCGCCCAGTTCCGCAAGCCCGTCCGGAGACAGAAGTTTCTTGTCGAGACCATACTTCTGCATTTTCTCGTAAAGCGTCTTTCGGCTGATTCCCAGCTGCTCGTAGACGGGTTTGAGGGCGCCGCCATTGGCCGAGATTGCTGCGGCAATGATGTTCCGTTCGAACGCCGCAACACGGTCGGCCAGGCGACCGCTCTCCGGCTTGACCAGCGCGCCGCCATCGCCGGGTCGCATGTCCAGGCCAAGAACGAGACGATCGGCTGCATTGCGCAATTCACGGACATTTCCCGGCCAGTCCCGTTGCGCAACGGACATGACCACTTCCTGCGGCACATCCATGTCTTCCCGGCCATAGCGAGCCGCCGCCTCGCGAACGAGCTGCAGAAACAGAAGCGGGATGTCCGCCCGGCGTTGTGCCAGAGAGGGGACCCGCAGGGTCACCACGTTCAAACGATAAAGGAGATCGGCGCGGAAGCGGCCCGCGGCAACCTCTGCCTCCAGATCCACCTTGCTCGTTGCAATGAAACGCACATCGAGTCCTACCGGCTCATTGGAGCCCAGCCGGGTGATGACCCTTTCCTGCAGGACGCGCAGGAACTTCGCCTGGAGATCGATGGGCATGGACCCGATTTCATCGAGCAGGATCGTGCCGCCCCGCCCGTGCTCGAACTTGCCGTAGCGAGGTCTGAGCGCGCCGGGAAACGCGCCTGCCTCATGCCCGAAAAGTTCGCTCTCGATCAAGGTTTCCGGCAGCGACGCGCAATTGATGGCAATGAAGGGACGGTTGGCGCGGGCGCTGACATCGTGCAAGGCGCGCGCCACCACCTCTTTGCCGACCCCTGTCTCGCCAATGATCAGCGTATCGGCATCCGCGGCACCGATGGCGCGGATCTGGTAGCGAAGATCGACCATGACCTGCGTACGCCCCGGCAGCCGAGTCTCGATATCGTCGCGCTTGCCCGCGACCGCGCGAAGCCGCCGATTTTCCAGCACCAGGTTGCGGCGGTCCTGAGCACGGCGCAACACGCCAGCCAGATGCGACGTAGTGAACGGCTTCTCGATGAAATCATAGGCGCCCTCGCGCATGGCCTTGACGGCCAATTGCACATCGCCATGACCGGTGACCAGAATGACGGGGATTTCGGCATCCAGTTCACGGACACGCTGCATCAGGGTCATGCCGTCCATGCCGGGCATGCGAATGTCGCTGACGATCACGCCCTCGAAGGAGTAGCCGATGAGTTCCAGAACCTGTTCGGCACTCGCAAGGGTCTGGACCTGAAAGCCGGAAAGCTCCAGCGCCTGGGCTGTGGAACGGCGAAGCTCCTCCTCGTCATCCGCCAGTAATACACGCTGCATGCTCACTCCGCCGCTAGGCCCACCTGCCCGGTTGCCGCCATGAGCGAGATCGTGAAGACCGCCCCGCCATCCGGGTGGTTCGCGACGCTCAGGCTGCCACCGAAATCCTTGATGATGTTATAGGATATGGACAGGCCGAGTCCCAAGCCCTTGCCAACACCTTTGGTGGTGAAAAACGGATCGAAAATGCGCTCGCTGATCGCCGCCGCGACACCCGCGCCATGGTCGCGTACGCGAATATGCACCATCTCATCCACATCGACCGTCAGTTCGATACGCCTGTCGTCGAGACCTTCGACCGCATCCGCTGCATTGGTGATGATATTGACCAGAACCTGCTGCAGGCGAATGGACCCGGCGAGTACGGGCGGGATATCGCGGGGAAGCGACATATCGATCTCCGCCTGCGCGCTCTTCAGGCGGGTCGAGACGATCTCCAGCGTATCGCGGATGACGTCATCCAGCGCCACGCCGCTCAGTTTCTCGTTCGGTTTGCGCGCAAAATTGCGCAGGTGACGCGAGATGGAGGCCATTCGGTCGATGAGCGCCGAAATACGCCGGATATTGTCGCGCGCTTCTTCGAGCCTGCCACGCTCGATCAGGACATCCGCACTGTCGGAATAGGTCTTGGCTGCCGCGAGCGGCTGGTTGAATTCGTGGGAAAGTGCGGCCGACATCTGGCCAAGACCCGCAAGCTTTCCGGCCTGGATCAGGTCTGCCTGTGTCTGGCGCAATTGAAGTTCCGTTGCGCGGCGTTCGGCGATCTCTTCCTCGATGCGGGTGTTGACCCGCGCGAGATCCGCTGTGCGCTCCTCGACCCGGCGCTCCAGTTCCACTTGGGCGGCCTCCTGCAGATGCAGCCGCTCGTCCAGCCGTGCGCGGCGCTGCATCAGGATTGCAACACCGAGGCCCACCAGACACAGGACCAGCAGAACGGCAATCACGACGGTCTGCGCCTGCGCCCGCGCCGAGGCCGTGTCCGTAAGCACATTCACGGTCCAGTCCGCATCCGGCATGCTTTGAGACAGCACCAGGTAATCGCGCGTTCCACCTGCTTCGGCAACGCTCATGATCCGGTGGCCATCCTCGACGCGTTCGGTGAAGGGAAGCGGTTTGAGCACGGCATCGGAGTAGCGACGCGAGGCGGAGGTCCGGTCAATTCTCTCTTGCGTCAGCGGCAGGATCGAATGATAGAGCCAGTGCGGGCTGCCCGTCATGAAAATGATGCCTTCGGGATCGGACACGAAGATGCGTGCATCCCCTCCTTCCCATGAGGCTTCCAGCACATCGATATCGACCTTGAAGACGATCACGCCCCGAACGATGCCGCCAATCTCGATGGGCGAAGAAAAATAATAGCCGCGTTTGGCCGATGTGGTGCCCAGCGCATAGAAGCGGGCCTGCTTGCCCTTGGCCGCCTCCTGGAAATAGGGACGGTAGCTGAAATTCTGGCCAATAAAGCTGGTGGGCAGGTCGAAGTTACTGGCGGCGATCGTCTCGCCGTCCATTGTCAGCATATAGATGTCGGAGGATTTCAGAAGCGCATTGATGTTGGCGAGATAGAGATTGGTGGAATGACGGCGGATCAGGTTGTCCGGCTGGAGAATCAGGGCCTCGATGTCAGGCTGATCTGCAATCAGCGCCGGTAGTGCCTCATAACGCTTGAGGTGCCCCTCGAGCGCCGACACGGCCAGCCTCAAGGTGGTACCGCCCTGCGTCGCTGCTTCGGCGAGATAGCGCGCCTTGATGATGTCGCCGCCGTGGATGGCGAAAACGACACCGATCAGGATAAAGCCGACCAATGCCGACAGATATCGCTTCCCCAACCCTTATCCTCCTGGTCCTCACCCTAAAGGGTGGCTGAAATCTCGGGCAGATACAAGTTGCTTCGGAAACGGGATCAATGGGCGCAGCAGGCGGTTTGGTGAGCGTAAGCCTGAAACGCAGGAGATAAGAATGGCCAATGCAAGTTCGAAACATATCGGCGCAAGTTCACACGGAAAGCAATCTGGCGCCGGCGCCATGACCGATCTCGACAAGGATAAGGTCAACGACAACATGATCCTCTCGAACCGCGACAAGGCTCAGCATTCCCGCGAACGTGGGCTCGACAGCAAGGCGATCCAGACCGAGCAATATCAGGATCACGATTCCAACAAGCTTTCCTGAGTAACAGGAAAAAGGCCGCACCTTCACGAACACTTCGGATTTCGTGAAGATGCGTCCGGTTGCATTCCTCGTTGATAAGCGTACACTCATATTACCGTCGATTGATTGAACGGGCATCGGCGGCTGGAAGACCGTGGCCCATGCGCCCGGTGACTTTCGCCCTCCTCATGGAGGCGAGATATGAATTTTGACAAATCCACACTCGAACCACGCGACCTGGAGTTTCTCCAGTCGATCTTTGATGGCATCAGACAAACAAAAGGCATAGAAATCCGGTCAAGCGATGCAAGCCACATCGCAGCACAGATCATCGAACTGTACCAGGCCGGTGTGCGTGATCCGGATGAGTTGACCCAGCGTTTCAAGGCGCGATGAAGTCATCGCTTCGCGATGAGGTCGCGTTCCTCACGCATGAGATAGAGGCGGGTCACGCCGTCCAGATAGCTCTCTATCCAGTCAGCCATGGCTTTCTCCTGTTCGATAATCTTACCCAATACATCGACAGCCTTGCCGTCGCCGATCTCGTCGGCGGCTGCATAGAGTACGCGATACGTGGCGATTTCCGTATGCTCGAAGCTGTAGATGCTGGTGCAGATACGCACGATCTCGTCACTGGCAAGCAGGCCGGTGAGACCTTGCGCGGTCGCCGACAGTTTGCTGGCGACATCCTTCAGCACTGACTGCGGACCGGGTGCACGCTCCATCAACTCCCGCAAAGATTGGGCCTGGTCTTCGGTTTCACCAAGATGCTCCTGCAACCGCTCGCGCAGGTCCGGATAGTTCTCGATGCGGCCGATCTGGCTGCGCAGCATGGTCGCGCCCTGAACTTCCATGGCATGCGCATCACGAAGCCAGACGGCGAAATGATCTCGAGCATGGGTCATTTCATTCTCCTTTTTCCCGAACCCGCCAACCAGCATTCGGCCGGAACCATTTCCACTGATGTGGGTTGGTGTCAGCAGAAACCAAGAGGAAAAGTGGATGTCTGATCCCCGCGATCCCAGCGAGCAGCCTCCGATGCCGGCGCCCACATGGGTGCCCGAACCACCCATCGAGGAGCCGGAACCCGACCGTCTACCGGACGAGGAGCCGGTTCCGAACCCGGATGAGACGCGCGATCCCCCCATGCAGGTTCGCTAAAGAAAAGCCCTTCGCCATCCACCATCGGCCGCCACGGAACCCGCGCGCGGCCGATGCGTTGTTGCGGCACGGATAGCGAAGGGGTGAAGACCGTGGACTACAGATCATCGGCAGAAACGGATACATCGGCAACAGGCAGCATCGTTCAGCCTGGCCGCAATGCCTGGCGCAGTTCAAGATGCGACAAGGCGGCATTCCTGATCGACGGTGCGGAATACTATCGCAGGCTCGAGCAGGTTCTCTACAAGGCTCGTCATTCGATCTTCATCGTCGGTTGGGACTTCAACCCCCATATCCGCCTTCAGCCCGAGGTTCCTGGCAGTCCGACGCTTGGCCAGATCCTTCGCCAGCGTGTGGATTCCCAGCCGGATCTCATCGTCCGCATTCTGGTCTGGGGCATGGGACCGGTCTATTCCGGCAAGAGCCTGAAGATATTCCGCAAGACGGGCTGGAACGACCATCCCCGCATCATTATGGAATTCGACTTCCGCCACCCAATCCGCGCCAGCCACCATCAGAAGATGGTCTGCGTCGACGATACGGTTGCCTTCCTCGGCGGCATAGACCTGACCGCCCGCCGCTGGGACGATCGCAATCATTCCATTCCGAACAAGCTGCGCTGCTCGCCGGATGGAACCTGCTACGGCCCTGTTCACGATGCGCAGTCGATCGTATCCGGCGATGCCGCAAGGCTGGTGGGCGATGCATGCCGCAAGCGCTGGAAATGGGCGACGAAGCAGGAACTGGCGCCTGGCCAGCCAAGTTCTGACGATCTCTGGCCGACGGACCTGGCACCGGTCTTGACCGATTGCCCCGTCGCCCTTGCTCTCACCGAACCGCTGAAGTGGAACGGTCGCCGCGGACGTCGCGAAGCCATCCAGTTGACGCATGATGCCCTGCGCGCCGCGCGGAGCCACATCTACCTGGAATCGCAATATCTCGCCTCCTTTGCCGTTGCGCGCACGATCATGGATCGGCTTGCGGAGGCGGATGGACCGGAAATCATCATTCTCGTGACCCAGGAATCGCACGGCTTTCTGGAAAAGCTTATGATGGGTCATAATCGGACCCGTCTCATCCGGCGCATGAAACGTCATGACCGCTATAATCGCCTGCGCGTCTATTACTCGGTGACACAGGATGAAGAAGGCAAGGAGACGGAAATTATCGTCCATGCCAAGCTCGTCATCATCGATGACCGTTTCATCCGCATTGGATCATCCAACCTCAATAACCGATCCGAAGGTCTGGATACGGAATCCGATCTGGCGTTCGAACCCGAGAAGGCAGAAGATCGAAAGGCTGTACTCGATCTTCGTCATGATCTCCTCGCTGAACATCTCGGCTCGACGCCGGAAGCCGTTGCCAGCCTTGTCGAGGAAACTGGCTCGTTGATCCGCACGATCGAACGGCTGAACAATCAGCGTCGGGGCTTGCGTCATTTCAACGTCGATGTGCTGCACGGAGAGACGGATTCGCTGATCGGCACCTCGCTGATCGATCCGCGCCGACCCTTCTGGCCATTCCGCCAGTTGAAGGTCGGCACGCGCTGGGCATTGTCACGCCTGATGCGCAGCTTCACCTGACGGCTCGGAACGACCCGGACCTTCCCGGCGCGCCAGAATCTCTGTCAACAGAAACAGCGGCGCGCCGATGAGAAGCGGCACGAAGTAGTAGAGAACGCGGAAAGCAACCAGAGACCCGATGGATGCGCCGGCAGGCAGCACCATCAGCATGGTCGCCTCCAGAACCCCCAACCCTCCCGGGACATGGCTGAGCATGGCGGCAATCGTTGCTGTTACATAGGCACTTGCCACTTGCAGATAGCCCGCATCGGTGAAGGCGGTCAGCAGTTGATGCAGAGCAGCAGCCACGAAGCCGAAATTGACCGTTCCCACAGCAATTTGCGCGATACACATGGACGTGGTCGGCATTTCCATGCGGAAGGAGCGGAATTTCAGGGGTGGGCGACCCCAGATCGAGCAAATGACATAGGCAACCGGATAGGCAAGAAATGCCAGCCCCAGCAGTTTTCGCGGACCGGGATCAAGCTGCAGGATCGTCTCTCCGGTCGGGGGCATCAAGATCAGCGCAATGGCCGCCAACATGCTGAGGCCCAGCAGAACGGTCGCACCGCAGAACAGAATGACTTTCGCAACCTCATCCCCGCTCAGTCCCCAACGCGTGTAGAACCGATACCGGACGGCGCCGCTTGAAAGAGCGGCTCCCCCTACATTGTGGCCAATGGACAGGGCACAGAAAGATGCGAGCGCCGCCCTTGGATAGGCCTGCCCCTTTCCGACATAGCGCAAGCCAAGATAATCGAAGAGCGAGAGGCAGATGTAGGATGCAATGACGCAGAGGAAGCCGGTTATGATCCGGTAGGACGGAATTTGCGATAGTGAGGATGTAATGTCCTCCAGACTGTAGCGACTGAGACTGCGATACACCAGAACGAGCGCCACACAGATGATCAGCAGAATGAGTATACGAAGAAGATGCCGTCTCACGATGTCTCCTCGTCCTTCCGTTTCGTCGCAAAGGACCGCAGTTGCAGGGTTTGAGGGAACGAAACGCAGCCTCAAGGGGTTCCCCGCGTCATGATCGAACCTGACATCAATACGGCGCCTCGGAGCAGCCGGACCATTCGAATTCTCTCATATAACGTTCACAGCTGCGTGGGCACCGACCGAAAGCTCGATCCAGGTCGCGTCGCGGACGTGATCGCGTCGTTGAAGCCGGATATCATCGGCCTGCAGGAACTGGATGTTCGCCGGCGTCGAAGCGGCGGCATCGACCAGGCGGAAGTCATCGCCAATCGGCTGAAGATGGATTTTCATTTTCACCCGGCTCTCAGCGTCGAGGAGGAGCTCTACGGAGATGCGCTTCTGACCGCGCTGCCGGTGCGGCTGGTCCGGGCGGGCGGCCTGCAATCCTATGGAGAACCCCGCGGAGCAATATGGTCTGAGGTCGAGGTGGGCGCAGTGAAGGTCAACGTCTTCAACACCCATCTTGGCCTGTTGCGACGCGATCGCCTGCGGCAGACGGAAGAACTGACAGGCTCGGACTGGATCGGTCACCCCGACTGCGTGGATAAACCCCTCATCGTGATGGGCGACTTCAACTCCATTCCGTCATCCGCAGCCTATCGCAATTTGCTGAAACCTCTGCAGGATCCCAAGCAGCAGACGGGACGACGCCCCGATCCGACATTTCCCTCGCGCTTTCCGCTGTTGAGACTGGACCATATCTTTACCGCAAATGGTCCGCGCATCCTGTCCGCTGAAGCCGTCAGGAACGAGGCCACCCGGATCGCATCCGACCATCTGCCCTTGCTGGCAGTTGTGGAAGTTTCTGCTCAATCTTTGATTAATCTTGCAGGATACGGAACAATGATGCCGCCGAGCCGTTTTTAAGCTGTCGCACAGGCGAGAGCCAGAGCGGCAGCGTCATAGAACCTCCCCCCTTGGGCGTCCCCTCGTTTTTCGAGGAGGCGCCCTTTCTTTGACATAGCGCAATACGTGCGACCATTCGCGCCTGCGACCAAACTTCCTATTGCTAAACGTCAAGCGACAGCCACATAGCTCTCATTAACAGGATTTCGGGGGACGAGGTCCACAATGAGGGCGAGACAATGTTCGAGCACTTTGACGCAACGCTTCTGGCGCGAATCCAGTTTGCGTTTACCGTATCCTTCCACATCATCTTTCCAGCCTTCTCCATCGGGCTTGCGAGCTATCTGGCCGTTCTGGAAGGGCTGTATCTGTGGACGAAGAAGCCGGTCTATCTGGAACTTTTCGATTTCTGGAAAACGATTTTCGCGCTGGCCTTCGGTATGGGCGTGGTATCCGGCATTGTCATGTCCTACCAGTTCGGCACAAACTGGAGCGTCTTTTCGGATAAGGCAGGGCCGGTGATCGGGCCGCTGATGGGTTATGAAGTGCTTTCCGCCTTCTTCCTGGAGGCGGGTTTCCTCGGTGTCATGCTGTTCGGGCGAAAGCGTGTCGGTCCCGGCCTGCATTTTTTCGCAACCCTGATGGTGGCCTTCGGGACGCTAATGTCAGCAACCTGGATCCTGTCGGTGAACTCGTGGATGCAGACCCCCGCTGGCTTTGCCATGAATGACAAGGGGCAGTTCGTGCCGACCGACTGGTGGGCGATTATCTTCAACCCGTCCTTCCCCTACCGCTTCACGCATATGGTTCTGGCTGCCTATCTCACCACGGCCCTGGTCGTTGGTGCCGTCGGTGCCTGGCATCTGCTGCGTCGCACCGCTCCCTTGCGCGCGGGCACCATGTTCTCCATGGCCATGGGTATGATTGCCGTCGTCGCGCCAATCCAGATCTTCGCCGGGGACATGCACGGCCTGAACACGCTGGAACATCAGCCCACCAAGGTCATGGCCATGGAAGGCCATTTCGAGAGCCATCCGGATGGAGCGCCGCTCATTTTGTTCGGCATCCCCGATCAGGAAAACCAACGGATCGATTATGCCGTGCAGATCCCCAAGCTTTCGAGCCTGATCCTGAAGCATGATCTGAATGCCCCGCTGAACGGTCTGGACACCGTTGCGCGTGACAAGCAGCCGCCGGTCGCAGTCGTGTTCTGGTCATTCCGGGTCATGATTGCGCTGGGCTTTGCCATGCTGGGTCTCGGTCTCTTCAGCCTCTATTGCCGTTTCCGCGGCACGCTGTACCAGAACGCATGGCTGCATCGTTTTGCGCTCGTCATGGGTCCGGCGGGTTTCGTTGCTGTTCTCGCTGGATGGATTACCACCGAAGTCGGTCGCCAGCCCTACACAGTTTACGGCCATCTGCTGACGGCGGATTCGATCTCGCCGATCTCCGCACCTGCTGTCGGCGCCTCGCTCGTCGCCTTCGTCATCGTCTATTTCCTCGTCTTCGGTGCCGGCACCTTCTACATCCTGCGCCTCATGGGCCGCCTGCCGCGTGACCCGGAACCGCATCTGGGCCAGGGCCCGATCCGCAGCGCGGGCATTACGCCTGCCCCGGCACTTGCCGAAAACCATGCCAAACACGGAGGTGCCCATCATGGAGCTTGATCTTCCCTTCATCTGGGCAGCCATCATTGCCTTTGCCGTTCTCGCCTATGTGGTGCTGGATGGTTTCGATCTCGGTGTCGGCATCCTGTTTCCATTCTTTCCGGAAAAGCATGACCGAGATGTCATGATGAATTCCGTCGCGCCCGTGTGGGACGGTAATGAGACATGGCTTGTTCTGGGCGGCGGCGGACTTCTCGCAGTCTTCCCGCTTGCCTATGCCACAATTCTACCAGCCCTTTACGCGCCGCTGATCGCCATGCTTCTGGCCCTGATCTTCCGCGGTGTGGCCTTCGAATATCGCTGGCGCACAAAACGGGCCGAATGGCTGTGGAACTGGGCCTTTGCTGGTGGTTCCACTGTCGCAGCCTTCACGCAAGGCGTGGCGCTTGGCGCTCTGGTACAGGGCATTCCGGTTGCCAATCGCGCCTATTCCGGCGGCTGGTGGGACTGGTTGACGCCCTTCTCCATCATGACGGGCTTTGCGCTCCTGATCGGTTACGCACTGCTTGGAGCAACATGGCTGGTGATGCGAACGACGGGAGAACTTGCAGAACGGGCGCGCTGGTTTTCATTCGTCACGGCCTTCGGCACCGTGGCCGCCATGGGCATTGTCAGCCTGTGGACGCCATTTCTGAAACCTGAATATCTCGACCGGTGGTTTCTCTATCCCGGCGCCCTGTTCACGGTCATCGTTCCGCTTCTGGTCGGCGCTGGATTATACGGCATTGTCACGGGCCTGCAGCACAAGAAGGACACCCGCCCGTTCCTTTGCGCGCTGGGCCTCTTCGTGCTGGCCTATATTGGTATCGGCATCAGCTTCTACCCCTATATCGTGCCGACCTCCGTCACCATCTGGGATGCGGCAGCCCCGGACGAAAGCCTGAAATTCCTGCTGGTAGGAGCCGCCGTGCTCGTCCCGGCCATCCTGATCTACACGTCCTATGCCTATTGGGTCTTCCGCGGGAAGATCGATCCGGAGGAAGGCTACCACTGATGGCAGGGACGAAAGTCAGGCAAATTCTCTGGTTCGTCGGTCTGTGGATGGCAGGCGTTCTGGCCGTCGGCATCGTCGGCCTCATCATCAAGCTCTGGCTCGGCGCATAAGGTTTAAAGCCGCCGGGTCAGCGCAATCACATAGCGCGCTTCTACCTTGCCCGGATTGAAGAACACGCACGGCTGCGGCGATCCCAGTTCCAGGCAATCCCCCTGGCGAAGGTGATGGACCACCTCACCCTCGGCGAATTCCAGTTCACCGCCGGTTACCCAGATCTGCTGCCGTTGAAAGGCGAAGGCGGAGGCCGGATAGGGAATGCGAACGCCTGCCGGAAGAGTAACCTCCAGCAATTCCAGACCGTTGCCGGTTGCCGGAGAGATAGCGCGACGCGTATAGCCGGTTTCCGGATCTTTCCAGATGGCCTGTCCGTCGGCACGTATCAGTCTTTCGCTTGCCTGCTCGGCCAGCGCCAGAAGTCGCGACAGAGGCAGGCCGAAAGCGCCAGATAGCCGCCCGAGAACCGTGGCCGTGGGGCTTGCTTCGCAACGCTCGATCTTGCTGATCATGGCTTTCGACACCCCGGAACGCTCCGCCAGCTCGCTCAGCGACCAGCCACGGTCCTCCCGCTCCAGCCGGATACGTTCTGCAATCGCCGCCGCTGTCTGCTGTTCATGCAGATCCATCTTGCAATCCTCAAATTTCGTCTCCTATAGTAGACGAAATGAAATCTATAAGAAACACTCGGCCGACCGTAAACGGCACCAGAGGGAACCATGGCAGATCGAACGAAACAGGAAATTCGCTTCAACGCGTTCGATATGAACTGTGTCGGGCATATCCAGCAAGGTCTTTGGGCGCATCCGCGCGATCAGTCGCATCGCTTCAACGAGATCTCCTACTGGATGGACTATGCCCGACGGCTGGAGGAAGGGCTGTTCGACGGGATCTTCCTGGCCGATGTGGTGGGCGTCAACGATGTCTACGGTGGCAATGCCGATGCTGCCCTCAAAGGGGCCGCGCAGGTGCCGGTCAACGATCCGCTTCTCTTGGTGCCTGCCATGGCTGCGGTGACGAAGCATCTGGCCTTCGGGGTGACTGCAAACCTCACCTATGACGCGCCCTTCCTGTTTGCCCGCCGCATGTCCACGCTCGATCACCTCACGGGCGGGCGGATCGGCTGGAACATCGTGACCGGCTATCTCGATAGCGCCGCGAAAGCCATCGGGCTGGACCAGCAGGCCGCCCATGACGACCGTTACGATCTGGCGGATGAATATATGCAGGTGGTCTATCGCCTGTGGGAAGAAAGCTGGGCGGATAATGCCGTGCGCTTCGACCGTGAGAACCACCTATACGCCGATCCGGCAAAGGTTCGTGCCATCCGGCATGAGGGGAAGCAGTACCGTCTTAACGCCATGCATCTTTCCAGCCCCTCGCCGCAGCGCACGCCGGTGCTCTATCAGGCGGGCTCTTCCACGCGCGGACGACAGTTCGCCGCGACCCATGCGGAATGCGTGTTCGTCAACGGCCAGAAGATGGAAGGCGTTCGCGCCATCGTCGATGACATCAGGGCAAAAGCCGTTGAACTCGGCCGCTCCGCCGGAGACATCAAGGTCTTCATGGGGGCCACCATCGTCACCGGCAGAACAGCGAAGGAAGCGCAAGAGAAATTCGAGGAGTATCGTCGCTATGTGAGTTCGGAAGCGGCTCTCGTTCATGCCAGCGCCTCGCTAGGCATCGATTTCTCCAAATACGATCTCGACGAGCCCATCGAAACGGGCAAGAGCAACGCCATTGTCTCGAACGTTGAAGCGGTCAGCCGCAGCGCCGGACCGCAATGGACCAAGCGCAAGCTGCTGGAGCAGATGGTGCTGGGAAGCCGCCAACCGCCCATGGTCGGCTCTGCGGAAGAGATTGCCGATCAGCTGATGGCGTGGAGCCAACAGGCAGGCATTGATGGCTTCAACCTGTCGCGCACCGTGGTGCCGGAGTGCTTCGACGACATCATAGCCTATGTCATCCCGATCCTGCAGGAGCGTGGTGTCTACAAGACCGGATATCGCGAAGGCACGCTGCGCGAAAAGCTGTTCGGAAACGCTCGGCTACCCGAAAGCCACACGGCAGCCTCCTTCCGTCAAAGAGATTGAAACGCAGATGGCGCAGGAAAATCGCTGGCGCTTCCTTGGATGGGTATGTCTTGCGGTCGTCCTGTCCCTGTCGAGCTGGTTTTCGGCAACGGCCATTGCACCGGAGATGAGCGCAGCTCTCGCCTTCCCGCAAGGCTCCTCGGCGTGGCTGACCAATGGCGTACAGATCGGCTTCGTGACTGGCGCGCTTCTGTCCAGCCTCGTCAATTTGCCGGATATCGTGCGGATGAACCGTCTGGCCGCCGCATCCGCCGCACTGGCGGGGCTGGCTAATGCCGCATTGCTGCTGGAACCGGGCTTTGCTGGCGCGATAGTCTGCCGGTTCCTCACCGGATTTGCGCTTGCTGGGGTCTATCCGCCCGCCATGAAACTGGCTGCAACATGGTTTCAGCAGGGCCGAGGTCTTGCATTAGGGTTCGTGATCGCAGCGCTAACAGCAGGCTCCTCCCTGCCGCATCTGTTTCGTGGCCTCACATCGGGGTTGAACTGGCAGCTGGTGGTCCTTTTCTCCTCGCTGTCGGCCTGCGTGGCCACCGCGATCTTCCTTTTCAGGATAGAAGAAGGCCCATACCCCTTTGCCCGGGCCATCTTTGACCCGCGCCAGATTGGCCAGATCATCCGCAATCGCGACTTGATGCTCGTGAACGCCGGTTATCTCGGCCATATGTGGGAGCTTTATGCCCTGTGGGCCTGGCTACTGGCTTTTCTCAAGGCGGCACCGGCAGGTTTTTCCACTGGTCCGGCGGGTGCCGGATCACTGGCAACCTTTGCAGCTCTGTCTGTAGGCGTCATCGGCTGCATTGCAGGCGGGCTTCTATCCGACAGGTTCGGGCGTGCCAGAACGACGGCCGGCTTTATGCTGGCTTCTGGCGCTTGTGCGCTTCTGGTCGGCTTCCTGTTCAACGGCCCCTTCTGGCTGCTGATGATCGTCGTGCTGATCTGGGGGATAACAGTCATCGGCGACAGTGCCCAGTTTTCGGCAGCGGCCACGGAAGTATCCGAGCGGCACCTTGTCGGCACCGCCCTGTCCTTCCAGATGGGTATCGGCTTTGCCCTGACCGTAGTCAGTATCTGGCTGATGCCAAAGCTCGCTTCGCTCCTTGGAAGCTGGCAATGGTGTTTTGCCTTCCTTGCGCCAGGCCCCTTCCTCGGAGCCTGGGCGATGTTGAAGATCAAACCCCGCGGTTAGGGATTCGCTTCTCCAGCTGCCGGAATGAGAAAACAAGAATGCCGGTCAGGATGAGATAGATGGCGGCCAGCAGCAAAAGCGGCTCGTAGGTCAGGAACGTATCCTGCCGCACCTTGGAAATCACGGCGTAGACATCCACCACCGTCACGGTTGCCACCAGCGGCGTCGACTTCAGCTGGATCACGGTTTCGCCCGTCAGCGTCGGCAGCGTCCGCTGGATCGCGCGCGGGAGCCAGATGCGGCGGAACATGGTGAAACGCCCCATGCCATAGGCCTTGGCAGCTTCCAGCTCCCCTTTCGGCACGCCTGCAAAGGCGCCACGCATGACCTCGCCTTCATAGGCCGCAAAGGAGATGGTCAAGGCGGCGAAACCGTAGGGCCATGCCTGTCGCAGATAAGGCCAGAGGAAGGACTGACGAATTTCCGGATACTGCGCAAACAGCGAACCGAGGCCGTAATACAATAGCCAGAGCTGAAGCAGAAGCGGCGTACCACGGATCAGCGTACAGAACCCTCGCGCAAGCCAGGCCAGCGGCTTTGGTCCCGTTACTTGCACGAGCCCCAGAGGCACGGCGAGGATGAACCCGGCAATCGCTGTCGAAAACAGCATGACGATGGTTTCCCAGATGCCCCAGAGCAGACGCGTCTGGTATTTGGGAATCCAGTCCCAGCGCATGAACCAGGCCATGGAAAGCAGGATGATCGCAAAAAGGACCATCAGGAAGATGCGATGCGGCTCGAAAAGGCTGCGCGCCTTGGGAGCCTGATAAGCGGGGATAGCGGTTACCTCGCTCATGCGGCACCTTCCGGTCTCGCGAAACCGCGACGCGCCCGCTTTTCAATGATCCCGATGATGAGGTTGGAAACCAGGGTTACCATGAGATAGAGCGCACCCGCCGCAAGGAAGAAGGTGAGGAAGGCCTTGGTCGTGCCAGCCGCCTGCCGCGTCACGAGCGTCAATTCGGCAAAACCGACGACCGCCAGCAGCGCCGTATCCTTCGTAGCAATCAGCCAGAGGTTCGAAAGGCCCGGAATGGCATAGGGCAACATGGCCGGAAAGGTGATGCGACGAAGCGAAAGCAGAGGCGACATGCCATAGGCACGCGCCGCCTCCAGCTGACCCGGAGGCACCGCAAGAATCGCACCGCGCAGGACTTCGGTGGAATAGGCGCCCTGTACCACGCCAATCACGAAAATCCCCGCCGTCAGCCCGCTGATGTCGACCGCGGGAAGCCCGAGAAGTTGCATCAGCTGGTTCACCGCATCGGTGCCGGCATAATACAGGATCAGGATCAGCACGAGTTCAGGCACGCCGCGCACAACGGTCGTGTAAACCTCGAGAAGGTCGCGCAGAATGGGGCCGCCCCAGAGCTTTCCCGCCGCGCCGCCGATACCGATCAGAAGCCCGAGCAGATAGCCACCGATGGCCACCTGCAGGGACATCAAAAGGCCCATGAGCAGCACGCCACCCCAGCCGGGGGAAGATAAGGACAAAAGGCTCAAGTCAAAACTTGTTGCGCCCATGGGAGAAGACTTTCAGGGCTAGATTATTGAAACAGTACGTTTCAATCCAGAATAAGCAAACAGCCGGGTTCCTTCAACTGAAAGAACCCGGCCACAAAGAAGATCTGCTTACTTGCCGTAGATGTTGAAGTCGAAATACTTCTTCGAAATCGTGTCGTAGGTGCCGTTCGTACGGATGGCCTTGATGGCTGCGTTGAACTTGTCCTTCATGGCCGTATCTTCCTTGCGAAGACCAACGCCGACACCCGAGCCAAGGATAGCCGGATCGTCCTTGACGTTACCCTTCAGCTCGCAGCAGGCCTTGCCGGCATCTGTCTTCAGGAAGGCGTCGAGCGTGATCAGGTCGGCCTGGATCGCATCGAGGCGACCGGCTGCGAGGTCCGCATTGGCCTCGTCCTGCGTCTGGTATTCCTTGATCTCGGAAACTGCCTTGCCGAAATACTTCTGGGCATATTCGGCATGGATGGTCGAAACCTGAACGCCGATGATCTTGCCCTTGAGGCCTTCAGCCGTCGGCTCGAACTTCACGCCCTTCGGACCGATGACGGCGGTCGGCGTGTTGTAATATTTATCGGAGAAATCGATCATCTTCTTGCGCTCGTCGGTGATCGACATCGAGCTCATGATGGCGTCGATCTTCTTCGAGGTGAGCGCAGGAATGAGGCCATCGAAGGCGAGCGGCGTCAGAACACACTTCAGCTTGGCTTCGGCGCACAGCGCATCCATGATTTCAATTTCCCAGCCAACCCACTTGCCGCTGGCATCCGGCGAGCTGAATGGCGGGTACGGACCGGAATCGACGCCAACCTTGACCTCCTGCGCGGAGGCCGAGGCAAAGGCTGCCGCTGTCATGCAGAGCGCGAGGGCAGTGGTGCGAACGAAGTTTTTCATGATTTCCCCTTTCGAGATTTTTCTGGTTTTGCTTTTACGCATGTCCGGACGGAAAACCGCAATGACACTTTTCCTGGAAATGCTTACTCAGTGAATGGAGCTGATGAACTTCTTCAGCCGCTCCGATTGAGGGTTTTCGAAGATAGCCTCTGGCGGGCCTTGCTCCTCGATAACGCCGCCATGCAGATAGATGACGTGACTTGCCACCTGTCGCGCAAACTTCATTTCGTGGGTTACCAGGATCATCGTGCGGTTCTCCCTGGCGAGATCGCCGATCACGGAAAGCACCTCGCCAACCAGCTCAGGATCGAGCGCCGAGGTCGGCTCGTCAAACAGCATCACCAGCGGCTGGATGGCCAGCGCACGGGCAATGGCAGCACGCTGTTGCTGGCCGCCGGACAGAAATGCCGGATAGGCATCGCGCTTTTCGTAAAGTCCCACGCGACGAAGCAGGGTCTCTGCAACGGCAATCGCCTGATCCTTCGGCTGACCGAGTACATGCACCGGGACCTCGATGACGTTCTGCAGGACTGTCATATGCTGCCAGAGGTTGAAGCTCTGGAACACCATGCCGAGCTTGGTACGGATGCGCTGGATCTGGCGGCGATTGGCCGGCATCAGCCCGCCATGACCGTCCTGCTTCATCTCGATCGTTTCGCCGTGGATGGTCACGCTGCCGGCTGTCGGCAGCTCCAGCATGTTGATGCATCTGAGAAAGGTCGATTTGCCTGATCCGCTCCCACCGATCAGGGCAATCACATCCCCTTGGCTGGCAGAGAGGGAAACCCCCTTCAAAACCTCCAGCGGGCCGAAACGCTTGTACAGATCGCGAACTTCAATGGCTTGCGCCTTGTCCGTCATGTTACCTTCACCGTCGGCATTTATCTGCCGATCAACCTTGTCCATTTTCCCCCAGCATTTCTTCTTGTGAGGCAGTGCTGGCGCTGCAAATAAGCACTGACTTTTGCACTTGTTCGAAAATTACTCAAGCACTTAAAAGTCTCGCTCCCGGCTCGCAAGCGAGTATCCAGAACTTTGCTGGGTGTGTTCCCCGTATCCGGGACGCAACAGTTTGCATGGGTGCATTGCCGTGGCAGGAGGATCGGGTTAAACGGCCTCACATCGATTTCAACGGAGGGTTTTCCGTGCGCTATGCATCCATAACCGATCGTCTTGCGGATCTCGGCTCAGGCCGCTGGGCTCTGCACGCCACGGCCAGACGCATGAAGGCGGAGGGGCAGCCCATCATTGAGCTCACCATTGGTGAACCCGATCTGCCGCCGCACGAAGATCTGCTCGCCGAATGCTCGCGAGCCATGTATGCAGGCCGCACCCGCTATTCGAACGGACGCGGCGAGCCTGCCGTTCTGAAAGCCCTGATCGCGAAATATTCGAAGCGGCGACCCGGTGTCAGCGAAAAGAACTTCCTCTGCTTTCCGGGCACACAATCGGCACTTTACGCGGTCATGATGGGACTGGCAGAAGCTGGTGATGGAGTTCTGGTCGGCGACCCGCTCTATGCGACCTATGAAGGCGTAATCGCCTCGACGGGTGCGCATCTCATCCCCGTTCCCCTGCGGCCTGAGCACCGCTTCCACATGCAGGCTGAGGATCTGGAGCGTGCAGTCACGCCGGAAGCCCGCGTCCTTCTTCTCAATACGCCGCACAACCCGACCGGTGCCGTCCTCACCGGACAGGAAATCGCGGCCATAGGCGCAATCTGCAAGAAGCACGACCTCTGGATCGTGTGCGACGAGGTTTATGAACAGCTGATTTTCGGCGATGCTTTTGCCTCTCCTTTCGATATGCCGGAGTTGGCAGAGCGTACCATCGTCGTCTCTTCGATTTCCAAATCCCACGCGGCGCCGGGCTTCCGCAGCGGCTGGGCAGCGGGACCGGAAGAGTTCTGCGAGAAACTTCTGCCCGTGTCGGAAACCATGCTGTTTGGCGTGCAGCCCTTCATCTCTGACATGACTGCACTGGCGCTCTCCCGCCCCTTCGAGACGGCAGGCATCATGCGCGACAATTACAGCCGCCGTGCCGAGATCGTTCAGAAGACGCTGGCCGGCAGCAACCTCCTGAAGCCCATGATGCCGGAAGGCGGCATGTTTGTGGTGGTGGATGTTACCGCCACCGGTCTTGGAGGCGCCGACTATGCCTGGGAGCTGTTGCGCAAGGAGCAGGTGGCAGTCATGCCAGGCTCTTCCTTCGGCCATCAGGCGGCAGGGTTCATCCGGATTTCACTCACCGTTCCGGATGATGTGCTGGAGGAAGCGGTCCGCCGCATGGCAAACCTTGCCGGGCGGCTGGCCGCCATGCCCGCCGAAGAACGGGCGCATCTGGGCGCCTGACCACCTGTGCCCTTCGTTACGGCTCAGGCGGAATTGATGTGACCGGAACATCCCTCTGTTGCGGTCATTTTTTTCGCTCGCCTTGCATATTGGGTAACCCTGACGGATTTGAGGTCCGTCAGCGGCAAGCTTGGTGATTTAGAATTAACACTTAGCCCCCGATAACAGGCGCAGCAGAAGCCTCTGCCCGGACCGCGTAATGGCAAGTATCGAGACGAAAACATCGCAGATAGACCCGGATACGGGTTACCCGCCCTTCACATTTGGCGGCCAATTGAGAATGATGGCTGGCGCATTCTGGTCGTCTCAAGTCAGAAACAAGGTGCTTTTGCTGATCGTTGGACTTCTGACGATCATTCTGACCACTGTCTATGCGCAATACCGTCTGAATTACTGGAACACGCCGTTCTACAATGCGCTTGAGCAACGTGATCTCGACGGTTTTTTCGAGCAATTGAAGGTCTTCTTCATCATCGCCGGTTCTTTGCTTGTGCTGAACGTCATCCAGGCCTGGCTGAACCAGATGACGGCACTGTTCATGCGCGAAGGATTGACGCGAGACCTCGTCGATCAGTGGATGCATCCGCGAAGGGCCCTGAGACTGGCAAGCCTCGGCAAGATCGGGGTCAACCCGGATCAGCGGCTTCATGAGGATGCGCGCAATCTCGCGGAACTGACGACGACGCTTGCCATCGGGCTGGTCAACGCCACCATCCTTCTGGCCAGTTTCATCGGTGTCCTCTGGGTGCTTTCGGCCGATTTCGCCTTCACCTTCAACGGTCGGCAGATCGCCATTCCAGGCTATATGGTCTGGGCAGCTCTACTCTATGCGGGCTCTGCGTCGATGCTCAGCAACTATGTTGGCCGCAAGCTGCCGACACTGAACACGCAGCGCTACTCCCAGGAAGCCGAGCTGCGCTTCACCATGATGCGGACCAACGAAAACATGCTGGCGATTACGCTGACCAATGGCGAAGACAGCGAGCGGCGGCGGATCCAGCAGGCCATCAGCGAAGTTCTCGCCATCATCCGGCGGCTGGCCTTCGCCTATACCAATCTGACATGGGTTTCTGCCGGGTTCGGCTGGCTCACCACCATCGCACCGATCCTGATTGCGGCACCGGTCTATTTCAGTGGCGGCCTTTCCTTTGGCGGTCTGATGATGGCGGTCGGTGCGTTCAACCAGGTCAACACGGCGCTGCGCTGGTATATCGATAACTTCCGTCCGATTGCCGACTGGAAAGCCGCTCTCTATCGCGTTTCGGTGTTTCGAAGGGCGTTGATCGATCTCGACAACGAGCATGCAGAACCGGAAACATTGACTGTTGAAGAGGATGAGGCGGAGCAACTGACCCTGAAGGATCTGCTCCTGTCGCCAAGACCCAACAGCTCCGGTGGTGACCGTGGGCTGCGGCTCGACGGAGAATATGTGATCTTGCCCGGTGAACGGATCATGGTGAACGGCGATCCGCGAGCCAACCGCCGCCTCTTGTTCCAGGCGATTGCCGGGCTGTGGCCCTGGGGCAAGGGAACGATCCGCCTGCCGAAATCCGGCTCGATGCTCCTGGTCCCGCAGAAGGGGTTCTTCCCGGACGCAACTCTGGAGGAAGTTCTCACCTACCCGATGCCGGTCGCCACCTACACGCCGGACGCGATGGGCAATGCACTTGAAGCAGTCGGCCTCCACCGATTGACGGAAAAGTTGTCGGCTCGCGAAAGATGGGAGCGTGTCCTGCAGGAAGATGATCAGATGCGCCTTCGCATCGCAAATGCTCTGCTGGTCAAGCCGCGATGGATTGTTCTTGATGATGCGTTCGAGGCACTGGAAACGGAAACCCAGTCCGAACTCCTTGCAATCCTGAATACAATGTCGGAGGCGGCAATCATCTATGTCGGACGGTCAGAGACATTTCTGCCAAGTTCAACACGACTGATACATCTTCAGCCCTACTAGAACTGCATGCAAAATGACGCAAAACCGGCACAATTGATAAATGCGTTATGTGTTTCATAAGGTTTCAACTGATAAACTAGCACCCATAGATTGAGTTGAGGGCGTTATGCCGGGCAAGCAACATGGACACGGGCGGTCACGTCTGCGCAGGGAACTGATCGAAGAGTTCCGGCTGGGCGATTCGAGCCCTGATCTGTTTTCCCGCTCCCTGTGCGACTTCATTGCGAACTTCTGCAGTGCTCCGATCGCCTACATTTCCTTGATCGATGACAAGACGCAGATCATCCAGGCAAGCGTCGGCGCAGACCTGAAAAAGATGC
Organism: Rhizobium rhizoryzae; assembly: GCF_011046895.1. NCBI lineage: Bacteria > Pseudomonadati > Pseudomonadota > Alphaproteobacteria > Hyphomicrobiales > Rhizobiaceae > Affinirhizobium > Affinirhizobium rhizoryzae. The sequence goes on along the minus strand of NZ_CP049250.1, from coordinate 1,540,202 downwards.
CGCGCGAGGACAGCATCTGCAATCTGACAGTCGAAGGAGGCAGCCCTCTCGTCATCCTCGACACCGAGACCGATGACAGGGTGAAGGATCTTCCGATCGTGACGGGTGATCCCTCTATACGCTTTTATGCCGGCGCTCCGTTGAAAACCTTCAGCGGCGAGACGATGGGCGCGCTCTGTATTGCCGACACCCGGGCGAGAACGGAATTTTCAACGTCGGATTATGAGCGTCTGCAACAGGCTGCGCGCCTGTTGATGAACCACTATGAAGAGCGCCGCGAGGGTTTTCCGGGCCAGACCGCTGCAAGCTTCATCAATGCGACCGAACTCTCCATGATCTCCGTGGATCGTCAGGGCCGTATCCAGTTCGTCAACAACAGTCTGCTCAAATTGTTGGGCTATGAGCGTGGGCAGTTGATCGGCAGAGACGTCGAAATCATTATTCCCATGCGGTTTCGTGCCTCCCATCATCAGAGTTTTGAACAACTGTCCGACAAGAAAGGTCCACTTCTTGATGGCAAGACGGTGGAGGTGTTCGCACGGCGGAGCGACGGAAGCGAGATTCCGATCGAAATTACGCTTTCGGCATGGAACGATGCAGCCGGCATGGGGATCGGCGCCATTATCAACGACATTTCGGAACGGAGGGAACGCGACAAGCGTCTCCTGCGCCTTGCGAACCAGGATCCAGTCACCGGTTTCAATACCCGTCACCGCTTCGAGGAACTGATCGATCAGCATTGCCAGACACATGTTGCAGGTACACTTTTACTGATCGAACTGGACGGCCTGAAGGAAACGGGAGACCGGCTCGGCCAGGACATCTTTGATACGCTGCTCCAGAATATCGCCGTGCGCCTGCCGCGCGTTCTGGCCAAGGAAAGCGTTATTGCAAGGCTTGGCGAGGAACAGATTGGTCTGCTCGTTCAATCGGCTCAGACCTTTGAAGAAGCGCACGTTCTGGCCCAGGCAGTCATGGAGGAGATGGTTCTCCCCTTTGATCTGGGGTCCATGAAGCTGAAGCTCGGAGCCGCGCTCGGTTATGCCTTGCGCCAGGATACGGCAAATGCCCGTGAGTGGATGGCGAATGCGGATTTCGCATTGGCGCATGCGCGAAAGACAGGCGGCAACAGCGCCATCGCCTATGAGGGCCATGTTGAGCAGACATCGCAGCAGCGCCGTGTGGCTCGAGACGAGCTGCTGGAAGCGCTGCGCAAGCAGCAATTCGTGTTGCACTACCAGCCGCAGGTACTCCTGGAAACCGGCGAACTCTCAGGCATCGAAGCGCTGATCCGCTGGCAGCATCCCGAAAAAGGTCTGTTGATGCCCGGGCACTTCTTGCCAGCCCTGGAGCAGAGCGCCCTCAGTCTCGATGTTGGCGCGTGGGTCATGAACGAAGCGATCCGTCAACTGGGTACCTGGGTCGCCAAGGGATTGCCACCGATCAAGATGGGCATGAACCTGTTTCCGTCGCAAATGCGCGGAAGCGATCTTCCGGCACAGGTCAGCCGTCTTTCGCGTGAGCATGGCGTGGATCCTCGCTGGCTGGAGCTGGAAATCACGGAAACCGCCACGCTGGAGGATGAAGGCAGAGCCTACGAACTGATCAGTGAGTTGCGTGAACTGGGCATCGGCATCGCGTTCGACGATTTCGGCACCGGCTATGCCTCGCTCGGCTCTCTCCAGCGCTATCCGATCACAACGCTGAAGATCGACCGTGGCTTTGTGCGCGATCTTTTGACACGCCAGAGAGATTCGGCAATCACACGCGCGCTCATCATGCTGAGCCACGATCTGGGTCTGAAGACGATTGCGGAAGGCGTCGAAACGCTGGATCAGCAGATTGCCCTGCGCTTGATGGGCTGCGATTACGGCCAGGGCTATCTCTACGGAAAAGCCCTTCCCGCGGCAGATATCGAGGCCATGCTTGCCTCACGCGCCAAGCCGCCAGCCAAGCAGGCCCGCCGAAAGACCTGACAGCCCCCCCCCAGACGGAAAACTTCAGTCCAGCAGGGCGCGAAGCTGCACGGCAAGTTCGCGCGCCGTATAGGGCTTTTTCAGCCAACTTTCGTCAGCCGCAAGTTCTTTGCCAGCCACCTCGGGCTCGGCATAGCCCGATGTAAAGAGAATGCGGATGTCGGGCCATCGCTCACGCACATGTTCCGCCAGCTGATCTCCCGACATTCCGGGCATCGAAATATCGGTGAAGACGAGAGCGATATCGTCGTGCTTTTCCAGTACGTCGAGTGCTTCGACACCGTTTGATGCTTCATGGACCTTGTAGCCCATGCTTTCGAGCCGGGCCACGGCAACGCGACGAACACGCGGATCATCCTCGACCGCCAGAATGACCTCATCACCGCCCGGATAGTCCATGACTGGCGCGGATATGTCTTCCGCATGGCCGGTTGCAACGGCTCCTTGCACGGCAGGCAAAAACAACCGGATGCTGGTTCCCTGACCCGGCTCGCTGTAGATCTGGATATGTCCGCCAGACTGCCGGACGAAACCGTAGACCATGCTGAGACCAAGCCCTGTACCAGCCCCCATGGTCTTGGTCGTAAAGAATGGCTCAAAGGCGCGCTGTTTGACTTCATCCGTCATGCCCATCCCGGTATCGGTGACCGACACCAGTACATAATCGCCCGCCCGAAGCTGCGGGTACATTTGCGCATAGTCAAAATCCAGATGGCTGCGGCTCACCTCGATGGTCAGCAGTCCGCCACCCGGCATGGCGTCACGGGCATTGAGAGTGAGGTTCAAAAGCGCGTTCTGAAGCTGTGGTCCGTCAACCAGCGCCTCGTTTTCCCCGGCCCGGATAACCGTGCGCAATTCCACTTGGTCCCCGATGGTGCGGCGGATCAGTTCCGAGAAGCTGGAAATCATCTGCCCCAGATCGGTCAGGCGCGGATTGAGCGGCTGGCGGCGGCCGAATGCAAGCAGTTGTCCTGTCAACTTTGCCCCGTCATCGGTCGCGCCCTGCGCTTCTCGCAGCAGAACCTGCGCCTTGGGATCGCGCACCCGCATTTCCAGCATTTCCAGATTGCCGCTGATGATGGTGAGCAGGTTGTTGAAGTCATGCGCCAGACCACCCGTCAGCTGGCCGATGGCCTCCATCTTCTGGGATTGCCGCAGTTCCTCCTCGATCTTGTGCCTGCTCGTGAGGTCGCGGATGAAGCCGGTAAAGATGCGCTTGCCACTGGAAATCGCCTCACCGACCGCCAGTTCCATCGGGAAGGTAGATCCGTCCTTGCGCAGCCCCTTCACCACCCGACCCAGGCCGATGATGCGGCGCTGTCCGGTCCGCAGATAGTTGCGGATATAATTGTCATGATTGTCGCGGTCGGGCGTCGGCATCAACATGCGCACGTTGCGGCCTTCGACCTCATGCGCTTCGTAACCGAAAAGATCTTCCGCGGTCGTGCTGAAGGAGGTGATGGTACCCACCTCGTCGATGACCACCATGGCTTCCGGCACGGTCTGGAGGATCGAGCGGAAATGCGCTTCTCGCGCCGCGAGGTTTTCCTGGATCGTGGCGGCTGCGCGAAAATCCTCGTTGAACTGCAGGAAGAGATCCGTGCCGTCCTCATCGCGTCCGAACGGTATCCAGCGGCTGAGCACCGAAATCGTATGGCCGTCCTTGTGACGATATTCGAGATTGGATTTCCACGATCCGTCCGCTCGGATCGAAGACGCGATATCCTCAAGCGAAACACCGGGCTTCGGTGATAGAAGCTCGGTGACATGCAGGCCGATGACCTCGTCGCGTGTCCATCCGAAGAGCGCAGCACTTCCCGTGCTCCAGTCGCTGATCACGCCTTGCGCGGTATGAACGATGAGATTGACCGGATCGAGCAGCGACAACAAACCCGCACTGTTAACCGCGCCGGTGTCGGGGGTTCGAAACTCTGCCATGCTTGACTGTCAACCTTTCGTCCAATCAGTGGGGCCATACCGCCTGCCGGGTTTTGACGGCACGATCCCCCAAGTCCTCATAACTATCGCCATCACCGCACAGCGCAAGAAGTTTTCCCGGCTTGGTGACGTCGAAAGCATGGCGACCGTTCGGCGTGATGATGCCGCGCTGGATAAGCTTGGTGACGGTACGTGATACCGTTTCGATGGTCAGCCCGAGATAATCGGCCATGTCCTGACGGCTCATGGCCAGTTCAACGGTCCTTGGCATCTGGGTCTGCCCGGACTGGCGCTGACCGAGCATCATCAGGAAGCTGCAGAGACGTTCCTCGGCACTCTTTCGCGAGAGAAGCACCATCTGGTCCTGAGCTGCCGCCATCTCATCGCACATCAGCGCAAAAAGCTGCGGACGAAGCTCTGGCGAATTCTCGATCGCATCCTGAAACGCCTTTCGTGTCAGGCGACGAACCTTGACCGGCGTGACCGCTTCCGCGCTGTAGAGGTAGACATTCTTGAGCGACAGACCCACCATGTCGCCAGCGTACAGGAAGCCGGTAATGACGCGGCGCCCGTCGGCAATGATCTTGAAGATACGCAATACGCCTTCCGTGATTTCGAAAATGTGCTGCGCGCGGTCGCCTTCCCAGAACAGGCCTTCGCCCACATCCAGCGTCTCGCGCGGGGAAGTAGAAAACAGCTCTTCCATCGTTGCCAGTTGCGGCTTCATGGTTGCCATGGCCGCAATCGTCGCCTGTGTGGTGGAAGCTGTCGAAAACATGATCTATCCCTCTGTCTTGATGACCTCAATATGTCGGGCGGCGGTGACAGAAGGATGCCTGTCATGTTACGGTTGGTGAAATCGTGTAACAGTTTGTAACAGCATAAAATACCAGTCAGGTCAGCGGGATGGCGATGGTGGAGAAGCGTGCGGAACGGATTCTCATCGTGGATGATGATCCGCGTATCCGTCAGATGGTAACGCGCTATTTCGAAGACGAAGGCTTCGTGGTCCATGGCGCCGCAGACGGCAACGGCATGCGCAAGGCGCTTGCCGACCACACTATCGATCTCATTCTGCTCGATCTGGTGCTACCGCAGAGCGAGGACGGGCTGGCGCTGGCGCGGGAAGTCAGGGCAGGCTCCGATGTGCCGATCGTGATGCTGACAGGCCGCGATGACGTACTGGACCGGATCATCGGACTTGAGGTCGGCGCCGATGACTATATTCCCAAGCCCTTCCATCTTCGCGAAGTGCTTGCGCGGGTACGAAGCATCCTGCGAAGGCGCAAACCGGCGGAACCTGCACAGAGCCACGCGGACCCAGGCCAGACACTTGAATTTGACGGATGGCGGCTGGAAATCCACCGCCGACGCCTTCTCAATCCGGACCAGCAGGAAATCGAGCTGACGACCGGTGAGTTTGACATGCTGACCGTCATGATCCGCAATGCAGGCCGCGTGCTGACGCGTGAAATGCTGATGGATCAGACGCGCGGTCGGCAATTCGATGCCTATGATCGGGCTATCGACGCCCAGATTGCGCGCTTACGCAAGAAGATCGAGCCCAACCCGGCGCAGCCCACCTTCATTCGTTCGGTTCGTGGCGTCGGTTACATCTTCACCGGTGAGAACAACGGCTGAGACCGATGGCCGTTCAGGCTGCGGCAGTCTCCCGCAACACACTGCCGGTCTTGTAGGCCAGCGCGACAAGACCATCATGCATTGCCCGGCGAACGCCCTCTTCGTCGACGACGGTCGCAATCACCTGCACCGGGACGTCCAAAACCGGTCCTTCTTCGGTCTGCATCACCCGGGTCATGCACAGAGCCTTCAGATAACCTCGTCCATTGGCACAAACGATCAGCCGCTCGTTACGGTCAGGCTGGTCATGACCTTTGATAATGGTTTCGCAAAACTGTCGCCATTGCGACAGATCCGTTGCAATCCGGCCAGCCGTGGCAAGCGGAAACGCGCGATCGATTTCCGGGATCGTCATGTCGGCAACTTGATAGGCAAGATCCATGATCATTCCTTCGAGGGGCATTACCCCCTTCGTCTCGACGCGCGACCCATCACCGGCGCGCTTGTCCTTGATCATGAGATAGCCTGCGACAATCAGATATGCTTTGCGCAGAATCAACTGCGACAAATTTGCAGGTCAAAAAATCTGAAGGATCGGGGAAGGCAGGAGACGCCCGGTCTCAACATCGGCGATCCCGAGATCCGTCTGGTGCGGACCTGCGTTACACGCGAGCGTCGCACCAAAGCAGGCTTTAAAGACCAGATAAGGCGGTTGCCAGTCGACAATTCCATCCATGGCCTGCCGGACTGCGGAAAACTGCGCGGCAACCTCGCCGAGATGGGCCTGCGACACAAGTCCGCCCAGCGGAAGCGGAAGCAACGCCTGCACGATGCCGTCTGAAACAACCGCCAGGCCACCACCGGCGTCGATGACAGCATTGGCCGCAACCGCCATATCGACAGGATTGCGCCCGAAAACCGTCAGATTGTGACTATCGTGAGAGACGGTGGATGCAAAGGCGCCCCGCCAATCCCCCCAGCCGGTGAGGAAGCCCGTTCGTACGATCGGCTCGGCCAATCCATGACGATGGATGACCGAGATCAGCGTCGTTCCCTCGGGCGGGACAACGTGAGCATCAACCACGTCGGCGATCGCTTCTCCCCACTGCGTGAAGCGCGGACGATCGATCGTGGCAATTTTCACCTGCCGCGCATCGGGACTGTCGACTGCAACTCGGAAATCATCCGGCGACAGGTGGCAAAGCTTGACAGTCCCCTGCAGAATTTCGCTCGATGCCTCGAGAGCGGGCTGAAGCAGCGCACCTCCGGCCGCCACTTCGCGCCCGGAAACGAAAACACGACGCGCTTCGAAGCTCTCAAGGTCCTCGAACAGCACGAGATCGGCACGGCGACCCGGCGCAATCACGCCGAGATCCTGCCGTTCGAGCCGGCGTGCAGCATTGATTGTCGCAGCCTGCAGCGCCCATTCCGGTCTCATGCCATAGCGGACCAGCCGTCGGACGACATCGTCCAGTCCACCGCCCTTGTGAAGGTCATCGGGAAAGACGTCGTCGGTACACAGCGTCACCGTTTGCGGCAAATGCCCCAGCCGATTGAGCGCGGCAACGAATTCCGGCAGCAGATGATCGTGGCTTCCCCGTAGCTCGATCGTCAAACCGGCGCGCAGCTTTTCCAGGAGGTCATCGGCGGAAACGAGTTCGTGGTCGGACGAAACGCCTGCCGTGACGAATGCCTGAAGATCGGGTCCGGACAGCCCACGCGCATGGCCGCAGACAAGCTTGCGCGTCGTAAGGCCAGCCTGGATGATGCCCTCCATACGGGCATCGCCTTCGATGATGCCGCGCATGTTCATCATTTCGGCGATACCGGCAATCTCCTGCCGGGCGAGCAGATCCTCCAGCACGGTCGCGTCGAAATCGGCACCTGCCCGCTCCAGTCCCGGCGCGGATGGCACGGACGATGGCGCAAGCAGCATGACACGAAGCGGAAGATCGATCACCGCATCGGCCGCCCAGTTCACACCGGCTATTCCCACGACATTACCGAACTCATGCGGGTCCCAGACCACTGTGGTCACGCCCCGTGGCACGACGGCCTGGGCATAGGCAGCGGGTGTCACCATCGAGCTTTCGATATGCATATGCGTGTCGATCAGGCCCGGAGCAATGAAGGTTCCAGTGGCATTGACAACGGAAGCGGCGTTTTCGAACCGACCCGGTTCATGGACACTTGCGATCAGGGGACCGACAAGCCCGACATCGCCTAGCCGTCTCTCGCCGGTAATGACGTCGAGAACCGTACCGCCTTTCAGGAGACAGTCGAAGGGCACCTCTCCACGCGCAGCCTGCACCGCCCTGCGACGCAGTTCCGGCAGGTTGAGATCCATCAGTTCAAAGGGGCGGGTCATCGGCTGGCTTCGACTTTCAGAACTTGCAAGATGAGATCGCGCGCGGCATCGACATCGATGTCTTGCGCAAAAAAGGCATTGAAGGGTGACCGGCCGGTGCGGGACTCGATCACGGTCCTGCCACGGGTGTGGGTGCCGGAAAGCTCTACGTCAAGGCGAGCCGCTCGCCAGGACACGAGCTCCGGCCGCGTGAAGGCAACGGCTGCAACGGCATCGTAAAGCGACATGGCGCTACGCCCGCGGCTGATGGCGATATTGATGAAGCCTTCCAGAAGGTCGGCAAGCAGTCTCGCATTCTTGCCTCTTGCATGGCGGATGGGAAGAACGTCGGAGGGACCGGCCAGCACCTTTCGGCAAAGGTCAAGATCCACCATCCGGACCGGCACATTCTGGGCAAGCAGGATGGCAAGCGCCTCAGGATCGGCCAGTGCGTTGAATTCTGCAGAAGCGGTATGGTTGCCGGTTGTCAGTCCTCCGCCCATCCAGACAAGCTCGCCGATGCGACACGCCAGTTCGGGTCGGGCAAGAACGAGTGCAGCCAGATTGGTCAGTGGACCAAGCGCGAGAATGCGTCGGTCTTCGCCCGATTGAAGATAGCCGGACAAGGCATCGAAAGCGGAGGACGTGTCATCGAGGGTCAACTCCATCGGCAGATGCAGCCCCGTTGACGGCATGCCTCCGGTTCCGAGAATGCTCTGTGCCGTTTCAAGAACGCTCAGAACAGGCAGTGCCCGACCGCGATGAATGGGAAAGCGCCAGTCAAAAACATAAGCGGCGCCAGCGGCATTCTTTTCCACCTGCGCAAGCGGTGCGTTGCCGAAAACCAGCGACACGCCATCGATGACCTCCGTGCTGTGACAAACGACCAGCAAGGCAACGATGTCGTCGAAACCCATGTCGGTGTCGATCCACACGCCCATCAAGCCGCTCCCGGCAGGGATGGGCGTGGCTGCGACCCAAAAAGGCCGCGCACGATGACACGGAAAAGACCTGATGCCGTGTGCATCGCGCGCGACGACCGGGCAAACTCCGCCGCTTCCGGAGTAGGACCGGCAATGAGGAACAGGTCGCGAACCTGACCAGCTTTGAATCGGGGGATGCTGAATGCTAGAAACGTACTACAAATCACAACCAAGGCCAAAATACGACCGTGCCGGCCGGAAGTGACAGATCCGCTCATGATGTCACCTCGAAATGTCGTGCCTTGCCGGAGGATGCCCGGATGAGAAGTTCCATGGCAACGCGATCGGGACTTGCCTTCACGGTTCCGCTTTGTGTTCGCTCGGCCTGCTCCGGCCGTTCGATCGACTTTACAAGCGCTTCAACCACGATACGTCCGATTTCGGCCATGTCGGCCCGCATCGTCGTCAGACCCGGCGTGATGGCCGACGACCAGATCAGGTCGTCGAAGCCCGTGACGCTGACGCGGTCCGGAACACTCAAACCCGCACCCTGAAGTTCGGTCAGCACTCGCAGCGCGGTCAGGTCGGACAGTGTTGCGACGGCAGTTACGCCACGCGCAACGTAACTAGCGAGCCCAAGAGAGCCAACGGCTCCGTCCTGCTCGGCAAGATCCTCCGTGAAGATCAATTCGACCCGCGCCTGTTCACCCAATCCCTGCTTCAGTCCCTCGATCCGATCCGCCTGCACAATCGAGCGCGAGCTCATCGCGACGATCAGCACATGCCGGTGACCGAGTTCCGCGAGATAGGCGCCCATCTTCACACCGCCGTCATGATGATCGGCAGAGACGGTATTGCCGGGCGTGGATGGGGAATCGATCATGGCGAGCGGCCGTCCGATATCGGTTACCCGGGTTCCACGTCTGGGAATCACCAGCATGCCGTCCACGCCGCGCTCGAGGAGCCGATTGATCGCTTCCGACTGTCCTTCCGTGCTGCCGCGTGCATCGCCGATCAGGACGCCGTAGCCGCAGGTCGATGCGGCCTGCTCGATAGCCTGAGCGATCTGCGGAAACAGCGGATTGGAAATGTCCGGAAGAACCAGCCCCAATACGCCGCTGCGACCTGTCCTGAGCGCCCGCCCGGCGCTGCTGGGCACATAACCGATCTCACGGGCCCTGTCGCGAATGCGTTGCGCAAGGTCCGGCGAAATCCTTCCCTTGCCCGACAACGCATTCGACACCGTCGCCACGGAGACGTTGAACGTTTCGGCCAGCAGAGTGAGTTTGGGCTTGGGCTTCATACCGCACCGGATTAGGTTAATCGTTTAATCGGATAATAAGGATTGCTAAAACTGTCTAGCCCCTCGTGACAGAGGCTTCCATTCTTCCTAAAGCCGTCAGGGTGCTGGACGCAATCGGCTTCTCAACCACAGTCGGTTCAAAACACTTGCTTAGAACGGGATTCGATCTGATTGGACCAATTCTGTTGGCCAAAACCGGTTCGTTCCACGAGGAGAAGGGCGCGTGGCGTAGCCTTAAGCTACGCCCAAGCCCTTCGACAAAGTGGACGGCCGGTTTCGGCCAACCCTCCCGCCGGATTGCCTTGCAATCCGGCAAGCATTTGAAGTGCCGGACACGCTTGTCGCTTTGCCTCGGCAAAGCGGCGTGGCCGGTGGGCGACATGTATTTTCGCCACTATCGGCGGCTTTCGCCTCGGACGTATATCCAGATATGCCCTTCGGCAAAATCCTTGATCCTGACGAAAATCCATTGTCGCAGAATGATTCAATCAGGTCGAACCCCGCTCTAAGGCGGTGGTCGGGTTGCGGACTATGAAAAACGGCGGATGATTAAGAATGTTCGGTTCGGTTTTCCATGAATGGCAAGCTTTTTGCAGGATTATTCCTTGCCGGGACGTGGCTTCCTCTGGCAGGAATTTGCGAAGATCAAGACGTGCCGGACACTCGTTGCACCGAGAAACGAGAGAAATGCCCGCAGGAGACCTGAAATGAGCGCACTGCATCCTTTGCAAAACGATAGCCGCCGGGGCGCGCCTGCCCGGATGGAGCCGCTTGCAAAATTGCCGGTCTTCCTGGACCTGACCGACAGACGGGTTGTCTTGGCGGGCGGCTCAGAGGGTGCAGCCTGGAAGGCCGAGCTTCTGGTAGCCTGCGGCGCTTTCGTCGATCTCTATTGTCTAGCCGATGAGCTTTCAGACACGTTTCGACAACTGCTGGCGAACGACGCAGCGTCGCAGCAGCCTCGGTTGACCCATCATGACAGGCCATGGTCGATCACCTCCTTCGAGGGAGCAGCGATCGCGCTTGGCGACTGCGAAACGGATGAGGACGCGAAGGCGTTCTACTGCGCGGCCAAGGCGGCGCGTGTTCCGGTCAACGTCATCGATAAGCCTGCCTTCTGCGAGTTCCAGTTCGGCTCCATCGTCAACCGCTCTCCGGTCATCATCGGCATTTCGACTGATGGTGCGGCGCCCATTCTGGGTCAGGCGATCCGTCGCCGCATCGAGACCCTGCTTCCGCCGACGCTGAAAAGCTGGGCGGAAATCGCGCAGTCCATCCGCGGCGTGATCAACGAGCGGCTGAACCCTGGAACCGAGCGCCGCACCTTCTGGGAACGCTTCGTAGACCGTGTCTTCCGTGAAAAACCTGCTGAAAATATAGGCGATACGCTCGTTCGTGAAGCGGAGGCTATTGCACGTGCAAGCGAAACAGAGACCGGCACTGGCAAGGTGACCCTGGTTGGCGCAGGCCCTGGCGATGCGGAGCTTCTGACATTGAAGGCGGTGCGCGCACTTCAATCGGCGGATGTCATCCTGTTCGACGATCTCGTGTCATCTGATGTGCTGGAACTGGCAAGGCGCGAAGCAAAGCGCATGCTGGTCGGCAAACGCGGTGGCCGTGAAAGCTGCAAGCAGGAAGACATCAACGCCACGATGGTTGCCCTCGCCAAATCCGGCAAGCGCGTCGTGCGCCTGAAATCCGGTGACCCGATGATCTTCGGGCGTGCGGGCGAAGAAATCGAAAGCCTGGAACGGGAAAACATTCCGGTCGAGATCGTTCCCGGCATCACCTCCGCCACGGCCATGGCGGCGCGTCTCGGCGTGTCCCTGACGCATCGCGATCATGCGCAGTCTGTGCGTTTCGTGACCGGTCATTCGCGGAAAGGCGAATTGCCCACAGATCTCGACTGGTCAAAGCTGGCGGACCCGTCCGTGACCACGATTTTCTATATGGGCGGACGTACAGCAAAAGCCATCACGGATAAACTGACAGGCTTCGGCATGAGCCCGTCGACACCAGCCGTCATCCTTAGTTCGATTGCGCGTGACGACGAACAGCGCTGGGTGGGAATGCTGTCCGATATGCCACAGGCCATGGGCGAAATCGGCTATCACAACCCGGTCCTGATCGGCATCGGCGATGCATTCATCAAGGCGAAGCGCGCCGATGGTGAAAGGTCAGAGACCGACACCATTGCAACGTTTGGAACCATCACAGGGTAGCGCTGCCTGTCGACAGCTCTCCCTAGAATGACTTCGGCCTTACGCGTCGCAGTGCATCCGTCACATCCTGAACAAGCGGTAGCTCATCCAGGTCTTCCAGCGTAACCGACAGGCGGGTACGCCAGTTCGGATGGCTGGTGCTGGTGCCCGGAATATTGGTCGGTTGCGGCTCCTTCGTCAGGTCAGCGAGACGGACGGAGAAGAGCAGGCTCGGGCTTTGCGCCAGAAGCGTATGCAGATCGATGATGAACCGGTCCAGCTCTTGCGAATCTAGCTTCAACTCCTGCGGATCCGGCGCCTTGAAACCTGCGCTTTCCAAAAGTTCGCATATCTCGAGCCGTTCCTGCTTGCGCAGGTCCAGATCCTTCTGCGCCAGTGCCGCCGGTACCAGATCATGATCGATCCGGGCCTGAACATCCGCGCCCTTCCACCAGCCTTCGAGTGTCTGGTGGTCATGGGTCGATACACAGGCGAGCGCGAGTTCAGGATAGTCTTCCGCTGGAATGAAACCGTCGTCATCCTTTTCGTAGGAAAAGATCCGGTAAGACAGGATATTGGCGTCCTGCAAATCCTCCTTCAGACCCTCGGGAAGATTTCCAAGATCCTCTCCGATGACGATGGACCGGTGCGCATGAGAGGCTTCCTGCAAAACCTTGATGAGATCTGCCTTTGGATAATCTACATAGGCCCCGTCCGCAGGTGTTCCATCAAAGGGGACCAGAAACAACCGGCTGAGCGCAGCCGCGTGATCGATGCGGATCGCCCCCGCATAGCGCATGGCTGAATCGATCATGGACCGATAGGGTGAAAGCTCGCCATCCGCGATCCGGTTGGGCAGATAGGCAGCCAGTCGCCAGTCCTGCCCTGTGATAGCCCAAGGGTCAGGCGGCCCCCCAACACTCGCGGAGGCGACATAAACGTCCCGCTCGCTCCAGGTTGCGGATCCATCAAGGGCTTCGCCGACTGCAAGATCAAGATAAAGGCCAATCCGAAGGCCTGCGTGACGGGCAGCCTGAGCCGCCTCCTCCAGCTGCAAATGCGCGATCCATTGCAGCCAGATGTAAAACTCCGTTTCCGACAGGCGAGACTGAGCAAACTCGCGAACCGCTGCGTTTTGCGGATCCTGAAGTTCCTCCGGCCAGTTGCGCCAGCCTGCTGAACCACCAGTGCGAACCTGCTCCGCGGAAATCACCTCGAAAAGCGCATGGAGGCGCAGGCTTTCACCACCCGCCAGCTCGAACTGCTCGAATTTTGATGCATCGAGCAGGCTGGTCTTTATGTTACCCCCGCGCCAGTCCTGCCAATAGCGACGCAGGACTGTCATCTTGAGGTCCGCAACCTTCCTGTAGTCCACAAGGTCAGCGGATCTCAGAGCGGCGATGGCATCTATATCCTCCTCAGATCCCGTCCATTCTTCAAGTCTGTCCACGGCAATATAAAGCGGATTGAGCCAGCGTTTGTTGGACGGCTCATAGGGACTGCAGCGGGCGGGATCTGCAAGGAACGGAGCATGGAGCGGGTTGAGGCCGACGAAATCGGCTCCCCAATCACCTGCCATAGCGCAAAGCTCTGACAGATCGGCAAAATCACCGATCCCCCAATTTCTGGGGGACTGCAGCTCGTAGAGCTGAACGGAAATGCCCCAGACCGGAGCATCCCTCAAGAAATCGGGCAGAAAGCACCCGCTTCCGTCCAGTTTTTCGGCTTCGATATCCACATTCAGCGCTGCGAGTAGCTTGCGCTTCGTCTCGTCGCTGACGGGCACCTCGGTCCCATCCGGCTCAGGCCGTGTGGGCGCAATACCATGACTTTGCGCCAGGGCATCAAGCGCTGGATCACTAGGTGCTGTCTTAGTGCGCGATTGCTTCTCGTCAGGCATCCGACACACTCCATACGACCGACCAGGGACCAGCCTTGCCGCCGGAAACGGCGCCGAACTGGAAGATCATGTCACCTTCCGGTTCGAACGAAACATCCTCGTCCGCAAGATTGGCCATCAGCGTCAATTGTCTGGCGCCAAAATCCCAGCGAACAAGGACCGCTGACCCATGGTTCTCGTAGGCGGCTGGGGCCGTGCTTCCGCTCGCCAGAAGTGGCACCACGATCCGATGACGGACATTGAGGATATTGCGATAGAAAGCCGTGATCTCGCGGGACACGGAAGAAGAGAGCTCCGTCCAATCGAGCTTCGCCATCTCGAAAGTGTCGCGGGCTGTCGGATCCGGCAGATCGTCTGCGTCGAAGCCGGGCAAGCGGGAGAGCTCTTCCCGTCTGCCTTTGCGCACCTTCTCGTTCAGCTCTTCGTTGAAGTCGCAGAAGAACGGAAACGGTTGTTTCGCGCCGAACTCTTCCCCCATGAACAGCATAGGCAGTTGCGGCGACAGGAGATAGCAAACGGCCAGAGCCTTCATTCTGTCAAGCGGTTGCGAGGCAATCATCCGGTCACCCAGCGCCCGATTGCCGATCTGGTCATGGTTCTGCATGAACGAAATGAAGGCGGTCGGCGGAAGGTGAGCGCTGGGCTTGCCCCTCGCCTCGCCCCGATATTCCATCATCTCACCCTGGTAGACGAAGCCCTCCGCCAGCGCTTTGCCAAGTTTTGCGGGATCATCCGCGAAGTCCTTGTAATAGCCGAAGGTCTCGCCGGTTCCGGCAATATGCAGAACGTGATGGATATCGTCATTCCACTGTGCGGTGAAATACATCGGCCGACCATCCGCATCCCGTTCCAGCAGATCGCTGTCATTGTTCTCGTTTTCGACCACGAGATGGACGTGGCGGTCGCCAGCCTCAGCCCTGACACGTCGCGCGAGAGCCTTGAGAAGATGCTCTTCACTGTCGTCCTTGATGGCATGGACCGCATCGAGCCGCAGCCCGTCGAAACGGAAATCCCGGACCCAATAGATGGCGTTCTCGATCATGAAGCTGCGTACAGCCTCGCTGTGCTCGGCATCGAAATTGATGCCATTGCCCCATGGCGTCTTGTGGTGATCGGTGAAAATGGGCGCGTAGGCGGGCAGGTAATTCCCGTCCGGCCCGAAGTGATTGTAGACGACATCGA
The DNA here is from genome assembly GCF_011046895.1 of Rhizobium rhizoryzae. NCBI lineage: Bacteria > Pseudomonadati > Pseudomonadota > Alphaproteobacteria > Hyphomicrobiales > Rhizobiaceae > Affinirhizobium > Affinirhizobium rhizoryzae. Next base: position 1,524,851 of record NZ_CP049250.1, on the reverse strand, counting down.
GAAAGACGCAGAGCCCGCGCTCGTGCGCGGCGTCGATCAGCGCCATCAGATCGTCTGGCCGACCATAGCTGCTCTCAGGGGCATAGGGCATGACGCCATCATAACCCCAGCCATAACTCCCTGGAAAATCGGCAATCGGCATGATCTGCAGCGCGGTAATGCCAAGGCCTGCCAGATGGTCAAGCTTGTCGATGGCTGCCTTGAATGTACCTTCAGCCGTGAAAGCGCCGATATGCATTTCGTAGAAGACCAGTTCTTCGACCGGTCGCCCTTTCCACGAGCGGGCACGCCAGCGATAGGCCGAGTGGTCGATGACTTCACTCACGCCATGAACGTCATCCGGCTGAAAGCGCGATCCGGGATCCGGCACTTGCAGGCCATCCGGCAGGAGGAAAGCGTACCGCGTGCCAGCGCCCGCGCCCACCACGGTGCAGGAGAACCATCCATCCTTGACCGGCTCCATTTCGACAGGAGCATCGCCTTCGATAACGAGCTGCACGGTTTGCGATTGCGGCGACCAGAAGCGAAACTCGGTTTCGGTGGAACGGAGGATCGGACCGAATGTGAACTCTGTCAAAGCTATGACCTTTTGCGCGAGGGGAAGCCACGCGTTAACTCCCCTTGGGCGCAAAAGGTTTCCGCAGCGAGGACGGGATCAGGCAGTTTTCAGTTTGACTTCAAAAGACTGCCCGCCGAGCTTGGTCGTAAAGTGTGACGGCTTCTCGATCACAGGCGCACCGCTTAGCGTTCCTGTGGTCAGAACCTGCCCCCTTTTCAGGTGCCCGCCCATCGGCAGGCCCTCGTTGGCCGAGCGGACCACGCTTTTCAGAACGTCGCCGTCGGGATGAACCGCAGCGCCATCGAACAACACCCGCTCTTCATTCTCCAGACGCAGATGGCCAAGATCGGCACCTTCGTCGAGAAGCGCGCGATCCAGCTCAGGACCGACCAGATAGCCGACATTGCTCATGCAGTCCGCCAGTAGCAGGCCGAGCGAACTGCCCGCCCCGCCCACATAACGGGTGCGCACCAGTTCGACACCGATATGCACGCTTTCGATCGCCTCCAGCACCTCGCCGCGGCTATAGCCCTCGGATCGAACCGGCAAATCTTGCCCCAGCACCAGCGCCAGCTCGATCTCGACCTTGATCTCGCTCTCGAAGCCTGACTCCGGCTGACGGGACACGAACAGCAGAGGCGCACCGATCAGAACGCCCTCGCGGATCGAAAACTTGTAGCCGCCGAGCTCGATCCCCAGGGCCGAGGTCACCGCACTTTGTACGGCATAAAACGCGCCAGCCTCCGGTTCGCTCAAACCATCCTTCTCGATCACTGAGCCGGAGCGCATGGCGTCTACGAGGCGATCAACAAGCATGGAATGCGGCATGGTCTGCGTCTGGTTCATCACTATCCTCCCGAAACGTCCCATTGCTCGTCGCATGTCCACCCTCATCGGGCAATGCAAAAGACGCGCCCTCCGGTACGGTCGAATGAAGAAAAAAGGCCGCAGAAGACGATACTTCTGCGGCCCGCTCAGTCGAGGTTGGAAGGGTTCAGCGCTCGGCAGCAGACTGATGCTCGGAGCTATCGAGAATACGGCTCAGCGTCAGCGCAGCGAAGGTGCAGATGGCACCGGAGATCAGATATCCACCGATGAAGATGATGCCGAATTTCGATGCGAGACCGAGCGCCACAAGCGGGGCGAACCCGGCGCCAACCAGCCATGCCAGGTCGGATGTCAGGGCCGAGCCCGTGTAACGGTAGCGCAGGGAGAACCGCGAGGAAACGGCGCCGGACGCCTGACCAAAGGACAGCCCGAGGATCGCAAAGCCGAGGATGATGAAGGCATCCTGCCCCTTGCCGCCTGCTTCCAGCAGGAAGGGAGCCGAGAAGCTGAAGATCGCGATGAGCACGGCACCGATCATCAACTGGCGGCGACGACCGATACGGTCCGCAATGGCGCCCGAGATAACCACAGAACCGATGCCGACGAAGGCTCCCAGGATCTGCACGAAGAGGAATTCGCCTGCGGACTGTCCACCGCGCAGGAAAACCCAGGTGAGCGGGAAGATGGTGACCAGGTGGAACATGGCAAAGCTTGCCAGCGGCGCAAATGCTCCCAGCAGGACATCACGGCCATGAACACGCAGCGTTTCCAGAACCGGGCTCGGGCTCAATTCGTGGTTTTCGAACAGCTCGCCGAATTCGCGGCTGGCAACGATACGCAGGCGGGCAAAAAGCGCGACCACGTTGATGGCGAAGGCGACGAAGAACGGATAGCGCCAGCCCCAGGACAGGAAGTCCGCATCCGACAGGCTGGTGTAGAAATAGCCGAAAAGGGCGCTTGCCAGCGCAAAGCCGATAGGCGCACCGAGCTGTGGCACCATGGCCCACCAGCCGCGTTCGGATTTCGGCGCATTCAGGGCGAGCAGGGAAGCCATGCCATCCCAGGCACCGCCAAGCGCAAAGCCCTGACCAAGCCGGAAGAGAGCCAGCAAAGCCACGGCCCAGACGCCGATCGATTCATAACCCGGAAGGAAGGCCATGGAGGCCGTCGACCCACCGAGAATGAAAAGCGCTATGGTCAGCTTCATGCCCCGTCCATAGGTGCGGTCAACCCACATGAAGACGAGCGAACCAATGGGACGCGCGAGGAAGGCCAGGGAAAAGACGGCAAAGGAATAAAGCGTTGCCGTGACCGGATCGGCGGCGAAGGAAAAGATGAGACGCGGGAAAACGAGAACGGATGCGAGGCCGTACACGAAGAAATCGAAGAATTCCGACATGCGGCCAATGATCACACCGATGGCAATGCTGCCGGGCGACAGCGGCTTGTCATCGTGCATCTGGCGAGCGTCCCGCTCGAAATGGGCTGATGTCGGATGACTGGCTACGGACATGAATGCACTCCTCTTATGCGGCGAATAGTCGCCTCCCCGTCAGTGAGGATGATACATATTTGCCGCATATCAAGTGCGGTCTTGCCGTAAACCGAAAATTTGTGCGTTGAGTGCGCTTTCCTCGCGCAACTTCAGGACTATTTCTCCGCTTTCACACAGAGAATTGAGTTCTGAACTATCCTCTGCACGGTAAGTTGAGGGTATTGCGCATTGAACCACAGGTGTTTATTGCGCCGCACTAAATTGTTTTTGCACTGCGACGAAAGACCTCATAGGGAGCTTCGCCTCAGTGCGTTAGTCGCAAGTAGACAAAACGCAAATTTCGAAATTGAAAGATGCCACGGTTGATGAAGCTCATTCGCCGGCTTAGTGCCCTCGCCCTACCTCTCGCCCTGTCGGGCTGTGACCTCGTCGTGATGTCACCGTCCGGCGATATCGCCACGCAACAGCGCGATCTCATCATCGTTTCGGTGGTGCTGATGCTGCTGATCATCATTCCGGTGATCTGCCTGACGTTTTACTTCGCGTGGCATTATCGCCGCTCGAACATCAACGCCAAGTATGATCCGGAATGGCACCATTCCACGCGTCTGGAAGTGGTGATCTGGGCAGCACCGCTTGCCATCATCATTGCACTCGGTGCCGTTACCTGGGTCAGCACGCACAGGCTCGACCCCTATCGTCCGCTGGATCGCATCGACGCCAACCGTCCGGTGACCCCGGAAACCAAGCCGATCACGATCGAGGTCGTAGCACTCGACTGGAAGTGGCTCTTCCTCTATCCGGAACAGGGTATCGCGACCGTCAACGAGATTGCCGCGCCGATCGATACGCCGATCGAGTTCAAGATCACCGGCTCGACGGTCATGAACTCCTTCTACATTCCCGCTCTTGCAGGCCAGATCTATGCCATGCCCGGCATGCAGACCAAGCTTCATGCGGTCATGAACAAGGAAGGCGTCTACGAAGGCTTCTCCGCCAACTATAGTGGCGACGGTTTCTCCGGCATGCGCTTCAAGTTCCACGGCATGTCGAACGACAATTTCGGACAATGGGTCGCACGTGTGAAGGGACAGGGATCCGCCCTGAACCGTGATGCGTATCTGAAGCTGGAACGCCCGAGCAGCCGCGTTCCCGTGACCTACTTTGCATCGGTTGAGAACGGCCTCTACGACGCCATCCTCAATCTCTGCGTCAAGCCCGGCCAGATGTGCGCCAATGAAATGATGCACATCGACATGATGGGTGGCGCTGGCAAGGACAGCCACGAGAACCGCAAGCGTCTCGAATACGATACCCGTTGGGCCGCAGATGCAGGCCCGGGCGCGACACATCCGGCGACCGGCCATGGTGCCAAGGAGCCGACGCAGGCTGAAGGCGTGAATGCGCCGGCTGGAGCCCCCGCAGGCCATGAGGGCCATGGCGTGGCCCCGGACCAGCTCAATACGAACCCGAAGCCTTGATCAGGCTGGATAGGTAATTGGAAACTGCCATGTTTACGAACACGAACCTGATGGAATTCATTTTCGGACGGTTGTCATGGGACTCGCTCGCTTTCACGCATGAGCCGATCCTCCTGGTAACCTTCATCGCCGTCATCCTCGGCGGAGCCGCCGTCGTCGGCGCGATCACCTATTTCCGTCTCTGGGGCTATCTCTGGAACGACTGGTTCACGAGCGTCGATCACAAGAAGATCGGCATCATGTACGTCATCCTGTCACTCGTCATGCTGATGCGTGGTTTTGCGGACGCGCTGATGATGCGCACGCAACAGGCTATCGCTTTCGGTGAGAACCAGGGCTACTTGCCGCCGCACCATTACGACCAGATCTTTACCGCCCACGGCGTGATCATGATCTTCTTCTTCGCCATGCCGCTGGTGACGGGGATCATGAACTACGTGGTGCCGCTGCAGATCGGCGCGCGCGACGTTTCCTTCCCCTTCCTGAACAACTTCTCGTTCTGGATGACCACGGCAGGTGCTGTCATCATCATGATGTCGCTCTTCGTCGGTGAATTCGCCCGTACAGGCTGGCTGGCCTACCCGCCGCTGTCGGGTGCAGACTACTCACCGGGGGTCGGCGTCGACTACTACATCTGGGGCCTGCAGGTCGCCGGTGTCGGAACGACGCTTTCCGGTATCAACCTCATCGCAACGATCGTGAAGATGCGTGCGCCCGGCATGACCATGATGAAGATGCCGATCTTCACCTGGACATCGCTCTGCACGAACGTTCTGATCGTGGCATCCTTCCCGATCCTGACGGCAACACTCGTCCTCCTGACCCTTGACCGCTACGTTGGCACGAACTTCTTCACTAACGATCTGGGCGGCAATCCGATGATGTATGTAAACCTCATCTGGATCTGGGGCCATCCGGAAGTCTACATTCTCATCCTGCCGGCCTTCGGTATCTTCTCGGAAATCGTTTCCACCTTCTCCGGCAAGCGCCTCTTCGGTTACGCCTCGATGGTTTACGCCACGGTCGTCATCACGATCCTGTCCTATATCGTCTGGCTGCACCACTTCTTCACCATGGGTTCGGGCGCAAGCGTCAATGCCTTCTTCGGCATCACGACGATGATCATCTCGATCCCGACCGGCGCGAAGATCTTCAACTGGCTCTTCACCATGTATCGCGGCCGTATTCGCTACGAAGTGCCGATGTACTGGACGATCGGCTTCATGGTGACCTTCGTCATCGGTGGCATGACCGGCGTCATGCTGGCCATTCCTCCGGCCGACTTCGTCCTCCACAACTCGCTGTTCCTGATCGCGCACTTCCATAACGTGATCATCGGCGGCGTGGTGTTTGGCCTGCTGGCGGGTATCAACTTCTGGTACCCGAAGGCCTTCGGCTACCGTCTCGATCCGTTCTGGGGCAAGATGTCCTTCTGGTTCTGGCTGACCGGCTTCTACTTCGCCTTCATGCCGCTGTACGTTCTCGGCCTGATGGGTGTTACGCGCCGCGTCAACCACTTCGAGGATCCGTCTCTGCAGATCTGGTTCATCATCGCAGCCTTTGGTGCCTTCCTAATCGCGCTTGGTATCGCTTCCTTCGTAATCCAGCTTGTCGTCAGCTTCTTCAAGCGCGAACAGTTGCGGGATACGACGGGCGATCCGTGGAATGGCCGTACGCTGGAGTGGTCCACGTCCTCGCCGCCGCCGGAATACAACTTCGCCTTCACGCCCGTCGTTTACGATCATGACGGCTGGTATGACATGAAGAACCGCGGCTATGTGCGTCCGCTGGAAGGTTTCAAGCCGATCCACATGCCAAAGAACACCGGAACAGGTGTCATCCTCTCGGCGTTCAGCGTCACGCTGGCCTTCGGATTGATCTGGTACATGTGGTGGCTCGCAGCCCTGTCGTTCCTCGCCATCCTGGTGGTGTCGATCGCACATACCTTCAACTACAAGCGTGACTACTACATTCAGGCTGAAACCGTCGTTGCGACGGAGAACGCCCGGACCAAGCAGCTTGCGGAACAGGCCTGATCACCATGAGCAACACACAAGCGGCGACGTCCGAAAAGCCCGTCTTCTACCTGACGGAAGAACATCATCCGGAAAACAGCACCAATCTGGGCTTCTGGATCTACCTGATGAGCGACTGCCTGATGTTCGCAGTGCTCTTTGCAACCTACGCCGTCCTCGGCCGCAATTATGCGGCCGGACCATCTCCAGCCGATCTCTTCGATCTCAAGCTGGTGGCTATCAACACCGCCATGCTGCTCTTCTCCTCCATCACCTACGGCTTTGCCATGTTGCGGATGGAAAAGGGTGACAAGAGCGGCACCCTGATGTGGCTGGGTATCACCGGCCTCTTCGGCCTCGCCTTCCTGGGGATCGAGCTCTATGAGTTCTATCACCTGATCCATGAAGGCGCGACACCGCAGCGCTCGGCCTTCCTGTCTGCGTTCTTCACGCTGGTCGGAACCCACGGTCTGCACGTCACCTTCGGCTGCATCTGGCTCGTTACACTGATGGTGCAGGTCGCGAAATTCGGCCTCATCGAAGAAAACCGCCGCCGTCTGATGTGCCTGTCCATGTTCTGGCACTTCCTTGACGTGATCTGGATCGGCGTCTTCTCCCTCGTTTACCTGGTTGGAGTGCTCGGATGAGTTCGCACCCTCACGCACCGGCGCATGAGAGCGCCCATAACACGCATCATGCTCACAGCCACGGTCACGAGGCGGCTCATGGCAGCTTCAAGAGCTACATGACCGGCTTCATCCTGTCTGTCATCCTGACCGCCATTCCATTCTGGCTGGTCATGGGCGATGTGCTGGAAAGCCGCGCGCTGACCGTTGGCATCATCATCATTTTCGGCGGCATTCAGATGGTCGTCCACATGATCTACTTCCTGCACATGAACACCAGTTCGGAAGGCGGGTGGACCATGCTGGCTATGATCTTCACCATCATCATCGTGGTAATCATGCTGGCAGGCTCCATGTGGGTCATGCACCACCTGAACACGAACATGATGCCGATGAACCCTGAAATGATGAAGAACATGCCCTGACGGGCAGGTTTTGCAGCAGAGTAAAACGTCATGACCGAGGCCCGCCCGACGACCGCAAAACGCCATACAGCCTTTGCGGCCATCATGGCGGGCCTCGTTCTCGTTTTTCTGGCCCTCGGCACCTGGCAGGTACAACGCCTGTTCTGGAAGCTGGATCTGATTGCCCGCGTCGATGCCCGTGTTCATGCGGAACCGGTTCCCGCCCCTCCCCCATCGACGAGTGTCAGCGCGGCGAATGACGAATACAAGCGCGTGACGACAACGGGGCGCCTTTTGAACGACAAGGAAGCGCTCGTTCAGGCCGTGACCGAACTCGGCCCCGGTTTCTGGGTGGTCACACCGCTTGAGACAGCAGATCAGGGGATCGTCCTCATCAATCGCGGCTTCGTGCCGAAAGAGAAGCGTGATCCTGCGGCCCGCGGGCAAGCGCAATATGAAAATCCTGTTACCGTGACAGGCCTCCTGCGGCTGAGCGAGCCGAAAGGCGGCTTTCTGCGTGCCAACGATCCGTCAGCCGACCGGTGGTACTCCCGCGACGTGGAGGCGATCGCCAAGGCACGCGGCCTCACAAATGTCGCTCCCTATTTCATTGACGCGGACGCGACACCCAATCCGGGTGGCTTTCCAGTGGGCGGGCTCACGATCGTGAATTTTCGCAACAGCCATCTGGTCTATGCGCTGACCTGGTACAGCCTGGCTGCCATGTCTGCGGGTGCGGTCTATTTCCTTCTGCGGCGCAGAAAAATGCCCGCCTGAAACTCAAGCGGGCATTGCTTGTTGGCTCTCTTTGAAGAGAGGTGAGCCCATGAACATGAAGCCCGAAAACGATCCCATCACGAACCCCGAAGACAGCCGCCCGGCAGCAGTGCGAAAGCAGCGGGCAGGACGCGGTATCGTTACCTTCTTCATCATCTTCGCGCTTGGCGCCTTCAGCCTCTACTTGTTTATTGTGCTGTATGGATCGCTGACGTCGAATTGATCAGCGAGACGCTCTCATCGCCTGCTCTCGGCTTACGCCAAAATGATCGAGGATCATCTGCACGTTGCGGCGGTGGGACTTGAAGTAGACGTCAAAGACATCGCCCAGCAGCGGCACGCTGCCGAGCACTGCATCGGCGCCGATGTTTCCCGCCATCTTCAGAAGCTTGTCGTTCGGCAGGCCAAGCCGTCGTGCCTCGTTGATGATGAAGACGCCGATCAGCGCACCGCTCGCATCGCCCACCACGGGCAGAAGACCGAGAATGGAGTCGGCGCCAAAACGAATGCCGACACCCGGGATGCGGATGGCCGTATCCATGACACGGGCAAGGCGCACAAGCCGCCCGATCCGGCGCAGTTTTTCCGCGTCCAGCGCGCCCGTGGCATGAGCCCGCCGGGAATTCCCAGACGAAAAACCGAATTGAGCCTTCGTACCTGCACCTGCCATTTTTGATGCCTCCAGAACGTCCGCGGCCCTTTGACCGCGAACAGAGAAGTGGGAAGCACCAATGGCGTTTGCAACAGTGATTACGAATATATTAGTGACGACTTATGTAACAGCTCCGACCTGCCACGGCACGAATTCATTGTCGCCGTAGTCGTAGATCTCGCTGAGTGTCTTCTGGCCAGATGCGACGGCAAGGATTTGTTCAAAGATGCGTTCACCGGATTGTTCGATGGTTTCGTCCCCCGTGACGATACCGCCGCAGTTCAGATCCATATCCTCCTTCATATGCTCATACATGTCGGTATTGGTTGCAATCTTGATGCAAGGCGAAGGCTTGAAACCGGAAACCGAGCCGCGGCCCGTGGTGAAACAGATGACATTACAGCCGCCCGCCACTTGGCCCGTCACGGCAACCGGATCGTAACCGGGCGTATCCATGAAGACGAATCCAGGTTCAGTGACCGTTTCGGCAAACTCGTAGACCGCCTTCAGCGGCATGGAGCCCCCCTTGGCAACGGCACCGAGCGACTTTTCCAGAATGGTGGTCAGGCCTCCGAGCTTGTTGCCATGGGATGGATTATTGTTCAGCTCATCACCGTTGCGGGCTGTGTAATCCCGCCACCAGTCGATCCGGTCTAGCAGCTTCTGGGCAACAGCGGGCGTCACCGCACGGCGCGTCAAAAGATGCTCGGCGCCATAAATCTCTGGCGTTTCGGACAGAACGATGGTCCCGCCATGGCGCACGATGAGATCCGAAGCATAACCCAGCGCCGGATTGGCCGAAATGCCGGAATAGCCGTCGGAGCCACCACATTCCAGCGCCAGCTTCAGCTTGGAAAGCGGCTGCGGCGTGCGTTGCGCGGCATTCACTGATGGAAGCATTTCCTTGATCATCGCGATGGCCGCATCGATGGTCTTCTTTGTACCGCCATATTGCTGGATGGTCATCGTGCGCAGCCGATCCCCCTCCTCCATTTTGTAATGTTCGAGGATCGGCGCGATCTGGTTCGTCTCGCAGCCAAGACCGATCATCAGGATGCCGCCGAAATTGGGGTGGCGCGCATAGCCCTGAATGGTGCGGATGAGCAGCCGATACCCTTCCGATTTATTGTTCAGCGCGCAGCCGCCGCCATGGGTCAGCGCCACGACGCCATCCACATTCTCGAAGCCTTCCAGCCCGCCCATGCGATTGAAGTAATCGGCAATGTAGCGCGAGACGGTGGCGGAACAGTTCACCGACGAGATGATGCCGATATAGTTGCGCGTGCCAGCGCCGCCGATGCCGCGATCATAGCCCATGAAGGTGCGGCGCTCTTCCAACGGCACCATGCCCTTTTCCTCGATATCGACGCAGAATTGATGCTCGTGCTCGGAGGGCAGCATGGCGAGATTATGCAGGTGAACGGCCGATCCTGCTTCGATATCCTGCGTGGCGAGACCAATGATCTGGCCGTATTTGCGCACTTCATGACCCGAGGGAATGGACCGAATGGCAACCTTGTGGCCGCGAGCAATCAGTTCGCGCGCGTTGAGATCACGATAACCGGTCGGTTGTCCGGCAGGAATGGCGCGGCGGGCTACAGCCACATCGTCGATTTCGTTGAGCAGAATAGTAGGCGAAACAGTATCACTCATGATGTCTTCCTCCTCCCCGGAGGTCCTTGGTTCAGCGAGCATTTCCAGCAAAGGTGTCGATCGGTTTTGCGTCCGGAAATGCGTTGAAGAAATCGGCTAGAGCGTCGGGCGACTAATCGGAAACGGCCCGCCGCTCTAAATTTTTTGTTGACGCATCGGTTTAGCGAAAAACCGGATTCCACTTTTTCGCCCGATGCTCTAACGCGGTTCACTGTCGAGCCAGCGGCGTTTGGATTGTTCCAGATGACGGTGCATGGCTACCTGCGCCAGAAGCGGATCGCGGGCTTCGAGCGCGGCAAAAATCGCCTCGTGCTCGGAAAGAGCCAGACTCCAGGTGTCCGGCGTCTCAAAATGCTCGCGCAATTGTGTTGCCAGTGGGCTATGCCGCTCATCGAAGAGATCACCGACAAGTCGCGTCAAAACACCGTTTCCAGCCTGCTGCGCGATAGTGAGGTGAAATTGACGGTCCAGTTCAACGGGCTTGCGCCCCTCGGCAACATCGGTGCGCATGCTTTCAAGAATCTGGCGAACGGATTTCAAACCCTCCAGTGTTATTCGCGCGCAGGCCTGTACAATGATCGTGCTCTCGACCATAGCCCGGGCCTCCATCAGCTCGACCGGGCTTTCGCCGATTGAGCTTGAAACGCTACGGCGCTCGGTGCTGGAGCTGACATAGATGCCGGACCCCATGCGGATCTCGACGGCACCTTCGATCTCAAGCGCAATCAGGGCCTCGCGAAGAGACGGCCGTGAAACCCCCAACTGTTGAGCGAGTTCCCGCTCCGCAGGCAAGCGCTGCCCCAGCCGGAAATGCCCCGTCTGGATCAAGGCGCGGATCTGGTCCGCTACCTGCTGGTAAAGCCGTCGCTCGACGGGCCGGATACTGTTCATGACGGCTCTCGATGATTTGGCCTTACCATAGGCATGGAAAAATAAACTGGCAAGACCGGCATAGATGCATTGAATTACAAGATCTATCATCAAACCTGCATGTGGCGACCGAAGGCATTTCGAAATTGGCTTGACCAGTTTCGTCAGCGCGCGTACCACTAGCCTCCAAGGGAGAATGCCTGGCAAATGTGACATGTCGGGCCGGAGGAAGACCTCGGATGAACATTACCGATCGACACATTCATGCACGTACCGGTGTCAGCCTGACTGGCATGGGCCTCGGCTGTGCCCAGATGGGCAATCTCTACCGTGTGACATCCTATGACGAATCCAAGAGCGCCTTCACGGCATCCTGGGATGCAGGGCTGCGCTACTTCGATACGGCTCCGTTTTACGGCTTCACCCGTTCCGAACGACGGCTCGGAACGATGCTGACTGATCTTCCGCGCGAAGATTATGTCGTGAGCACCAAGGTCGGGCGTGTGATGGTACCGGACGAGAGCGTCGGTCCGGAAGAACAGGGCTATGCAGAACCGCTGCCGTTTCGCCCGGTGTTCGACTATACCTATGACGGCGTCATGCGCTCCTTCGAGGCAAGCCAGCAGCGGCTGGGCATTCTCAAACCCGACATTCTCTATGTGCACGACATCGGCACCGTGACCCATGATGAGAAGCACCAGCATTACTGGAACCAGTTGACCGAAGGCGGCGGGTTCAAGGCGCTTGGCAAGCTGCGCGAGGAAGGCTCAACCCGCGCGATTGGCCTTGGCGTCAACGAATGGGAGATCATTCGCGATGCCATGCAGGTGGCCGACATCGACATCTGCATGCTGGCGGGAAGATACACACTGCTGGAGCAGCAAAGCCTTTCCTTCATGGATGACTGCGCCAAAAAAGGCGTCGGCATCGTGATCGCCGGTGCCTTCAATTCCGGCATTCTGGCGGGCAACAGGAAATTCAATTATACGGATGCACCGCCGGAGCTGCTGGCGCGGGTGGATTCGCTGCAGGCCGCCTGCGAGGAAGAAGGCGTGACCATGCAGGCCGCAGCCCTGCAATTTCCGCTGGCCCATCCGGCCTCACTCACCATTGTTTCCGGTGCGCGCAATGGCGAACAGTTGAAGGCCAATGCCGCCTGGTTCGCGGAAGACATCCCGGCCTCCTTCTGGTCCAACCTCAAGAAGCGCGGCCTTATCGCCGAGGGCGCCCCGGTTCCGGGTGATGGAGCCTGAGCGCATGCCGGTGATTGACGCGCACCAGCATTTCTGGCGAATGGCGGACCGCGTAGGCGAATGGCCGACGCCGGATCTGGAACCAATCTTCCGCGATTTCGAACCGTCGGATCTCGAGCCGCTGCTGAAATCGGCCCAAGTGGATGGCACGATTCTGGTCCAGACGCGTGAGAGCGAAGACGATACAGCCTACATGCTGGATCTGGCAGATCACCATGCCTTCATCAAGGGCGTGGTGGGCTGGACTGATCTGAAAGCGCCGGATGCGGCAGAGCGCGTTCGCAAGTTTGCAAAGCATCCGAAGCTCAAAGGCCTGCGCCCCATGCTGCAGGGCATCAGCGATCTGAGGTGGATCTGCGATTCTGCTGTCGAACCCGCAATAGAGACCATGATCGAGCATGATCTCGCCTTTGATGCACTCATCTTGCCGCCGCATCTGCCGCATTTCCACGAATTTGCAAAACAGCATTCGCAACTTCGCATCGTCATCGACCATGGCGCCAAGCCCTATATCGCAGAGGGCAAGATTAGCCTGTGGCGCAAGGGCATGGAGGCATTGAGCCACCTTCCGAACGTCTCCTGCAAGCTGTCCGGCTTGCTGACGGAAGCAGGCGACCAGAAGCCCCAGGCGATCCGGCCCTATGCGGAAACCATTCTTGATCTATTTGGACCTGAGCGCACCTTCTGGGGAAGTGACTGGCCGGTCTTGCGTCTGGCAGGTGACTATCAAGGCTGGCATGATCAGTGCCGGGATATTGTGCCCGTCGAGCACCATCAGGCCGTCTTTGGCGGCAATGCTTCCACCTTCTATCGACTGAACGGATAAGACCATGCTGACCATCGTCTGCGATACCCCCGGAAGCCTGTCCGCCATCGAACGGGACAAGCCCATTCCCGCTGCGGGCGAGGCACTGGTGCGCATTCGTCGCGTCGGCGTCTGCGGCACCGATCTGCACATCTTTACCGGCAATCAGCCCTATCTCTCGTATCCGCGCGTGATGGGACACGAACTGGCCGCAACAATCGTGGAACCGGCAGAGGGGAGCCGCTTCGAGACCGGCGATACGGTATCGATCATCCCCTACATTTCCTGCGGAACCTGTGATGCCTGCCGCAAGGGGCGCACCAATTGCTGCCGCAATATCGGCGTGCTGGGCGTTCATCGGGATGGCGGGATGACGGAGTATCTCTGCCTGCCTGAGGAGTTCCTGATCAAGGCCGATGGCCTGACGCTGGATCAGGCCGCCATGGTGGAGTTTCTGGCCATCGGCGCGCATGCGGTGCGGCGTGCAGGCTTGCGCGGCGGCGAGAAGGTGCTGATCGCGGGCGCGGGTCCGATCGGTCTCGCCGTCGCTCTGTTTGCAAAGCTGGAGGGTTCGGATGTGACGCTGATCGACAGCCGCCAGGATCGGCTGGATTTCGCGCGCGATCACCTCGGCATCACCTCGCTGGTGCAGCTTGGCGATGGTGACCGGGAAGAGCTTTCCGAGATTACCGACGGCAATTTCTTCGAAGCCGTATTTGATGCGACCGGCAACCCGAAGGCTATAGAGCGCGGCTTCGGCTTCGTCGCCCATGCGGGCACCTATGTTCTGGTTTCCATCGTGGCATCCGACATTACCTTCAACGATCCGGAATTCCACAAGCGCGAGACGACACTGCTCGGCAGCCGTAACGCCACGATTTCAGACTTCGAATATGTGATGGCCGCCATGCGTGCAGGCGAAGTGCCGGATGCGCTGATCACCCATCGCATGAACCTCTCGGACGTACCGCAGCTTTTCGGTGGCCTGACCGACCCTGCTGCGGGCGTTGTGAAGGCAATGATCAGCGTGTGACGGATTTTGCATAAATCGTCCTTGCAAACAGATCTGCGAGGGGAAAATCTGCGCCATTACGACAAAGAGGCCAGAGAGCCGGGAGAAGAGACGAACATGGCGGATCTGAGAGGGAAGACGGTACTCATCACCGCTGCGGGGCAAGGCATCGGTCGCGCAAGCGCCATAGCCTTCGCCAAGGCGGGTGCCACGGTTCATGCGACGGATATCAACGAGAAGACGCTGAAGGAATTGCCCAAGCTCGGCGGCTTGAGAACCCGTACGCTCGACGTGCTGGATGAGGCAGCCGTGACGGCCTGCGTCGATTCCATCGGGCAGGTGGACGTGCTGTTCAATTGTGCAGGCGTCGTCCACGGCGGCTCCATCCTCGAAATGAAGGATAGCGACCTCGATTTTGCGATCGACCTCAACGTCAAGGCGATGATCCGCACCATTCGCGCCGTGCTTCCGGGCATGATCGAGCGCAAGGATGGCGCAATCATCAACATGTCCTCCGTCGCCTCCAGCATCAAGGGCGTGCCGAACCGCTTCGCCTATGGCGTCTCGAAGGCAGCCGTGATCGGCCTGACCAAGGCCGTCGCCGCCGACTATGTGGCGCACAATATTCGCTGCAACGCCATCTGCCCGGGCACGGTCGACAGCCCGTCCCTGCAGGAGCGCCTGCGTGCGCAGGGCGATTATGAAAAGGCCCGCGCCGCCTTCGTGGCCCGCCAGCCGATCGGCCGCATTGGCGACCCGGAAGAGATTGCAGACCTCGCTGTCTATCTGGCAGGTGCCACCTATACATCCGGTCAGGCCATCGCCATCGATGGCGGCTGGACCATCTGAATCACGCATCAAGAAGGACTTGAACATGAAACTGCTTCGTTACGGCGCGCCCGGTTCCGAACGTCCGGCCATGGTGGATGCCAATGGCAAGATCCGCGATATTTCCGCTCATGTGGCCGATCTTTCCGGCTCCGTGCTGGACCCGGCCAATCTGGCAAAGCTGGCTGCCCTGGACGCATCTTCTCTGCCGGAAGTGGCAGCTTCCGAACGTCTTGGCCCCTGCGTCGCCAATACCGGCAAGTTCATCTGCATCGGCCTTAACTATTCGGATCACGCCGCAGAATCCGGCATGGCGGTTCCGCCGGAGCCAGTCATCTTCATGAAGGCAAGCTCCGCCATCTGCGGCCCGAACGACGATGTGCTGATCCCGCGCGGCTCTGAAAAGACCGACTGGGAAGTCGAGCTTGGCATCGTCATCGGCAAAAAAGCGAAATACGTGTCCGAAGCGGAAGCATTGGATTACGTGGCTGGCTACTGCGTCAGTCACGACGTGTCCGAGCGCGCTTTCCAGACCGAGCGTTCCGGCCAGTGGACCAAGGGTAAATCCTGCGACACCTTCGGCCCCATAGGCCCCTGGCTGGTGACAAAGGATGAAGTTGCCGATCCGCAGAACCTCAACATGTGGCTGAAGGTCAACGGCGAAACCATGCAGAACGGCTCCACCGCCACCATGGTTTATGGCGTGGCTTTCCTCGTGTCCTATCTCAGCCAGTTCATGAGCCTGCATCCGGGCGATGTGATTTCCACCGGCACGCCT
The DNA here is from genome assembly GCF_011046895.1 of Rhizobium rhizoryzae. Lineage (NCBI taxonomy): Bacteria > Pseudomonadati > Pseudomonadota > Alphaproteobacteria > Hyphomicrobiales > Rhizobiaceae > Affinirhizobium > Affinirhizobium rhizoryzae. The sequence continues at coordinate 1,508,815 of NZ_CP049250.1, read as the reverse complement.
CCGGGCGTCGGCATGGGCCTGAAGCCACCGCGTTACCTGAAGCCCGGCGATGTGGTCGAGCTCGGTATTGAAGGCCTCGGCACCCAGAAGCAGACCTTCCGCGCCGATACCTGATCGTCTCTTCCTCATAAAGCTGCCCGGAGAATGAGCATGGCCAAGATTACCGACATGCGGATCGTCGATCTCAGGTTCCCGACATCCCAGAGCCTTGATGGTTCGGATGCCATGAACCCGGATCCCGATTATTCGGCAGCCTATGTGATCCTCGAAACTGACGTGCCCGGCCTTGCCGGGCATGGCCTGACCTTCACCATCGGGCGCGGCAATGACATCTGCTGCATGGCCATCGACGCCATGCGCCATCTGGTGGTGGGAAGTGATCTCGAAACCTTCAAGGCAGCCCCCGGCAAATTCTGGCGCCATCTGACGGGCGATAGCCAGTTGCGCTGGATCGGGCCGGACAAGGGCGCCATGCATCTGGCAACCGGTGCCGTGGTCAACGCCTTCTGGGATCTTTTTGCAAAACAGGAAGGCAAACCCGTCTGGCGGCTGGTGGCCGAGATGACGCCGGAAGATATCGCCGATATCGTCGACTACCGTTATCTGACCGACGCGCTGACCCGCGACGAAGCCATCGAGATCCTGAAACGAGCCGAAGCGGGCAAGGTAGAGCGCATCGCCACCCTCGAACGCGAAGGTTACGCCTGCTACACCACCTCTGCCGGATGGCTGGGTTACGACGATGAAAAGTTGCGCCGACTGTGCCAGGAGGCAATCGACGCGGGCTTCAACCACATCAAGATGAAGGTCGGCCGCGATCTGGAGGACGATATTCGACGGCTGCGCATTGCCCGCGAAGTGATTGGCCCAGACCGCTACCTGATGATCGATGCCAATCAGGTCTGGGAAGTTGATCAGGCCATAGACTGGGTGAAGCAGCTTTCCTTCTGCAAGCCCTTCTTCATCGAAGAGCCGACAAGCCCGGACGATGTGGCCGGTCACCGCAAGATCCGCCAGTCCATTGCGCCGGTTAAGGTGGCAACCGGCGAGATGTGCCAGAACCGCATCATGTTCAAGCAGTTCATCGCGGAAGGCGCCATCGATATCGTGCAGATCGACAGCTGCCGCATGGGCGGTCTGAACGAGGTTCTGGCAGTTCTGCTGATTGCTGCCAAGTTTGGTCTCCCGGTGTGGCCGCATGCCGGTGGTGTTGGGCTTTGCGAATATGTGCAGCACCTTTCGATGATCGATTATGTGGCGGTGTCCGGCACCAAGGAAGGCCGCGTCATCGAATATGTCGATCATCTGCATGAGCATTTCCTCGACCCGTGCCGTATCGAAAACGCCGCCTATATGCCGCCTTCCATGCCCGGTTTTTCCATTGAAATGAAACCGGAAACGCTGGCGCAATTCCGGTTCGCCGCGACGAAATCCAGTACCGGCGACAGCCGTCCAGCTTGAGAACGCGAAGTCTCTAAGCGGATTCTGTTCCAGAAAAATCGCAACCAAACGCGCATTTTCTCGTTTGGCCTCCTGTGCAGGCCCGTCTCAAACGCGGGCCTGACGTCTCATTGCCTCGAATTTCGGGGTGAAATGCGATGAAGACAGCGAGGTAAGGACAGAACAGTGTGTGGCATCTGCGGAGAAATTCGGTTCGACGGCACCCAGCCCTCCCCCATGGTACAGGCCAGAATGATGGAGGCGATCGCGCCTCGCGGGCCGGATGGTTCAGGTCTCGTCATTCATGGTTCGACTGCACTTGCGCATCGGCGCTTGTCGATCATCGATCTTTCAGAAAAGGCACGCCAGCCCATGGTGGATGGCGAACTCGGCCTGACGATTGCCTTCAACGGCTGCATCTACAACTATCCCGAACTGCGGGCTGATCTGGAGGCGGAAGGTTACCGCTTCTTCTCGCATGGAGATACGGAAGTCATCCTGAAGGCGTGGCACGCCTGGGGCATAGAGTGCGTCAACCGCTTCCATGGCATGTTCGCCTTCGTCATCCATGAGCGTGACACGAACCGCGTGGTGATGGCCCGCGACCGCTTCGGCATCAAGCCGCTGTATCTGGCGAATGTGGAGGGCGCAGTCCGTTTTGCCTCGTCCCTGCCCGCGCTCGTTCAGGGCGGCGGCATCGATACCTCCATTGACCGTATCGCACTTCATCATTACATGAGCTTCCACGCCGTGGTGCCGCCACCGCGCACGATTCTGAACGGCGTGAAGAAATTCCCGCCGGCAACCATCCGCGTAATCGAACCCGATGGCCGCGAGACGGACACCCGTTACTGGAACCCGCCCTATGAGCGTGATGCCTATATGGCAGGTCTGTCACGTGAGGACTGGCGAGACCTGGTTTTGGATTCGCTGCGCACGGCGGTAAAGCGCCGCACCGTGGCAGATGTACCCGTCGGCGTGCTGCTCTCTGGCGGTGTGGACTCCAGCATCATTACCGGCCTACTGGCCGAACAGGGTCAGAACGATCTGATGACCTTCTCCGTCGGCTTCGAGGAAGCGAATGGCGAAAAGGGTGACGAGTTCGTCTATTCCGACCTGATCGCAAAACATTTCGGTACCGACCACCACAAGATTTTCGTGCCGTCCGACCAATTGATGGCGGCCCTTCCCGGCGTTATCTCGGCCATGTCGGAACCCATGGTCTCCTACGACAATGTGGGCTTCTACCTGCTGGCCAAGGAAGTGTCGAAGCACATTCGCGTCGTCCAATCGGGCCAGGGTGCCGATGAGGTATTTGGCGGCTATCACTGGTATCCACCTCTTGGGGATTCAAAGGATGTCGTGGGCGATTACGCTCGCGTGTTCTTCGACAGGAACAACGAGACACTGAAGAGCCAGTTGGGCGATGACTGGATTGCCGATCACGATGCAAGCCTTGAACTGGTACGTGCGCATCTGACGCAAGCAGGAGCAGCCACGCCCGTGGATGCCGCCCTTCGCCTCGACAGCCAGGTGATGCTGGTGGACGATCCGGTCAAGCGCGTCGACAATATGACCATGGCCTGGGGACTGGAAGCACGCGTCCCCTTCCTCGATCACGAACTGGTGGAGCTGGCTGCAAAAATTCCGCCGGAATTCAAGCTGAACGAAGGCGGCAAGGGTGTTCTCAAGGACGCTGCCCGCCTTGTGGTGCCGCATGAGGTGATCGACCGCAAGAAGGGCTATTTCCCCGTTCCGCAGCTAAAATATGTCGATGGGCCCTATCTGGACATGGTGCGCGACGCGCTGTCTTCGCAGGCTGCCCGCGAGCGCTCGATCTTCCGGCCAACCTATCTCGACCGGCTTTTCACAAATCCCTCTGATCACATCACGCCGCTGCAGGGCTCCGAACTCTGGCAGGTTGGCCTTCTGGAAATGTGGCTGCAGGCGCAAGGAATCTGACAATGACGACCAAGAGCACGGAACGTATGCAGCGCTTTCGCAGCGACAAGGCTGTGGCCCATCGGTTGAAACGCCAACGATTTGAATCCCTACGCAAAACCGGCCAGACCCATGAGGATGGCCCATCGCCTTCGGCCTGCGTGGATTGCGGCTGGGGACGGCTGATTTTCGCGCAGACCTTCGATGACGCAGGCGAGTTGGCGGCAGCGCTGCGGGAAGAGGCGCCGGAACATCGCGATATTGCCGTTTATGTCGGTGATCCGCACGTGCTGCTGGCGGAAGCACCGCAGGAAATCTTTCTCGATCCCTCGCATACCTTCCGTCTCGAGCTTTCCACCTATCGCTCTGGCCGTAAGCAGCCTCGCGGCTTCTTTGTGCGCCGCCTGACATCGGAAGCCGATGCGCGAGCCGTGAACCGCATCTATGCCTCGCGCGGCATGGTGCCGGTTCGCCCGGATTTCTTCTGGTCGAACCGCGACAACCGAGCCATCACCTATCTGGTGGCCGAAGACGAACACACCGGCGAAGTGATCGGCACCGTGACCGGCATCGACCATATCCGCGCCTTCTCCGACCCCGAACAGGGTTCCTCGCTGTGGTGTCTGGCGGTTGATCCTCAGGCGCGACATGCCGGTATTGGTGAGACGCTGGTGCGCAGGCTTGGCGAGCATTTCAAGGCGCGCGGCAATGCCTTCATGGATTTGTCCGTACTGCATGACAACGAACAGGCGATTGCACTGTATGAGAAGCTCGGCTTCCGTCGCATTCCAGCCTTTTCCGTCAAGCGCAAGAATTCCATCAACGAGCGCCTCTATGCCAGCCCGCTAGAGGCCTATGATGCGCTGAACCCCTATGCGCGCCTGCTGGTAGACGAGGCCCGACGCCGGGGCGTGCATGTGGAAATCACCGATGCGGAGGGCGGCTTCTTCCGGCTTTCGCATGGCGGCCGCTCCGTGCATTGCCGCGAGAGCCTGACCGAACTGACATCCGGTGTTGCCATGTCGATCTGCGACGACAAGGCTGTGACCCGCCGCGTTGTGGAGCGGGCAGGCATTCTCGTTCCCGAGCAGATGACGGCGGGTGAGGATGAGGAAGCGCTCGTAGCATTCCTCGAGAAGCATGGCCGCGTGGTGGTGAAGCCTGCGCGTGGCGAACAGGGGCGCGCCGTGGCCGTTGGACTTGTCACGCTGGACGAGGTGAAGGCTGCCATTCAGGCAGCCCGCGAGGTGTGCGACCGGGTGCTGATCGAGGCCTGTTTCGAGGGTGAAGATCTGCGGCTTGTCGTCATCGATTTCAAGCTGGTGGCTGCGGCCGTACGCCGCCCGCCGCATGTGGTAGGCGATGGGCGTTCCACAGTTCGGGAACTGATCGAGCGGCTTTCGCGCCGCCGTGCTGCTGCCACCGGTGGCGAAAGCACTATTCCGGTTGATGCGGAAACCGAACGCTGCCTCTCCATGTCCGATGTGACGTTCGACGATGTGCTGGAGGAAGGTCGCGAGATTGCGGTACGCAAAGCTGCCAACCTGCATACTGGCGGTTCCATTCATGATGTGACCGAGATCGTGCATCCGCGTCTCGTCGAGGCGGCCATCAATGCGGCTCGCGCCATCAATATTCCAGTCGTCGGCATCGATCTGATGGTGAAAAGCCCGACAGAGCCGGACTATGTGTTCATTGAGGCCAATGAGCGCCCCGGCCTGGCCAATCACGAGCCGCAACCGACTGCGGAACGCTTCATCGATCTGCTCTTTCCGCTTTCGGGCCATCGCGCAGCACGGCACGCGCTGGGACGGATTTGAGCAAAACCATGCAGATTACCATTGATGAAAACTATCTGCTGCGGCAGCTTGCGGCACTGCTGCAGATCGACAGCCCCACCGGTTATACCGATGAAGTGGTTCTCTATTGCGCGGAGGAACTGAAACGGCTTGGCCTTTCGCCGGAACTGACGCGGCGTGGCGCCATTCGCGCCGTCCGTCAAGGAAGCCGAAGGGCCGGAGCCCGCGCCATCGTCGCCCATGTCGATACGCTGGGCGCGCAGGTGAAGGCGATCAAGGAAAACGGCCGGCTGGAACTAGTGCCGATCGGCCATTGGTCTGCCCGCTTTGCCGAAGGTGCGCGCGTGACGATCTATGGCACCGGCGGCATTCATCGCGGCACCATCCTACCGCTCAAGGCATCCGGCCATACCTTCAACGATGAGGTGGATACGCTGCCCGTCGGCTGGGGCTATGTGGAGGTTCGCATAGACGCAATCACCCGTTCGGCTGAAGAGACCATGAAGCTTGGCATCGAAGTGGGCGATATCGTCGCCATAGATACGGGCACGGAATTTCTGGAAAACGGCTTCATCAATTCCCGCCATCTGGATGACAAGGCCGGTGTGGCAATTGCACTGGCAGCCATCGAGGCACTGGAACGCGCTGGTGCCAGCACGCCGGTCGATACGCATTGGCTATTCACGATTGCGGAAGAAGTGGGCGTCGGTGCCTCCTCCATCGTCACGTCCGAGACCGCTTCGATGCTGACCATCGACAACGGAACGACCGCACCGGGGCAGAATTCCTCCGAATTCGGCGCGACGATTGCCATGGCGGACCAGACCGGTCCCTTCGATTTCCACCTGACGCGCAAGCTGGTGGAACTCTGCTGCGAAAACCAGATCCCATACCAGAAGGATGTATTTCGCTACTACCGCTCCGATTCAGCCTCGGCGTTGGAAGCAGGGCATGACATTCGTACAGCTTTGGTGACCTTCGGTGTCGATGCCTCGCATGGCTACGAGCGCATCCACAAACATGCGCTAACGTCAGTGGCGCGGCTGGTAGCGGCCTTTGCGGTCAGCCCCGTGAAGATCCGACGGGATGCAAACGAGATGTCGGGGCCGGAAGGCTTTACCCATCTTCCCATTCGCGATGTGAACGAATGAAAAACGAAAAGGCCGGGCGGAGGAGAGCCACCCGGCCTTGATGCGAAATCCGAAGGAGGATCACGGATTGTCGCGTTTGAAGATCCAGTCATGGTCGGGATGGTTCTGGAACCGCCATTTACGCATCGGGCCAGCCATCACGTTGAGATAATACATCTCATATCCGTAAGGCGCGCCGCACGGATGATGGCCTTTCGGCACCAACACGACATCACCGCTTGACACGGCCATGGTTTCATCCAGCGAACCGTCTTCAGTGAAAACACGCTGGAAACCGAAGCCTTGGGCTGGGTTGAGACGGTGATAGTAGGTCTCTTCCAGATAGGTCATCTCCGGATAATTGTCCTCATCGTGCCGGTGCGGCGGATAGGACGACCAGTTGCCCGACGGTGTGAAAACTTCCGTGACCAGAAGGCTATCGGCGACATCGCGATCTTCCATGGCAATCGGGAAGATATGGCGCGTATTGGCGCCCTTGCCGCGCTCCGTGAGGTTGATGCCTGCCGGGCCGATGACTTGCGCCTCACGACCAGGCTTGGCCGGTGCTGTGCAGATGGCGAGCGTGCAATCCGTCGTCGCTTCTGCCGTCCAGTCGGAACCGGCAGGAACATAGACGCAGTGCGGCGGCTTTTTCTCGAACACGTTCATGCGGTCGCCAAGCTCACCGAAGTCTTTGCCCGAGCCGGAGATCTTCGCCTTGCCTTCCACGAGAACGAGGATCACCTCGGTCTCTCCTGTCGGCTCCGCTGCCTTTTCACCCGACTTCAGGTGATAGAGCCCGAAGCCCACATATCCCCAATTGGCGCTTTCCGGCGTGATGTCATGCACCTTGCCGGATGTGCCAGAAGGCTTGCGCAAGAGATTTCTCATTCCTCGTCTCCTTCCCGCTGAGCTTGAGCGGCAGCCTTCTTGGCTTCCGCCTCCGCAATCGAACGGTCATACATGATAAGAAGTTCATAGGCCGCATAGCCAGCTACAGCCAGGAACAGGAGTGCCCAAACCCACGACTGATTATAGGCTTCGATACAAGCCATGACTGCCGGGAACACAACTGTCAGGATGCGTACCCAGAAGGGCTTGTAGAAGGGATGCGTGGGATCGAGCAGTTTCAATGTGTTCATCCTTGGAACGAGGGTTAAATCAGACCCGCATCCTTGGCGAAGCCCTTCAGCGATTTCAAGCCGAGGCTCTGATATTCGAACGGATTGCGGACATCCGGGTCCTGTTCCGCCTCGATGACGATCCAGCCCTCATAGCCATGCTCTGCGGCAACTTTTAGAACCGGCGGGAAGTTGACGCCACCTTCGGCATCGCCCGGAACGGTGAACACGCCACGGCGCACGCCTTCGAGGAAGGAGAGTTTCTCATTGCGAACCTGTTCTGCGATCACAGGACGTACGTTCTTGGCATGGATATGGCCGACGCGGTGCATGTATTTCTTCGCAACCGCTTCCGGGTTTCCGCCACCGAAATAGCAATGACCGGTATCGAGCAGCAGCTTGGCATGCGGGCCGGTGTGCTGCATCAGAAGGTCGATTTCCTCTTCGCTCTCGACCACCGTTCCCATGTGGTGATGGTAGACGAGCGAGATACCCTGAGAGGCCGAAAATTCCGCCAGCGCCTCAACGCCTGCGCCAAACTTTGCCCAATCGGCTTCTGCCAGCTTCGGACGGTCGGCGAGCGCCGTATCGTCGGCACCGTGAATAGCGTTGGAGGTTTCGCAGACGATGATGACCTTGCAGCCCATTTCCTTCAGCACATCGAGGAAAGGCTGCATGGCCGCCTTTTCTTCCTCAACCGTATTGGTGAGCAGGTTCAGAGAATGCCAGCCGGAGACGAATTTGAGGCCGCGCGGTTCCAGAACGGATTTCAGGCCTGCCGGATCGGTCGGCAGCTTGTGGCCCTTCTCGATGCCGTCGAAACCGATCTTGGCGGTTTCATCCAGGCACTGCTCCAGGCTAATATGCGCGCCGAGCGAACGGTCGTCATCATTGGACCAGGCAATCGGGTTTGTACCGAAGAGGATCATCTTACATTCTTTCCTTCAGGGCAGCTTCGTAGGCGGCGCGCGCCTTGTTGACTTCTTCTCTGGCCGAGACTTCCGGCACGGCGACATCCCACCAATGGCCACCCGCACCCGGTGTCGGATAAGGGTCCGTATCGATGACGATCACCGTTGTCTGCGTTGCCTCACGGGCCGAATCCAGCGCCGTTTCCAGTTCCGCGATGGACGAAACCTTTGTGGATCTCGCGCCCATGGCAGCAGCGTGGGCGGCAAAATCGATTGCCATCGGGCTGACATTCGTATGGGCATAGAGGTTGTTGAACTCTGCACCGCCAGTGCCCATCTGCAGCCGGTTGATGCAGCCATAGCCCCGGTTATCGGTAATGACGACGGTGATCTTCACGCCCATGCCGACGGCGGTCGCAAGCTCCGAATTCATCATCATGTAGGAGCCATCGCCCACCATGACGATGACATCCCGCTCCGGTTCCGCCATCTTGATACCAAGGCCGCCGGCAATCTCATAACCCATGCAGGAGAAGCCATATTCCATGTGATAGGAGAGCGGCAGCTTGGCTTTCCACAGCTGGTGAAGCTCACCGGGCATGGTGCCCGCCGCACACATGACGACGGTGTTATCCCTCGAAGCGCGCTGAACCGCACCGATGACCTGCATGTCTGTCGGCAGCGTGTTGGCTTCTTGAGGTGCGGCAGTCACCGCATCCGCCTTGGCAAACCAGCTGGTCTTGAGGCCTGCATCGGGGCTGCCAAAGCGATGATCGCCAAGTGCCGCCGAAATCTTCTCAAGGCCGACCTTGGCATCGGCGACCAGCGGAATGGCATCATGCTTGGCGCTATCATAAGGCTGAACATTCAGCGCCAGAATCTTGCGGTTGGGGTTCTTGAACAGCGCCCAGGAACCGGTGGTGAAATCCTGGAAACGCGTACCGACGCCCATCACCAGGTCGGCATTTTCCGAAACAATGTTCGCGCTTTCGCAGCCGGTGACACCAACGGGGCCGAAGTTCAGGCCATGATCCCAGGCAAGCGCTGACTTTCCGGCCTGCGTTTCGACAACCGGAATCTGGTGTTTTTCGACAAAGCTCTTCAGCGTATCCGTGGCACCCGAGAAATGCACGCCACCGCCTGCGACGATGACAGGGTTCTGCGCGGCCTTGATGGCGGCGATAGCGGCTTCCAGTTCCACCACATCCGGCTCTGGACGGCGGAAGCGCCATGTCTTTTTCGCGAAGAAGCTTTCCGGGTAATCGTAAGCCTCCGCTTGCACATCCTGACAGAAGGCGAGCGTGACAGGGCCGCAATCGGCTGGATCCGTCAGGGTGCGGAAGGCACGCGGCAGTGCCGTCAGAAGCTGCTCAGGCCGCTCGATACGGTCGAAATAGCGGCTGACCGGCTTGAAGCAATCATTGGCGGAAATCGTGCCGTCTTCGAAGTCCTCGATCTGCTGGAGAACCGGATCGGGGCCACGATTGGCAAACACGTCGCCGGGAATGAAGAGAACCGGCAGACGGTTGACATGCGCAAGTGCCGCAGCCGTGACCATATTCAGTGCGCCGGGACCGATGGAAGACGTGACCGCCATGGCACGACGTCGACCAAGCTGCTTGGCATAAGCAATGGCCGCATGCGCCATGCTCTGCTCGTTCTGACCGCGATAGGTCGGCAGTTCCTCGCGAATGCCGTAGAGCGCTTCGCCTAGACCGGCCACATTGCCGTGGCCAAAGATGGCCCAGACACCGGCGATATAGGGAACGCCATCCTCATTCAGCTGATTGGCAAGGTAGCGCACAAGTGCCTGCGCCGCCGTTAGACGGATCGTTTTCATGCCTTTCCTCCCACTGTTCCTTTGACAGCTTCGGCCTTGGCTTCGGCGCGAGCTCTATCCCACACCGCGCACAGGCTCTTGTAGCGTGCCACCATATCCTCCACGGCGGCCTCATCGCTGATCTGACCGGAGAGCCACTTGCGGGCAGCATCGCCGAAGATGGTGCGGCCAACTGCAAAACCCTTGACCAGATCGAAACCGGCGGCAAGCGCAAAGCTCTCCTCAAGCTCTGCCTGCGGGGCATCCAGACCCAATACCACGATGCCACGGGTATGCGTATCGTGACGTTCTACCGCAGCACAGGCATTGGCCCAGGCAGCATTCGTCTTCATCGGCTCCAGCTTCCACCAATCGGGATAGACGCCGATCTCATAGAAGCGATCAATGATCTTCGCCGTCGTCTCGTCATCGATAGCGCCAACCTTGGACGGAATGACTTCCAGCAGGAATTCAAGGCGGTTGCGGCGCGAGGCTTCGAACAGGCGCTTCACCGTCTCTTCCTGTTTTTCCTTCACCTCGGCCGTATCGTCGGGATGATAGAAGCAGAGCACCTTCACCACATGTTCGGCAGCCCATTCGCTCAAGCCACCGCAATCGAGGCCCAGTTCCGGCTCCAGCGTCAGCGGGCGTGAGCCCGGCCATTCGGCAGGACGACCGATCCAGAGGCCCGTTCCGGCTGCGGCATAAAGCGCTTCCTTGCCGAGGCGGCCATCGCAGAGGATGCCGTAACCGCGCTCTCCGCCAGCCACGGAGGTGGCAGCCTGCAAGCAGAGCTTCTTGAAGGCACCGATACGATCCGTCGGGACGCCCGCCTCTTCCGCCATGGCTTCCAGCTGCATGCGGTGATCGAAAGCGAACACCCGCATGGTAGACCAGTCGCCCTTGCGGTTGGTGGACCAGTGAACCTGCTCAAGGGCTGCATCCTTGCGCAGCGCCTTGTTCTTGATTCCGGTTTTGAAGAAATATTGAAGCTCTTCCCAGCTCGGATAAGCGGGCGTGCAGCCATGGCGCGATACGGCAAAAGCACCGCAGGCATTGGCATATTTCAGCGCCGTTGGCCAATCCTCACCCGTCAGCCAGCCCTTCAGCAGGCCCGCCATGAAGCCATCGCCCGCACCCAGCACGTTGAAGACCTCGATCGGGAAGCCGGGGCCGGTCTGACCCTTGTCGAGGCTATCGGGGATCTCGCCTTCAAAGACGGCAGCGCCCATGGGCCCGCGCTTGCACACAAGTGCTGCCTTGGACACCTGGCGCACGGCGCGCAGCGCTTCCAGCGTATCGGTGGAGCCGCCCGCGATATGAAACTCTTCTTCCGTGCCGACGATCAGGTCGAACAGATGCAGCGTGCTTTGTAGCTTGGCGGTGACCTTGGCCGATTCCACGAAACGACTTTCGCCATCGCCATGGCCCGCCACACCCCAGAGGTTCGGGCGGTAATCGATGTCGAGTGCCGTCTGGGCGCCATGTTCGCGCGCCAGCTTCAGCGCCTTCATCACAGCCGCTTCCGTGCGGGTGTGCGAAAGATGCGTTCCGGTGACCGTGATGCAGCGGGATTCTGCGATGAAGGCCGGGTCGATATCGTCTTCGCAGAGCGCCATGTCAGCGCAGTTTTCGCGGTAGAAGATCAGCGGAAACTGGTTCTCGTCACGGATGCCCAGCAGCACCAGCGCCGTCAGGCGTTCCGGGTCGGTGACGACGCCGCGCACATCCACGCCTTCGCGCACAAGCTGTTCGCGGATGAAGCGGCCCATATGCTCGTTACCGACACGGGTAATCAAAGCGCTTTTCAGGCCAAGCCGCGCAGCCCCGGCCGCAATATTCGTCGGAGAGCCGCCAATATATTTGTTGAAGGAGGACATATCCTCCAGACGACCACCCACCTGGGCGCCATAAAGATCTACGGACGAGCGTCCGATGGTAATCACGTCGAGTGGCTTCAAGAGGCCCTCCCTTTGGCCGCAGATGGCGCTTTAAGTCAGCGCGACGGCACCTCCCGTGCCGATCAGTTATTTTGGACTATAAATTCTATTTTTGACGCTTTCAATACGAATATTCAGTTTTTGCGTTTTGCTCCGACTGCTGCCGACAGCGCGATGGCGACACAGAGTGTGGCAGACAGCGAACGAAACGCCCCGAAATCCACTTCCGAGACGGTGAGGATCGTCGCACCCATCTTGCGAAGCGGATTGACGGAGGTATCTGTCAGCGCCACCACGGGCACGCCCCGCGCCCGCACAGCCTCCACCAGATCCAGTGTTTCAGCCGAATAGGGCGAGAAGGTGATGGCGAGCAGCGCATCGCCCGGACGAATAGCGGCGGAACTATCCAGCCTGCCTGCGACACTGTGCAGCATGGCAGGCACCTGCATTTTTTCCAGCGCATAGGCGATGTAACTGGCGACCGGAAACGACCGGCGCAGACCGATGATATGCACAAGATTGGCGCCCGCGAGCGTTTCCACCGCATCCTCAAGCGCCTGAGGATCAACGGATTTCAGCAGATTTTCCAGTGAAGCCCGTCCAGCCTCGACGAACTCCGCAAGAAGGCGCGGACCGCTATGCTCGCCCATGTCCCTTAGATGGTCGAGCCGGGTGGAATAATCCGGCCAGCCGCCCACGTAGTTTTCGCGAAACAGCCGCTGCATTTCCGAATAACCGGAAAAGCCCATGATCTGACAGAACCGCATGAAGGCCGAGGGTTGAACGCCCGCCGCTTCCGCCATTTCGGCAACGGTCGACACGGCAATGCGGTCTGTATTGGCCGCCACATAGTCTGCGCACTGCTTCAAGCGCTTGGGCAAAGAGGCCGAGACTTCCAGAAGCTTTTCCTCGAATTCCACCACACTCGCCGGTGCCCCACCCTCCGCCATTCAATCGTCCCTTTTCTACGCTTGACATAAATATGGCTACACTCTAGCAAAATGGAACAGATATTCCAAACGCGTTTGGAACAAAAATTCTATCGACATATCAAGTGGAGGAGAACCCCATGGTGACGAGATTGGCCCTGCTCGGTGCAGGACGTATCGGCAAGGTGCATGCAAAGGCGATTGCGTCCGATCCTCGCGCAAAGCTCGTGGCTGTCGTGGACGCCATGGAAGCGGCCGCAAAGGCCATTGCCGATGAGGCAGGCGCCGAAGTCAGCACCATTGACGCTGTGCTGGCCAACAAGGATGTGGACGCGGTCATCATCTGCACCCCCACCAACACGCATGCGGACCTGATCGAAAAGTTCGCCCGCGCCGGCAAGGCGATCTTCTGCGAAAAGCCGATCGATCTGGATGTTGCCCGTGCGCAAGCCTGCATCGACGTGGTGAAGGAAACCGGGGCCAAGGTCATGCTCGGCTTCAACCGCCGCTTCGACCCGCATTTCCAGGCGGTTCGCAAGGAAATCGACAAGGGCAGCATCGGCAAGGTCGAGATGGTGACAATCACCAGCCGCGATCCGGGCGCACCGCCGGTCGAATACATCAAAGTGTCCGGTGGCATTTTCCGCGACATGACCATCCACGATCTGGACATGGCACGCTTCCTGCTGGGCGAAGAGATCAAGTCCGTGTTTGCAACCGGTGCCGTTCTGGTCGATCCAAAGATCGGCGAAGCAGGCGATTACGATAGCGCGAGCCTGATCCTCACCACGGCCAGCGGTCGTCAGGCGGTGATCTCCAACTCGCGTCGCGCAACCTATGGCTATGACCAGCGCATCGAAGTGCATGGCTCGCTGGGTTCGGTTGCTGCGGAAAATCAGCGTCCTGTTTCCATCGAAGTCGCCAACAAGGATGGTTACACCCGCCCGCCGCTGCATGATTTCTTCATGACGCGCTACACGGAAGCCTATGCAGCTGAGATCAAGGCTTTCATCGATACGGTTGAGAACGGCGCTGCCGCTTCGCCTTCCGCTGAAGATGGCCTGATTGCCCTGAAGCTTGCCGATGCAGCGCTGAAGTCCGCACAGACGGGCGCGGCTGTCGCGCTCTGATCAGATAGAACTGGATGAATGTGAGGGCCGCCTAACTCGCGGCCCTTATTTTTGCCTTCCAGTCAGCCGCATAGGCCTGCACCGTACCCTTATCGAGACGGCTAACGATTTCCTTCAAGTGCGCGGAAAGCTTCACGCCCGCCAGAAGCCCGGCCCCCTGGCTAGTGCCTGTAGACCCGGAAACGGAAATGACCTGACGCCCGAGCAGGGCCTGCAAAGCCTCCAGATAAACAGGATTGGAGGCAAACGGCCCTTCCACCAGAGCCGGACCTTTGGCACCGATCAGGCCGAGGCAGGTCTCGGTCATCAGCGCCAGATAAAGACAGGCCGCCGCCCATTTCTCGTGAACAGAGGCACAGTCTGTATTCAGCCACTGGCCTTTGAGACCCGGATAGGGGCCGGAACCTGAGGCGAGGTTCGGCATAAGCGACAGGCGCTTTTCCAGCACGGCAGGCAGGGCGGCGAAGGCCGCATCCAGATCCAGCGGTCCCAGCTGTGCCGTCAGCAGTTCGAATTCGCGACCGCCCATGAAACGGGAGGATGGCACGGCGCGGCCATAGGCATCGACATTGGCAAGCGTATCGCGGGCGGGATCGAGATGTTCCAGATCACCACCCACGGCGAAATTGATCACCCATGTTCCTGTTGAAACCACGGCAAAGGGAGCTTCGCGATCCACCAGATGCGGCAAGAGTGACGCGTTGGAATCGTGAATGCCGCAGTAGACCGGCACCGGCTGTTGAAGCCCGAGTTCCGCCACCAGCTCCGGTCTCACCGGTCCCAGCGCGTCGAAGGCGGATCGGATCGGAGCCATCTTGTCCCGGATATCCAGCCGATCCACCAGCGAAGAAAACGTGCCCCTGCCCGGCTGCCACAGATCCGTATGGCATCCAAGCGAGGTTGCCTCGTTTACCGCAACGCCCGTCAATCGGTAAGCCCAGTATTGCGGATAGGTAAGGATCGTCGCAACCTTGGCGAACTCTGCCGGAAACGCGACCTTCTGGAAATGGATCTGGGCACCCAGGTTCAACCCCATCGACAAAGCGGGCGAGAAGGTTTCCAAAAAGGGCGGGCGCAGTGCCGCATAGGCAGTGCGGATGTGTTCCGGGTATTCATGTTCATAATCCAGCACCGGCAGCGCCAGAGCACCCGCGGCATTCAACAGCACGCCAGACGCGCCGTGGGTGGTGATGGAAATGGCGTCAAAGCCGGGAGAACGGCTCAAATCCTGGAGAGCATTACGGAAGAACTGCCACAGCCCTTCGATATCGTAATGGGGATAGGGATCAGCCGCGATCACCTTGTTTGGACGACGGCGCACATCAAGCTCTTCGCCACTCGCACAATCCAGCACCAGCACCTTGGCATTGGTCTTGCCGATATCGAGAACGGCAATGCGCTTTGCCTCGCTCATGGCAGATGAAACACGGCTAAAAGATCGACAGCAATGGGCGAATTATCCGGGTTAGTTTCCATGATATCCGCCATATGCGCCCACCAGCGCTTCATGACCGGATGCTCCGGCAGGCTGGCCATACCGTGGTCTTTTGGACGAGACAAAACACCGAACAGAATGTTCGTCTCCGGGTCGAGGTAGATGGAATAATCGCTGACGCCCGCCTGATGCAGCAGTTCAACAAGCTCCGGCCAGATCTCGTCATGCCGCTTCTTGTATTCGGCCTGCATACCGGGGTTCAGCTTCATTTTGAATGCATGTTTTTCAAGCGTCATGATTTGGAAGCCTGCTTGATACGGCGCGCCAGAATGGGCAACGCGATGGTGATGATGAGAAGAAGGCCGACAAAGATCGACATCACGATACCGGGCACATTCAGGAGGCCAAGTCCGAAGGTGACGAGACCCATGACGAAAGCGGCAATGACGACACCCGCAATCGTGCCCGCGCCGCCCAGAATGGAAACGCCGCCCAGCACGACCATGGTGACCACTTCCAGCTCCCAGCCTTGGGCGATGGAGGGCCGTGTGGAACCGAGACGCGAGGTAAGGCAGACGGCAGCGATACCGCTCATCAGGCCCGTCAGCAGGAAGAGAATGAACTTCACCCGCTCCACCGGCACGCCGGAAAAGCGCGCGGCAAAGTCATTGTTGCCGATGACATAGACCTGGCGGCCAAAATTCGTGGCGTGCAGCAGCACCGCAAACAGGGCAGCGCAGAGAAGGAACAGGCCGAACTCGAACGAGAAAACCCAGAAGAGATAGCCCTGGCCGAAATAGGCGAAGCTTTCCGGATAGCCGCCATAGGCTTTGTCGCCCAGCACGATATAGGAAATGCCGCGAAACAGGCTCATCGTACCGATGGTGACGACGATGGAGGGCAGCTTCAGTACCGAGACCAGCGTGCCGTTGAATGCCCCGCAAAGAACCCCGACACCGATGCCGATGGCGACCAGCCCCGGCGTTCCAACCCCGGCCTGTGCCGCTGCACCCATGGCAGTCGAGGCGAGCGCGATGATTGCGGCGACCGACAGATCGATTTCACCGGCAATGATCAACAGCGCCATGGCGAAGGCAATCATTGCCTTTTCGGTGAAGTTGAAGGTGGCGTCCGACAGGTTCCACGCGTCCAGGAAGTAAGGCGAAGCCAAGGAATTGGCGATGAAGATCAATACCGCCACGCCAAACAGCAGCACTTCCCAGCTGGAAAGAACGCGGCTGACGGGTGTGCCCAGACGATCAGGGATAGCACGGCGGCTGGAATTTGCGTTCACGTCGCTCATGCTGTCACCTCTGTGGTTGCGCGGTCGCGCAGGATGATGCGGCCCTTCTTTGCCTCGGCACGAGCATTGAAAACGACGGCGAGAATGATGACCACGCCCGAAATCGCCATCTGCGCAAAGGGCGAAATACCGATCACCGGCAGCGCATTCTTGATGACTCCGAGGAAGAGCGACCCCAGCACGGCACCGGCAACGGACCCGATGCCGCCTGCAATGGAAATGCCACCGATGACGCAGGCCGCAACGCTATCCAGTTCGAAGCCGGCGGCGATATCGACATAGGCAACTGCGTAGCGAGATACCCAGAGGTAGCTGCAAAGTCCCGCCATGGCGCCTGAGAGTACGAAGGCGAAGAAGCGCGTGCGACCAATATCGATGCCCGCATAGACGGCGGCTGTCGGGTTGCCGCCAGAGGCATAGGCCGAACGACCGAAGGACGTACGGGTCAGCAGGAAGGCCATGCCCAGAACGACGGCAATAGCCACCCATGACAGGATAGGCAGGCCCAGAACAACCGCGCGCGGCACATTGAGGAAGGTCGGCGTCATCTGATGCGCATTCACCCAGCCGCCACCGGACAAGACAAAAGCCATGCCGCGATAGATGGTGAGCGTGCCGAGCGTGACGACGATCGGCGGGATCTGCAGAATCCAGACGAGGAAGCCGTTCATCGCGCCGAGAGCTGCCCCAATACCGAGCGCCATGACGATGAGTAGCACAAGCGGCAGATCAGGAAAGGCAGCATTCGTCATCGCAACAGCCATGCCGGTAAAGGCAAGGTTGGCAGCCACCGAAAGATCGATGGATTTCGTCAGGATCACCGTCATCTGCGCGAGCGCCAGAATGATGAGGATGGAGGTGTCGTTGAAGATGTTCACCAGATTGCCGGGCTCGGCAAAACCTTCGGCGCGGGTCGCAAAGCCCGCAATCATCAAGGCGATGATGCCGGATAAAAGCAGTTCGCGGCTTTTGAAAAGTTTGGTCATGATGCACACTCACGCATTGCCGGTCGCGGCGCGCACCAGCACTTCTGCCGTCGCCTCCGACCGGTCATAAAGCGCCGCCATCAGCCCCTCGCGCATCACCATGATCCGGTCCGACATGCCAAGAACTTCCGGCAGTTCGGACGAGACCATGATGATCGACAGGCCCTGGGAGGCAAGTTCGGAAATGAAGCCGTGCACGGCAGCCTTGGAGCCGATATCGATGCCCTTGGTCGGCTCATCGAGAATAATAACCTTCGGCTGGGTGGCCAGCCACTTGCCGATGACCACCTTCTGCTGATTGCCGCCGGATAGCGTGCCGACCGGCACGGACAGTGCCGCAGCCCGCAAATCCAGCCGCTCTGCATATTGCCGCGCCAGCTTCAGCTCGTTGGCAGCCTTCAGGAAACCGGAGCGCGAGGTTTTCGCCAACGATGGCAGCGTCATGTTCTGGTAGATCGGCATGGGCAGCGCCAGACCGTGACGCCCGCGCTCTTCCGGCACGTAGACAATGCCCGCCGCAATCGCATCCTGCGCAGAGCGGATTTCGACGGACTGGCCTTCCAGCGTCAAGCGTCCCGATGACGGCTTTGTAATACCGAACAGCGACTGGCAAAGCTCGGAGCGACCGGCACCGATGAGGCCGTAGACGCCCAGAATTTCGCCGCGCTTCAGGTCGAACGATATATCGCGGAATTCGGTCGGGTGGCTGTAACCTTGGACCGAGAGAACGACCGGCCCGATCTGCGCTTCCACCTTGGGAAAAACATCGTGAACATCACGACCTACCATCAGGCGCACGATTTCGCCTTGCGGTGTTTCCTTCAGACGACCATGACCGACAGCCTTGCCATCGCGGAAGACAGCAAAGTTCTCAGCGATTTCATAGAGCTCATCGAACTTGTGGCTGATGAAGAGGATGGCTTTACCCTGCCGCTTCAAGCCTTCGACAATACGGAAAAGATCATCAATTTCCTTGCGGGAAAGGGCCGCCGTCGGCTCATCCATGATGACAATGCGCGCCTCGACGGAAAGCGCGCGTGCAATCGCCACCAGATGCCGCTGAGCAATAGACAGATCTTTCAGCCGGATGGTCGGATCTATATCGCTTTCCAACTGGCGCAGAAGTTCACGCGAACGGGCATTGATGGTGCGCCAGTCGATGGTGCGAAACCGCGTGCGCGGCGCATGGCCGAGAAAGATGTTTTCCCCCACCGTCAGCTCATCGAACAGCACGGTTTCCTGATGGATGGCGGTGACGCCGGCGTCGATGGCGCCTTGAGCGCTTGCAAATTGCACCGGCTTTCCATCCAGCAGGATTTCACCTTCGGTTGGACGATAAATGCCGGTCAGAATCTTGACGAGCGTGGATTTGCCCGCGCCGTTCTCACCGATCAGCGCCGTCACCTGCCCCGGATAAAGGCTGATGGACACCTGATCCAGCGCCTTCACACCCGGAAAGACCTGGCTGATGCCGCGCATTTCCAGAATGGGTGCAGCAACCGAGGTTAACTCGGTTGCAATCGGCTGCGTTCGTAGAGACATCATTTGCTCGACCGGTTCGTTTCAATTCAATCGCAGGCGAGCACCCTCCTCTGTCCTGCCGGACATCTCCCCCTCAAGGGGGGAGATCGGCAAGAAAGATAGCTCGTCTGTCGTCGTCACCCTCGGTCATGCCGAGAGCATGTATGCCGGAAATAGGCAGGGTTGGTGCCACACCCGATCTCCCCCCTTGAGGGGGAGATGCCCGGCAGGGCAGAGGGGGGTGTGACAACCGCCCTCATATAATATGAATAATGATCAGAAGATCTTCGAGAACTGATCGATATTCGAGGAATTGTAGACGAACGGATCAGCCATTGCGGCTTCCCCATTGTCGCCAATCTTGATCGAGCCCATGCGTCCGGCCTTCACCTCAGTGCCCGGCTTGCCGGTCGCATCACCCTTGACGAGGTGATAGGCGATCTGCGTTGCGGAGTAACCGAGATCGATCGGGTTCCAGATAGCGAATTCCTTCGTCGCGCCGGACTTGATCGCACCCGCCATTTCAGATGGCAGGCCAAGACCCGTGACGTAGACCTGACCGATCTTGCCCGCATCCTTCACCGCCTGCGAGGCGGCGAGAACGCCAACGGTCGTCGGAGCAACAATAACCTTCACGTTCGGCTGTGACTTCAGGAGGCCCTGCGCTTCGCGATAGCTCTTGTCGGCAAGGTCATCGCCATAAACTGTCGTGGCAAGATTCAGGCCCGGGAAATCCTTCAGCTGCTTTTTCATTTCCGCGATCCAGGTGTTCTGGTTCGTGGAGGTGGTGGTGGCAGACAGGATGGCAAAATCGCCCTTGCCATCAGGCAGATGGTTCTTTGCCAGCGTCAGGCACATCTTGCCGATCAACTCGTTGGATGACGGGTTGAGGTGCATTATGCGACCAGCGGGTGCAACGCCCGAATCCCAGGAGATGACCTTGATGCCGCGCTGTGCAGCCTTCTTCAGCGCCGGAACGACGGCATCCGGATCGTTGGCAGAGATCGCGATTGCGTCAACGCCCTGCGCAATCAGCGAATTGATGACTTCGATCTGGCCCTCGGCCGTGGTGCTTGTCGGACCGGTGTAGATGATCTTCACGCCGCCCAGTTCCTTGGCAGCTTCTTCGGCACCCTTGTTGGCCGCTTCAAAGAAGCCGTTGCCAAGCGATTTGACCACCAGCGCGATCTTGATATCAGCGGCAGATGCCATGCTGGCCATGGAAACAGATGCGGCCAGCGCCATTGCTGCTGCGCCGAAATGACGTCTTGTCAGTTTCATGCTCATTCCTCCCAAGAATAATGACTTGCTTCTCCCCCTCCCCGAGCGCGATCTCATGCGACCGAGGAAGCATCCTCCTTGATCGATGACGCCGTCGGCTTCACCGTCAAAACCTTCACGCCTGCATTTTCCAGCATGGCGACCGCCTCTTCCGAGACACCATCATCGGTAATGATGGTCGAAACATTCTCGAGCGGGCAGAGGATCATGCTGGAGCGGCGATTGAACTTGCTCGAATCGACCATCACGATCAGCTCATCCGCCTGGCGCATCAGCCGTTGCTCGCTCTGGATCACCAGCGCATCCGGCTCCATCACTCCATGGGAGGAGATGCCCTGCGCGCCAATGAACATGCGCCGCGCATAAAAATTTCGGATCGCATCATTCTCGAACGGTGACAGGATCAGGCTCTGGTCGCGATAGATCGCGCCCCCAGGGACTGAAACTGTGCATTTGGAGTGCTTGACCAGATGTTCGGCGATAGCGAAGGAATTCGTCATAACCTGAAGACGGCGCGCCGACATGAAGTGCACCATCTGGAATGTTGTCGTGCCACCGTTGATGATGACGGAATCGCCTTCCTCGCAAAGCTCAACCGCAGCGCGCGCGATTGCGCGTTTCTTATCGATATTGACTGATTCCGACACGCGGAACGGACGTGCCGCGAGATTCCCCTGCTGCGGCGGATGCACGGCTTCCGCCCCACCCCGCACGCGACGGAGCTTACCCTGCACATGGAGGGCTGCAATATCCCGCCGGATCGTTGCCTCGGAAGCCTCTGTCAGCTCGGCAATATCCTGCACTGTCACCACAGGCTTTTCCTGAATGGCGCTCAAGATGATGCGATGTCGCTCACGTTCGTGCATGGGTTCCTCCGTGTTCCGATTTATTCGAAACGATTTCAGCATGTCAATCATAAACGATCAAAAAAGATTATATTGCAGCGCACAATGAACGTTTGTGATCGTTTATGATTGACAACAGACCTGAGCATGCGCGATATCCTCAGCCCAAAGGAGATGCTTCGCGGCGGACCGTGGAGCGCACGAACACTTGGGAGGACTGTTCCATGTCGGGCAAAACCCGCCTTCTGGATAATCGCTGGGATGATGCTTACGCCGCAAAGCTCGATGAGCCCGGCAAGCTGCTCTATCGCTCTAACCTTTTGGGCGCAGACAAGCGCATCACCAATTATGGCGGCGGCAATACCTCCGCCAAGGTCATGGAAACCGATCCGCTGACTGGCCAGAAGGTGCAGGTTCTCTGGGTCAAGGGTTCTGGCGGCGATGTCGGCACCATCAAGCTCGATGGCTTCGCGACCCTCTATCAGGACAAGCTGGATGCGCTGAAGGGCATCTATCAGGGCGTTCATGATGAAGACCGCATGGTGGGTTTCCTGCCGCATTGCACCTTCAACCTGAACCCGCGTGCTGCTTCCATCGATACGCCGCTGCATGGCTTCGTGCCCTTTACGCATGTCGATCACATGCACCCGGACGCGATCATTGCGATTGCCGCTTCGAAGAATTCGAAAGAGCTGACGCAGCAAATTTTCGGCGCTGACATTGGCTGGCTGCCCTGGCGTCGTCCCGGCTTCCAGCTGGGTCTCGATCTCGAAGCCTTCGTCAAGGCAAACCCCAATGCCAAGGGTGTTGTGCTGGAAAGCCATGGCCTGTTCACCTGGGCGAATGATGCCAAGGAATGCTACGAGCTGACGCTGGAAATCATCAACAAGGCAATCGAATGGTTTGCAGCTCAAACGGAAGGCAAGGTCATTTTCGGCGGTGCCGTGACCCAGAGCCTGCCCGCCGATCAGCGCCGCGCGATTGCCGCGAAGCTGATGCCGGAAATTCGCGGTCGCATTGGCAAGGCTGAGCGCAAGCTCGGTGATTTCGACGATCAGGACGCCGTTCTGGAATTCGTGAATTCCAGGAACCTGAAGCCGCTGGGCGCGCTCGGCACCTCTTGTCCCGACCACTTCCTGCGCACCAAAATCCGTCCGCTGATCATGGATTTTGATCCTGCCAATCCGGATGTGGATTTAGCCATTGCTGGTCTCGACAAGGCGCTGGAAGACTATCGCGCCGACTACACGCGCTATTATGAGGCCTGCAAGCACGATAACTCGCCGAAGATCCGCGATCCAAACCCGGTTATCTTCCTGGTTCCGGGCGTCGGCATGCTCTCGTTTGCCAAGGACAAGGCAACCGCGCGCATTGCCGGTGAGTTCTACGTCAACGCCATCAACGTGATGCGCGGTGCTTCCACCGTTTCCGAATATCAGGGCCTTCCCGAACAGGAAGCCTTCGACATCGAATACTGGCTGCTGGAAGAGGCAAAGCTGCAGCGTATGCCCAAGCCTAAGAGCCTTGCGGGTCGCGTGGCCTTCGTGACCGGCGGTGCCGGCGGCATTGGCCGCGCAACCGCAGAACGGTTGATGGCGGAAGGTGCCTGCGTCGTACTGGCCGATATTGATGCCGAAGCGCTGGATACGGCGAAAGGCGATTTTGCCAAGCGCTACAGCAGCGATGCAGTTCGTTCCGTTCAACTGGATGTCACGAAGGAAGACGCCGTCACCACAGCCTTTGCGGAGGCTTGCGTGGAATTTGGCGGTGTCGACATTCTGGTCTCCAACGCTGGCATCGCATCTTCTGCGCCAGTGGAAGAAACGACGCTTGCCATGTGGGACAAGAATATCAGCATTCTCGCCACCGGCTATTTCCTCGTTTCCCGCGAAGCCTTCCGCCTGTTCCGTCGCCAGAAACTTGGCGGCAACATCGTCTTCGTGGCGTCCAAGAACGGCCTTGCTTCGTCTCCGAATGCGTCCGCCTATTGCACGGCCAAAGCTGCGGAAATCCATCTCGCCCGCTGCCTTGCGCTGGAAGGTGCAGATGCCGGTATCCGCGTCAACACCGTCAACCCGGACGCGGTGCTTCGAGGCTCGAAAATCTGGAACGGCGAGTGGCGCGAACAGCGTGCCGCTTCCTCCAAGATCGAAGTGACGGATCTGGAAGAGCATTATCGCAAGCGCTCCATGCTGAAGCTGAACGTCTTCCCGGAAGATATCGCGGAAGCCATCTACTTCCTGGCTTCCGATCTCTCGGCAAAATCCACCGGCAACATCATCAATGTGGATGCCGGTAACGCCCAGAGCTTTACGCGCTAAATTGCAATCTGTGCGTGGTGGCCGGATACTTACCCCCCTCTGCCTTGCCAGGCATCTCCCCCTCAAGGGGGGAGATCGGCAGAATGGCAACCCACTCGCTCCCTCGCAAATGTCGACGCGCGCGGAAGAGTGACCGGGATTCCAGGCATATCAGTCGGTCGCCACGAGTCGATCTCCCCCCTTGAGGAGGAGATGTCCGGCAGGACAGAGGGGGGGGGTACTCCCCGCGACGCAGCTTAAAGATGGGCAGTGATAAAAGTGAACGCTCTGCACGGGAGGAACCAATGACAGGTCTGAAAATTTCGAGCGATGTGATCGCCGCTGAGAACGAGAAGCGCGCAGCCGCTCACAAATCGGACTATGCAGCGCTGGGTGAAAAGCTGGCCCGCAGCAATATCGATATCGACACCATCACCAAAAAGGTGGCCGAGTTCTTCGTGGCCGTCCCCTCCTGGGGTGTTGGCACCGGTGGCACGCGCTTTGCGCGTTTTCCCGGTCTTGGCGAGCCACGCCATATCTTCGACAAGCTGGAAGATTGCAGCGTCATCCAGCAGCTGACGCGGACAACACCGACTGTTTCGCTTCACATTCCGTGGGACAAGGCGGACCCGAAGGATCTGAAGGCGAAGGGCGATGCGCTCGGCCTCGGCTTCGATGCCATGAACTCCAACACGTTTTCCGATACACCGGATCAGGCGCACTCCTATAAATACGGCTCGCTGTCCCATGTGGATGCGGCAACGCGTGCACAGGCGGTTGAGCATAATCTCGAATGCATCGAGATCGGCAATGCACTCGGCTCAAAGGCGCTGACGGTGTGGATCGGCGACGGCTCCAACTTCCCCGGCCAGTCGAATTTCACCCGCCAGTTCGAGCGCTATCTCGACAGCATGCGTGACATCTACAAGGCGCTGCCAGATGACTGGCGCCTGTTCTCCGAACACAAGATGTATGAGCCTGCCTTCTATTCAACGGTCGTGCAGGACTGGGGCACAAACTACCTGATCGCGCAGACGCTAGGCGAAAAGGCCTTCTGCCTCGTCGATCTCGGCCATCATGCTCCGAACACCAATATCGAGATGATCGTGGCCCGCCTCATTCAGTTCGAGAAGCTCGGCGGCTTCCACTTCAACGATTCCAAATATGGCGATGATGATCTGGATGCCGGATCGGTTGAGCCCTACCGGCTGTTCCTTGTGTTCAACGAACTGGTGGATGCCGAACATCGCGGCGTGAAGGGCTTCCATCCGGCCCATATGATCGACCAGAGCCACAATGTGACAGACCCGATCGAAAGCCTGATTTCATCCGCCAACGAAATCCGCCGCGCCTACGCCCAGGCTCTGCTGGTGAATCGCGGCGCACTGGAAGGCTTCCAGAACGACAATGATGCGCTGATGGCAACCGAGACGCTGAAACGCGCCTATCGCACGGATGTCGAAGCCATTCTGGCCGAAGCGCGGTTGCGTTCCGGTGGCGCTATCGATCCGGTCGCCACCTATCGCGCCAGCGGCTACCGCACACAGGTCGCAGCCCAGCGTCCTGCGGTCAAGGGTGGTTCCGGCGGGATTGTCTGACCCCCTGCTTCCGACTGAATTCAGAAACGCCCGGCAAAGTGTCCGGGCGTTTTTTGTGACCTGATTGCGCCGCATCAAAGACGAAAATGCCGCATTGCGGTCAATGATGCTCTCGGATACATCTTGCGACAGAGGATCTCGGATGGCACGATCAGGACACATGGCAGCGACATGGCTACGCATTCTGTGCGTAATCGCCCTCTTCATGCTGTCATTTGCCCACCGCCCGCCGGAGGCTGTTGCCGCACAGTTGACGGCACCCGAACTCTCCGCCATCGCATTGCCTGACGGCTCGATCCCGGTGATCTGCTCGTCCGATGAGGACGGCAAGACAAAACCGCATGTGCATGCCTCGAACCAGTGCGAAGCCTGCCGCCTCAGCGCATCCGTCCTGCTGCCCGAACCTTCGGCGCAAGCCGGACTGATCGTTTCCTTCGCGGAGACGATGGTTTTTGCAAAACGGATCGAAGCTCATTATCGCCAGCAGATTCCTCCGAACGCCAATCCCCGCGCGCCGCCCGCCTCTGCCTGATGAATGGTCATGCACCGTTGTGACACGGTGTCCGTTCAATCGGCATGCGGCCTGTCAAGGCTGAATGCCTTCCGGATTGCGCTTCATGCTAGAGCATATCGAACCAGCGGGTGGTTCTGTTCCGTTCCGTCTAACCAATACCCAGACACCTCTTCGTCAGGAGCGGTGGGTCGCACCTCAAACAACACTCGTTCCGCCAGCTCAATGGCGTGACGCGGCAGTCAGGATAGGCCGGGGCTGCCTGATCGTATCCCATGAATTGCCAGACGGCCGACGGCAGATCCTTGATGTGTTGGGTCAGGGGCGCGTGCTGTTCTGCTCCATGCTGACCCATGGAACGGCCAAGGCACGCTCACTGACATTCACCAATGTCGAAAGACTGGATGAGCATTGCGACCGCGATGCAATCGAAGAGGCGCGCCAACTGGCAATGAAGAGGGCCTATGAGCACGCTCTGCTGCTGGGTCGCAAGAAAAGCACGGAAAAGGTAGCGACCGCGCTGCTCGATCTGGCGGATCAGTTCGCCCGCAACGCTGACACCCAGATGCGCCCCTCGTTTAACCTATACCTTATGCGAAACGAACTTGCCGACTGGCTGGGCCTGACGCTCGAAACCGTCAGCCGTTGTCTGAGCGACTTCAAACGCAAGGGCCTGATCGCCTTTGAACGGACAGACCGCATGACCATTCGCGAAAAAACGGCTCTGCGCGCTATCGCGGACGGACTGGCGCCCTCCACCTGAATTCAACTGCGGCCCAGCCGCGCACGTCCAACAATTCAACCTAAGAGAAAAGCAATGAAACAGAAACTGATTTCCCTCGCCGCCGTCCTGCTGACGCTCGTCGGCGTAACATCTGCATTTGCCCATGGTTTTCAGATCGGCGATCTGAAGATCGGCCATCCCTACAGCCGCGCCATGCTGCCCGGTGCAAAAGTTGGCGGCGGCTATCTGAAGATTACGAATGCCGGTGCCGATGATCGCCTCGTGAGCGCTTCATCCGACCGCGCAGCCTCGGTCCAGATCCATGAAATGAAGATGGATGGCGGCATCATGGAGATGCGCGAGTTGAAGGACGGTCTGGCCGTTCCGGCAAACAGCACCGTTGAATTGAAGCCCGGTAGCTATCATCTGATGTTCATGAATGTCGCCCAGCCTTTCAAGGAAGGTGAAATGGTGAAAGCAAAGCTCGTGTTCGAAAAGGCAGGATCCGTTGACGTGGAATTTGCTGTCGGACCTGCGAGTGGCGAGGCCAAGAACGACCACGCTGGCCACGGCGCTGGAGACCATAAAAAATGACAAAACGTGTCAGTCCATTCATGCTGCTGGGCGGGGGTGTGGCTGCCGTTTTCGTCGCGGCGCTGGTTGGCGTCATGACCTGGGTCGCGCAGGACACGCCGAGAGCCAGCCCGTTCAACGCGCGCTTCTCACTGGTGGATGATCAGGGAAATCCCGTCGATCAAAGCCTTTTCAAGGGCGCGCCCTCCATTGTCTACTTCGGCTACACCCATTGCCCGGAGGTTTGCCCGACAACGCTCTTCGAAGTTGCTGACTGGCTGAAGGAACTAGGACCCGACGGTAAATCACTGCGAGCCTATTTCTTCACGATCGATCCGGCACGCGACACCCCGGACGTGATGAGAAGCTATGTAACGGCGTTCACGGATCGCATCACCGGCATTACGGGCACCGAAGCGGAGATGAAGAAAGTGATCGATGGCTGGATGATCCATGCTTCGAAACTTCCCAGTAGCGATGGCGACTACCACATGAGCCATACTACCTCGCTGCTTCTGATCGGAGCGGATGGGCGGCTGAAAGGCATGATGCCCTACGGCATCAACGAGGACGAGGCGCTCAAGAAGATACGCGCCTCACTGCTTCGGCAAAATTCCTGATGACTGAGTGACCCGCTGCGCAAGCCTCAGCGGGTCGCATTTTCATGAACACCATGCGTAAGTGTCGTATTTGAAACAAGTAACGTCTCTTATAGACATAATTCAGGTGAAGTGACGAAATCCTCTTCAAGTATGATTTTATAGATTGAAAATTGCTTGTTTTCTTGAGCATTATATAGCCGAGGCGCCTAGCTGGCGCCTGAAAGCGATGACCTGATGGCTGGGGAGATGTCAGGTCGTATCGGTGCGCTTGCGGGAGGACAAAATGCCAAGATCAAGACAACTGCACTGCTGATTTTCGTCCGGCACGTTTGGCCAGTCCATCGGAAGCTATTGGCTCTGATGTGAGTGCGTAGGGACGTAACTGGATTAGCCGGTTCCAGCCAGAATGAAAGCAATCTGCACTCGCTCATCATTGGGCGAGAACGAATTTCCTTGGCCGGCTCTCAGGCCAGAATCGCAATCAGGATCATGGCATGCACAACACGTCAGACACGGTTCCGCTGATTTCGGTCGAGGCGATCCACAAATCCTTTCCAGGCGTCAAAGCGCTTGTGAATGCACGGTTCGACCTGCGTCCGGGCGAAGTTCACGCGTTGATGGGGGAAAACGGCGCGGGCAAATCCACCCTGATGAAAATCATGACCGGCATCTACCAGCCGGATGCTGGCGAGATTCATATCAGTGGCCAGAAGGTGAACCTATCCGATCCGCGTGCGGCCCAGGCGCTTGGCATCAGCATCATCCATCAGGAACTGTTCCTGATGAACCATCTGACGGCCGCACAGAACATCTATATAGGCCGCGAGCCTCGCAAGGGCTTCGGTGTGTTCGTCGATGAAGCGAAAATGCGGGCCGATACGGCAGCGCTGTTTGCCCGCATGAAGGTGGATCTCGATCCGGATGTCGAGGTGGGCACGCTCACGGTGGCGCGCCAGCAGCTTGTGGAGATTGCCAAGGCACTTTCCTTCAATTCTCGCATCCTGATCATGGATGAGCCGACATCTGCCATCAACGACAAGGAGGTGGAGCACCTCTTCGCGATCATCAACGACCTGAAGGCGCATGGTGTGGGCATCATCTACATCACGCACAAGATGGATGAGGTAAAGCGTATCGCCGACCGGGTGACAGTCATGCGCGACGGCCAGTATATCGATACGCTGCCTGCCGCCACGACCGACATGTCCAGGATCATCTCCCTCATGGTGGGTCGTGAACTGGCGGATGCCACACGCGCCACGGGCCAGGGCGGCGATGTGGTTCTGGATGTGAAGAACCTCAACCGCGGGCGCGCAATTCGCAATGTCAGCTTCTCGCTGCGCAAAGGCGAGATCCTGGGCTTTGCGGGGCTGATGGGCGCTGGTCGAACGGAGGTCGCGCGCGCCATCTTCGGTGCAGATCCCATCGACAGCGGCGAGATCAGCATTCACGGGGTGACGCAGGCCATCCGCAGCCCGCAGGATGCCGTACGTCTGGGGTTGGCCTATCTCAGCGAAGACCGCAAGCACTACGGGCTCGTGACCTCGATGACGGTTGGAGACAACGTCACCATGTCGTCATGGCCGCGCTTCACACGAAGCAGGGTCTTCATGAACGATGCGCGCATGAGCGCAGCCGCCAATGATTATATTCAAAAGCTGAGGATCAAGACGCCCTCGGTCGATCAGGAAACACGCCTTCTCTCCGGCGGCAACCAGCAGAAGATCGTCATTTCCAAGTGGCTGCTGCGCGATTGCGACATCCTGATTTTCGATGAACCGACCCGCGGCATCGATATCGGCGCAAAAGCCGAAATCTACAAGCTGCTGCAATCGCTGGCTGACCAGGGCAAGGCCATCATCGTCATCTCATCCGAATTGCCGGAAGTACTGCGGCTGTCGCACCGCATTCTCGTGATGTGCGAGGGGCGGATCACCGGCGAACTGACGGGACGCGATGCGACCCAGGAAAGCATCATGACGCTTGCGACACAGCGGTGACAGGGCCTCGATAAGGAAAAACCGATCATGACCGATCTGACACTCGACCAAGCCGGCAAGACAAAATCGGCCCTCGTTTCAACCTCTACCCTGCAAAAGGGCGTGGCCTTCGTGGTGCTGATAGCACTGCTCGTCTTCTTCAGCGTCTTCACCGAAAATTTTGCGGCCTGGAACAACGTCGTCAACATCATGCAGGCCACTGCGGTGAACGGCGTGCTGGGCGTGGCGGTGACATTCGTCATCATCTCCGGTGGCATCGATCTGGCTGTCGGCACCATGATGACGCTGACTGCCGTGATGGCCGGCATCATTCTCACCAATCTCGGCATGCCCTTGCCGCTGGGTATTCTGGGTGCGATGGCATCTGGTGCGGTCATGGGTGCGATCTCCGGCACGGCGGTCGCCAAACTCAAGATCCCGCCGTTCATTGCCACACTCGGCATGATGCAGATCGCGCGCGGCCTTGCACTCGTCTTCTCCGGCACCCGTCCGATCTATTTCAACGACACCCCGAACTATGGATTGATCTCACCGGAAAGTTCGCTTGCGCTTCTGATACCCGGGCTCGAAATCCCCAATGGCGTGATGATCATGTTCATCGTCGCCATCATTGCCTCGATCATTCTCAACCGCACGCTGTTCGGGCGCTACATCTTTGCGCTCGGTAGCAACGAGGAGGCCGCGCGTCTCTCTGGCGTCAATGTCGACTTCTGGAAGATCCTGACCTATGCGTTGAGCGGCCTGATCTGCGGCATTGCCGGTCTCATCATATCGTCGCGCCTGAATTCGGCGCAACCGGCACTCGGGCTTGGCTACGAACTGGATGCGATTGCCGCAGTCGTCATCGGCGGCACCTCGCTTTCCGGCGGGCGCGGCACCATTCTCGGCACCATTATTGGCGCCTTCATCATGAGCGTTCTCACCAACGGCCTTCGCATCATGGGAGTGCAGGAGGAATGGAAGATCGTCGTGACGGGCGTCATCATCATCGTCGCCGTCTTCGTCGACATCATGCTGAGAAGGAGGGCCTGATCGGCGAAAGAGAGGAGCTTTCGCAGGACTGGGAAATCGAACCGCAAGACGCAAAGCCTCTTGCAATTAACAAACATATCATTGGGAGCGAGATATGAAGAAAACCACCACCGCAGCCATCCTGGCCCTGAGCGCGGCATGCGTGTTCAGCACAGGTGCAAAAGCACAGGAAGCCTATTTCCCCATTGTCGCCAAGGGCTTCAGCCACCAGTTCTGGCAGGCGGTCAAGTCTGGAGCCGACAAGGCTGCCAAGGCCAACGGCGTGAAGATCACCTTCGAAGGCCCGGAAACCGAGGCGCAGATCGACAAGCAGACGGACATCCTGAACGCCGCCATCGCAAAGAAGCCGCAAGGCCTTGGCTTTGCCGCGCTCGATTCCAAGGCGCAGGTGCCCGCTTTGAAGAAGGCCGCCACCGCTGGCATCCCGATCGTGGCGTTCGACTCCGGCGTCGACAGCGATCTGCCGCTCACCACGTGCTCGACTGACAACAAGACGGCCGCAGCGGCCGCGGCCGACAAGATGGCGGAAGCCATTGGCGGCAAGGGTGAAATTGCAGCTGAGATTCACGACCAGACTTCCGCGACAGGTATCGGACGCCGCGATGGCTTCCTGAACCGCATCAAGGAAAAGTATCCGGATATCAAGGTTGTCGAAGTTCAGTACGCCAACGATGCCCTGAAAGCCGCTGACGATATCAAGGCCATGTTGCAGGCTCATCCCAACATCAAGGGTATCTTTGCCTCCAACGAAGGTGCGGCCATCGGTCTGGCCGTCGCGCTGAAGGAATCCGGCAAGAAGATCGTCGGCATCGGCTTTGACTCAGGCAAAACCCAGAAGGATGCCATCAAGAACGGCGCGCTTCTGGGCTCCATCACCCAGAACCCGGTTGGCATCGGCGAATGCGTCGTCAATTCGCTGGCAAAGGCCGTCAAGGGCGAGAAGCTGCCGAAGATCATCGATACCGGCTACTACTGGTACGACAAGAACAACATGAACGATCCGAAGATCGCAGCCGTTCTTTACGATTGATCAATCAAGGGTGGGCGGCTGACGTCGCCCACCACAACTCCGTTCTGTGCCTCAACCTCGTGCACGCTCTTCGCGTGGGGTGAGGCACGAGATCAGAGGACAGCGAAGCTCAATCGTCTCTGGCTCAACTGGACTGGATGACGCGCGCAGTTTCCTGAAGACGCAGAAACGCCTCGTACCGACTGTTGTGACGCTCCTCGAGTTCATTCTCGACGGGCAGATACTCATCTGCCACGCGCGAAAGCGCATCCATGGCATCCCGCACGTTGGAAAACGCGCCGCCAGCAACACTGCCAAGGATGGCAGAACCGAGCAGAACCGGCTCTTGCGCCGAAATGGTCGTGACGGGCTTTCTGCTGGCATCGGCGAGGATCTGGCGAACGAGGGGATTGGAACCGGCACCGCCGCTGATGACGACCCGTTCCACGACAGCGCCGGATCCCGCCTGTGTATCGATGATCTGGCGCAGTCCATAGCCGATGCCGCATAAGCCGGCGACATAAAGCGCGACCAGGCTTTCAAGATCGCGTTCCATCCCCAGGCCGGCGATGATGGCGCGGGCATGTGGGTCTGCGAATGGCGCACGGTTTCCGAGAAACTCAGGCACGACATGATAACCGGTTGCCAGCGCGACGACATCCGATGGATGGGACACCTGTTGCAGAGCATGATCCGCAAGAAGCGCGGGAAGTGACTTGCCTTGCGAAGACGCCAGTTGCGCAGCCTCTGCTGCAGCCGGGTGGAAGCTGGTCAACTGGTCTATCGCCGCGCCCGCCGCACTCTGTCCCCCCTCGTTCAGCCAGATGCCCGGAACCATGGCGGAATAATAGGGACCCCATACCCCCGGCACGAAAACCGGTTCTTCGGTGGATGTCATGGTGCAGGAAGAGGTTCCGAAGACATAGGCCATGTTGCTCGTCGGTTTTCCGCCCACGCCCACGGTCCCGATCCCGCCCGCATGGGCATCGATCATTCCGGCGGCAACGGCTGTTCCCGGAAGAAGGCCCATCAGATCTGCGGCCTCTTGAAGAAGCCCCTGCCCCAGCGGCGTTCCGGGCTCGACGATCCGTTGACCGATCCGGGCGAAAGCATCCTCTGCCAGATTGCCCAGACCGATTTGCTCGAAATAACTCGGATCCCATCGCTGCTCATGGGCCAGGTAGGTCCATTTGCAGGTTACCGTGCAGGTTGACCGTGCAAGATCACCGGTGGACTTCCAGGTCAGGAAGTCGGCCAGATCGAAAAACTGCCACGCAGCATCGAAGATATGGGGGCGGTTCTCCTTGAGCCAAAGAAGTTTCGGCGTCTGCATTTCGGGCGAGATTCGTCCACCGACATATCTGAGAACCTCGTGACCCATCTCGTTGATGCGCTCTGCCTGCTTTACAGCCCTATGATCCATCCAGACCACGATATCTCGATGGGGCGCATCAGACGGACCGACTGCCAGAGACCGACCACCTTCGCCCAAAACGACAAGCGAACAGGTGGCATCGAAGCCCAGCCCGATAACATGCGCCGGATCGACGCCCGCCAAGGCTACGGCCTCACGGACAATGTCGCAGACCGCGATCCAGATTTCTGTGCTCGATTGCTCGACCACCGAACCGGCATCCCGAAAAAGGGAGATATCTCGCTTGGAAACGGAAAGCATGTTTCCATTGAGATCGAAGAGACCCGCACGAGCGCTTCCTGTTCCAACATCGACGCCAATGACGTATCGTTGCGCCGCGTGGTTCAAATTGTCGTGCCCGCTCATGGTCTGTCGCCCTTGCTGCCGCGTCTCATTTTTGGTCGGATCAGCGCCTGATCAAAGGTCAACGCTGTTGGGAAGGATCACCAGATCCCGGATCGTGACATTGCGCGGTCGCGACAGCATGAACAGGACAGCATCGGCTACCTCTTTCGGCTGCATCAGACTGCCGTTGGCAAGTGCCTCCTCCATCTTGGCTTTCGGCCAATCATCAAGGAGAGCTGTGACCACAGGACCGGGCAGCACCGCTCCGACACGCACACCATGCGGCGCCACCTGGCGACGGGTGGAATGCACGAAGGCCTGCACCGCAAACTTCGATGCCGTATAAATCGGCTCCCAGACGACGGGAACGACCCCGGCAATCGAGCTTGTAAAAAGAATATCGCCGGACTTCTGAGCAATCATGTGCGGCAGCACTGCATGCACGGAGCGGAACGCCGCGTTGATGTTCAGATTGAGCATCCGATCCCAGGCGTCTGGATCGCCCTCCGCCACCGGACCGCCGATATAGGCTCCGGCATTGGCATGAAAGATATCCAGACGGCCCGCGCGTTCCAGGATCTTGGGCAGCATCCCGGAGACTTCGGCGCCATTCAGGAGATCAACCACCAATGGCTTTGCCCGTTCGCCAAGCTCCTTGCAGAGGGCCTCCAGCTTGTCCCCGGCGCGGTCGATCAACACCACCGTAGCGCCTTCGGAGATCAGCGCGCGAGCGCACTCAAGCCCTATGCCAGAGGCCGCACCCGTTACGGCAGCAACCTTGCCCTTCATCAAATCGGTCATCTTCATTCCTCCAAATCTATGGATCAGGCACGTCCGTGGCTGACACGAGAGCGCCGTGCCAGAGAATCCACGATTACGGCTATGGCAAGAACTGCCCCAGTAATCATGTAGCGAAGCGATGAGCTGAGGTTGAGGAGTGTGAGGCCATTCGAAATGGCTTGGATCACGATAATCCCCAGAAGCGCCGAATAGGCACTGCCGCGTCCCCCGAAGAGGCTTGTTCCGCCAATGACTGCAGCTGCAATCGCGTTGAGATTGACATCACCCGTCCCTGCCTGCTGGCTGGAAGAGGCGAGGCGCGCGGCGGACAGCGTTCCGCCAAGAGCAGCAAGTGTCGAACACAAGACAAAGGCGCTCATGTAGATTCGGCGGACATTGATGCCGGAACGTCGCGCCGCTTCACGATTGCCGCCGACGGCAAACATGGAGCGGCCCCATTTCGTTCTCGTCAGCGCATAGTTCAAAACGATGACCAGCAGGACAAAAAGACCGAACATCCACGGCACGCCACGACCGAGATTGAGATAGTAGACGGCAGCCTGGAGGATCAGTGTCAGGACCGCGACCTTGACAAGAAGGCTGCTGAGCGGCTGGGAAGACAGGTTGACCCTCTGGCGCCGGGCACGAATTGCAAGGCCGGTAACGATCAGCACTGCGCCCGGCAGAAGAGCAAGCAGGTGCGAGAGCCAGCGTGGCATGACGAGGATCTGCCCGAATCGGACAAGCGGTGAGGCATAAGGCAGGTTGATGCTTCCGGTCGGGCCGAGGATGTAAAGCTGCAAACCGAGAAGCGCGAGAAGTCCGGCAAGCGTTGCCACGAAGCTCGGCATGCCGAGGCGATTGTATAGCAGGGCGTAGAGCGCACCGACAGCAGCGCCTGTTACGAGCGCAGCGCCGATCGCCAGAGGCAAGGGAATGCCTGAATTGACCCAGACAACACCGATGATTGCCGAGGCAAGCCCGCTCATCGATCCGACCGAAAGGTCGATTTCGCCAAGGATCAAGACACAGACGATGCCAAGCGAAATGATACCGACCGTTGCGCAATCGAACAGAAGGTTCACCAGATTATTGGGAGCAAGAAAGATCGGATTGAGAATGCTGAACACCGTGGAGATGACGATCAGTCCCACGGCAACGGGCAGCATGCCCAGATCACCGGAGCGGACGCGACCAATGAAGGCCTTCAGCAGGCCCGCGAGACCATCTGCGTGATTGACACGCTCATCGCTGCGGTCGAGCGCCAGGGGGGCTGGTTCGGACCTGGACTTGGAAGACATTTGCGTAGTCATGCGTGGCTCCCGCGATTGGCTGCCTGCTCGTCCGCCTTGCGGCCCACTCGGCGCGAAACGGCATTTTCCGTCGCACCGGTAATGGCAGCGACGA
This sequence comes from Rhizobium rhizoryzae, assembly GCF_011046895.1. NCBI lineage: Bacteria > Pseudomonadati > Pseudomonadota > Alphaproteobacteria > Hyphomicrobiales > Rhizobiaceae > Affinirhizobium > Affinirhizobium rhizoryzae. The sequence continues at coordinate 1,472,989 of NZ_CP049250.1, read as the reverse complement.
GTTCCTGATTGGATGTATCGGGAGTGAACACGCCATTGTTGCGCCCGAGACGCAACACGACGATCCGGTCCGCCACGGCCCGCACATCCTCCATGTTGTGGCTGATGATGATGACCCCCAGACCGCGCTCACGCACGCGTTCGATCAGGTTCAGAACCTCCGCCGTCTGGGCGACGCCGAGTGCCGCAGTCGGCTCATCGAGCATGATGATCTTGGGATCCAGCAGGAGAGAGCGTGCGATGGCAACGGTCTGGCGCTGCCCACCGGAGAGTGAGGCGATCGGCTCGCGCACCGACGGTATGCGGGCGGCAAGCTCACGAAGCAGCGTCCAGGCGCGTACTTCCATCGCAACTTCATCGAGACTCCAGGGTGACAATTCGTGACCGAGGAAAAGATTGGCGACAACATCAAGATTTTCGCACAGCGCCAGATCCTGGAACACCGTAGCAATTCCAAGTTCGAGAGCACGGCTTGGGCTGTCGAGGCTGACCTCCTTGCCGCAGAACTCGATGCGACCGGACGAAGGCTGGTGAACACCGGCCAGAACCTTGATCAGAGTGGATTTTCCAGCGCCGTTGTCGCCGACAAGGGCGACAACCTCCCCCGCCTTCACCTCCAGTTCTATGTCCGTCAGCGCCGAGACCGCGCCAAAATTCTTCGACACGTTGCTTAACTTGAGGATGGTCGTGCCTGGTGCCGGTAGGCCTATGTCATTTCGTTGCATGACGAAGTGCTCTTTGTTGTGACGTGACAGCACCCGGCCCGGAAGGCTCCGGACCGGGTGTTCCGGGGAGGATGTTACTGGAGAATACCAAGCTTCTTGCAGCCGGCAGCATATTCGCCCGTGCAGATTTCTTCAGGCTTCTGGATCCCCTTGTCGAAGATTTCCGCCTTGATGTTCTTCGCAGTGACGACTGCGGGAACGAAGAGCTGGGACGGCGTTTTGTAAAGCGTGGTCTTGGCTTCCGGCTTCTCGCCCTTCAGCAGTTTCACGGCGATATTTGCAGCGGCAGCAGCCACGATTTCGGACGGCTTCGAAATGGTATTGTACTGATCGCCCGAAATGATCAGCTGAAGTGCTGCGATCGTCGCATCATTGCCCGTGACCGGGGGGACGGGATTGACACCGGCTGCCTTGAAGGCTGCGATCGCACCGCCGCCAGTGCCATCATTTGCCGCTACGACGCCCTTGATCTGCGCGCCGAACCGGGTGATCTGGCCTGCGGCCCACTCCTGCGCCTTTGGCGGCGCCCATTCCGGCGTATCAAACTCCGCGAGCGTCTTGTAACCGGAGTCCTTCAGTCCGCGATGGATACCATCACGGATCAGGCCGGCAGCAGCATCGGTCGGAGAGCCGTTGATTTGCAGAACTCCGGAACCGGCCGGTACACCTGTTGCCTTCAACTGGTCGACCAGGGACTTCGCAATGGCGTGACCAATGCCTTCGTTATCGAATGATACATAATAGTCAGCGGCCTTGTCCGGGATCGGGCGGTCGTAGGCGATAACCTTCACGCCCTGGGACTGCGCAATTTCCACAAGTGCAGCAGCGGCGGCTGAATCCACCGGATCCAGAACGACGACCTTCGCACCCTGGGCAATGACCGAGTTGAACTGCTGTTGTTGAAGCGCAGCATCGGCATTCGCGTTCTGGTAAATGACCTTGCAGGATGCGCACAGCTTGGCCATCTCGGCCTTGAAGCCGGGATAATCGTGCTTCTCGTAGCGCGTGGACGCCTGGTCAGGCATCAGAAAGGCGACCGTCGAGCCTTCCTGCGCCAAGACAGGAGCGGAAAGCAGTGTCATCAATCCGGCAGTCGCAAGCAGCATGGAACCAGTTTTCATAGATCTTCTCCTCCTTGAATGGGCAAGGGTCTGCTTCGAAAGACCAGCCCGGACCTCCGCTCTCAACGCCCATTCCGCGCCCGGCCAAGCAAGCGCAGATCTTCCGTCGTCGCCGTGCAATGCGGCGCCGAAGAATTCGGACTTTGAATGAACGCCTCCCGGTCAACCCTCCACAGCCAACCTGTATCATCGATTGAGCTACACTGCTCAATCGATGAAGCAAGAATTGCCACCTTCTCCGTTTAATGTCAAGTTGCCTCTCACAGGAGGAATTCGTGAATCACCAACGACCGCAGAAGAAAACGACCATCTATGATCTCGCCGAGCTTGCGGGCACATCCGCGAGCGCTGTCAGTGCCGTACTGAACGGAAACTGGAAAAAGCGGCGCATCAGCAGTCAACTTGCAGACAAGATCACGAAAATCGCCGAGGAGCAGGGCTATGCCGTCAATATGCAGGCCAGCCTGCTGCGTCGTGACAAGTCACGCATTATCGGCATGCTGGTCCCGAAATATGACAATCGGTACTTCGGCTCCATCGTCGAAACCTTCGAGATCATGGCGCGCGAGCGGGGATTGTTCCCCATCATAACATGCACCCTCCGCAATCCTGAGCTCGAGGTGGAAGCCGCCCGGACAATGCTGTCCTATCAGGTCGAATGGTTGATATCGACCGGCGCAACAGATCCGGATCGTATTACCGATCTTTGCCTTGCAGGTGGGGCCCGCAGCCTGAACCTCGATCTTCCGGGCTCCAAGGCAACCTCGATCATCTCAGACAATTTCAGCGGGGCGCGCGAACTCACCCGCCGTACTCTGCTCAATCTTCAGCGAAAAAAGGGCGCCCTTCTTCCTCTTCTCTTCATCGGCGGTCGCGGCACTGACCACAATACGGCCGAACGAATTCGCGGTTTTCGCGCAGCACATCAGGATCTGGGCGTCACGATTGAAGAGCATCATATTCTCGCCTGCGGCTATGCTCCGGAAAAGGCAGCAGACGCCTTGAACGCACTGGTAACGTCGGAAGGCCGCGTGCCTGCGGGACTGTTCGTCAATTCGACGATCTCGCTCGAAGGGGTCATGCGCTGGCTCAAATCATCACCGGTGGGCGTCAATAGCCAGCCAGTCATTGGATGTTTCGACTGGGATCCGTTCGTGGCATTGATGGGTCACGAAATTGAGATGGCCAGGCAGGATGTTGCGGGCATGCTCAAGGCCGTCTTCGATATTATAGAGACAGGGGATAGCGGCGCTCGCAAGCTGATAGAGATCCAGCCGATCTTTGCCTGAGGGCATTTTACTGGGTGGTTGCCGGACGGCTCATTGATTTCAGTCGGCAGCCACATACCGTGCATCCATGTCGCTCACCTGACCGACAACAGACTGGTCAAATCACGGTGTTCTTGAGCCAGCACATCACGCAGAACCGCCAATCCGCCACAAACAATCCAGTCCTGGGACGAGCGGGTGTTCACTCAGATAAGTTGCGTCGACCGCTCGGCGATTTCAAAGCATAGGCGGTGGCGGAGAACCCGCCGTATCCGGCTGTTCAGGCGGCAACCTATTTCAAATCAAAACTTGATATTCTTGGTCAGGAGGGTCACCCTTTACGGGGGAGGACTTGCTGACCTTGAGGAGGACCAAAGCCTCAATGTCAGCATGCAAAGCGGAGAGACAAAATGACAAACCTTGCGTCGTTTTGTGAGGCCTTCCTGAACTGGGACCTCAACATCTCACCTGAAGCTGCCAAAGACACCCGACTAGAGTGCCGGTACTACGGGGATGTGCGGATTTCGTCACTCGAAGGCGGAATATGCAGGGGCGTTCGTTCAGAATTCCACAATGCGCTCGATGGTGGTGAATACACGGGTCTGGTCACCTTGATGCGGGGAAACATGCTCGTAAGTACCGAGGGGGTCGAGATGGAGCTTTCCGAAGGTGACACTTTGATATGGAGCAATAGAGGGAACCACGAATTTTATGTCAGCGACTGGGTTCAACAGTTGATCATCATCGTCCCAACCAGTCGTTTCCAGACTTACATGGCCCGTCCTCTGCCATTCAAACAATGGGCGCTCCAGGGTAGAACCCCCGTTGGCGGCCTCATTTCAGGGTTCATGCGCGCGCTGTCACAGAACATTGAGCTATTGGACAGACGGTCAGGCGAGACGGCGGTCGACATGTTCCTCGCCATGCTGAGCAAGGCGATCAAGGGCACGCACGTAAACGTCGAGGCGACACCGCGAACTGCAAGATACGACCGTATTCTGTCGTTCATCGAAGATCATCTTGCGAACGCCAAGTTGACGCCTGCTTTCATTGCGCGAGCACACAATATCTCTACTCGATACCTAAATTTTCTTTTCCATCAGCACGGTCAAACTGTTGTTGGCTGGATCAGGGAGCGCCGCCTTGTTCACGGCGCCGAAGATCTGCAGGAAAGTCAGGACGCACTGAGTATTACAGAAATCGCGCATAAATGGCATTTTAGCGACGGCGCGCACTTCACAAGATCGTTCAAGACCAAATTCGGGGTCACGCCAAGCGCTTGGCGTCGCGACAATCAACTGACCAAGGATGGGGTCCAGTCAAATGCGCCGCGACGCCGAAACTAGTCCAAGCCGACTGCGTCAAACGGTCAGAGGTGTTTCTTGAACCATGCCAGCGCCAGCTCTGCGGCTTCATCGAACTTGTCGTAGTAAAGGTCAAAGTGCCCGCCTTCGACGATAGCAAGGTTCTTCGGATGGCCGGCCCGATCAAAGGCTGCCTGCGCGATGTCGGGAGTCGTGACGCGGTCGGTAGAGCCGATGATCATCTGGAATGGCCGGGGCGAAATCAGATGAATGAGGGCTGCCGGTTCATAGGTGCTGGCGAGTTCCATGGAGCGCACGGTCACCTGATTTTCCCAGGTTTTCGACTTACCCCGATGAGCCATTGTATAGGCCCAGGCATCCGCCATCGGCATAACAGCCGGCTCCATCGAGTTTTCTGTCACCACAGGCATCATCTGGGGAGGCTGGCCCGCCATGCGTCCCAATCTGTCGCCTGCCCATATTTTCCGCACCATGGCAAGAAAATCCGGGCGGACCTGACGCGCGACGGTTTGGCTGCCGCTGACAAAGGGTACCTGCACCGAAACGCATTTCACGCGATGATCAATCGATGCGATATTGATTGCATGACCACCGCTGAAGCTCGACCCCCAGACGCCAATGCGCTCCGCGTCAATTTCCGGCTGCAATTGGGCGAAGGTGATCGCATCGCGCATGTCTTCGACCTGTTGTTGCGGCAGGACCTCTTGCCGTTGCGCACCATCACTCAGGCCGAAATTCCGGTGATCATAGAGAAGAACTGAAAAGCCTCCGCGCGCAAAATACTCGGAGAAGCCTTCATGATTCGAAAAATCGACGGTGGAACTGATTCCGCCAGTCATGATGATCAAAGGCTTTGCAGTAGCATCACCGGCGCCGCTGTAAAGGCGCCCGCGCAACATGGTGCCGTCAGCTGTCTGGAAAGAAACTTCTGAGTACATGCGTGGTATCCCTATTGGAGTTTGTCTTGAGGTGACGAACGTTCCGGCCGCGAGAAGATCGGACAGGCTCTACCATTCTAGTTTTCAAGGACCGGGATTTGATTACGCCGCTGCTCTTGCCACAGCGGTCGCGCTTCTGGCGCAGCTAAAGAGAAAGAGCGCAAAGCTTCCAATGACGATTGCCAGCTAGCCTGCCCGCCGTAAAGCTGCACATTTCAAAGATGATGCTGACGTTTAACGTGTCGAACCAGGCCGAAAACGCCGCAGTGTCGTTCGCGCCGCACATGTGTTCGGCAATCAAAGCGACCGCTGACAGCTTCGTGTCAACGTTGTTCATCTGCCTCTCCCGGAGATAAGAGGCCGAGCCAGCTTCCTCCAAGGACGGCAAGGCATGATAGGTTTCAGCTGACGCTTGCGCCTGCATCGACTTGCAACGAAACCCCGGTCATGCCGCTGCTTTGATCGCTTAACGGGAAGACAACGCTGTCGGTGACCTCCTTAACGGTCACTGCTCATCGCAGGGGGTGTCTGATCTTCAGCATTTCCTGAAAGCCGGGGTCGGCAAACACTGGACCCGTCATCGGCTTTTGCGCCCTTGGTCTCCTCTGCAAGCCGCTGAGCACCAGCGACGTCGTAATCGGCGATCGCTATGCGTGCGCCGCCTGCAGACAGCGGCTCAACGATCTTGGCGCCCAGGCCTGATGCGCCTCCCGTGCCAAAGATAACCTTGCCTTCAAAATCTTTCATAATATCCTCCCTCTCAGACGAGCACTGTCATATTCCCAGGCTCTGCCTGATCTGCAAAGGCTAGCCTGCATTCGCAGCCAATACTTGTTTTTACGGGAAGGAAGACTTGAATGGTTGAGAAGTGTCGAAACGATGCTCTTGGAAAACAGGCCCAGATCAACGGCCAAATACCGGAAACTCGGATAGAGGTGCCTGCAACCGAAGCCTCCTTCGAACCGGCATCCGCGTTGCGTCCTATACATCGAGCAAGCACGCGGTTGCCGGTCTGACCAAACTCATGGCCAACGAGCTTGCGGCCAAGGGGATCACGGTCAACGCGATTGCACCGGGTTACATGGATACGGACAATACGGAAGCGTTGAGAAACGACCCGAACAGGAACCGTTCGATTCTCGAGCGTATTCCAGCTGGTCGATGGGGCACGCCCTCCGACCTGGATACGGCAGCACTGTTCTTCGCCTCTCCAGCGAGTGGCTATGTGACCGGCCAGGTACTGGCTGTCGATGGCGGCTGGCTTGCGAGGTAGTGGATGCCTTGGTGTGAGCCCTTGAGGGGTTCACACCTTTTTCCGCGCTGGTCGACGATGTCAATTGGTTTGCTTTGTTGGTGACGGCTGGTGGCTTTGCGGGGAGGAGCGCCGTTGACGCTGTGTAGTGCCATCTCATCTGGGTGAGACATTATCGTATCGTATGGGGTTTTGTGGCGTTTCGTGCGCCCCTTGGGCCGACGTCGATTGCCTCGAGATGTCGTCTCACGACTGACGGACAGTATGTCGAACGCATCCATGCGGACTGCTCAGTTTTGCGATCCCCGTGTTGATGCGGGTGTTTGGGATCGTCTTTGTGTAGCGTTGGTTTGGAAACGCAAAAAGCCCCACAATGGGGGCTCTCTGGTATCACAGGGATTGTTGGTTGCGGGGGCAGGATTTGAACCTGCGGCCTTCAGGTTATGAGCCTGACGAGCTACCGGGCTGCTCCACCCCGCGTTATGTTTGAGCATTGTCTGGTTATTTGCCAGACTATGTTGTTTCTGTGTCCGTGGCGCATGCCCGGTTGTTTATTGTTTTGTCCTGCCTTTGGCCACTTTTGGTGTCCTTTGGTGGACAGGGCTGCTCTTGGCCTGTGCGTCGCATTTTTGGTATGACGCTTCTAGATTATTTTGCAGCAAAAAGGCCGCGTTGTCAGCGGCCCTTGTCTGTCGGCTTGGGCCGAAGTTTGTGTTGAGAAGATTTTGATTGCCTTTAGCAGACCTGGCAGCGACCTACTCTCCCGCGTCTTAAGACGAAGTACCATTGGCGCTGGGGCGTTTCACGGCCGTGTTCGGAATGGGAACGGGTGCGGCCGCCCCGCCATAACCACCAGGTCGGCTAAGGGCAATGTGATTGAGAAGCTGGTGAAGGTATGAGCCTTCGTTTTTGATTTGAACACGTTATTTGTTTTGTCTCTTTTTGTCTTTGACCTGTTTGAGTGTGCCACCCCTACAGGCCAGCGGCCGTCGCCAATCGTTTGGCGCGCCGTCCTTAAGCCGCAGCAAGCTTTGCTTGCGACAGCGTGAGGACAAAACAGATGGCATCATCTGTGCTGCAGGGCAGCACGGATGAGCATTTTCAATGAGAACGATCAAGCCAATCGGGCTATTAGTAAGGCTAAGCTTCATGCGTTACCGCACGTCCACACGCCTCCTATCAACGTGGTCGTCTTCCACGGCCCTGATAGGGAATACTCGTTTTCAGGTGGGTTTCCCGCTTAGATGCCTTCAGCGGTTATCCCTTCCATATATAGCTACCCTGCTATGCCGTTGGCACGACAACAGGTCCACCAGAGATATGTCCATCCCGGTCCTCTCGTACTAGGGACAGATCCTGTCAATATTCCTACACCCACGGCAGATAGGGACCGAACTGTCTCACGACGTTCTGAACCCAGCTCACGTACCGCTTTAATTGGCGAACAGCCAAACCCTTGGGACCTGCTCCAGCCCCAGGATGCGATGAGCCGACATCGAGGTGCCAAACAACCCCGTCGATATGGACTCTTGGGGGTCATCAGCCTGTTATCCCCGGCGTACCTTTTATCCGTTGAGCGATGGCCCTTCCACGCGGGACCACCGGATCACTATGACCGACTTTCGTCTCTGCTCGACTTGTCAGTCTCGCAGTCAGGCGGGCTTATGCCATTGCACTCGACGACCGATTTCCGACCGGTCTGAGCCCACCATCGCGCGCCTCCGTTACTCTTTCGGAGGCGACCGCCCCAGTCAAACTACCCACCATACACTGTCCCGGATCCGGATAACGGACCGCGGTTAGACATCCATGACGATAAGGGTGGTATTTCAAGGATGGCTCCACGAGAACTGGCGTCCCCGCTTCAAAGCCTACCACCTATCCTACACATGCCGACACGAATGCCAGTGTAAAGCTATAGTAAAGGTGCACGGGGTCTTTCCGTCTGACCGCAGGAACCCCGCATCTTCACGGGGAATTCAATTTCACTGAGTCTATGTTGGAGACAGCGGGGAAGTCGTTACGCCATTCGTGCAGGTCGGAACTTACCCGACAAGGAATTTCGCTACCTTAGGACCGTTATAGTTACGGCCGCCGTTTACTGGGGCTTCGATTCAAAGCTTGCACCTCTCCTCTTAACCTTCCAGCACCGGGCAGGCGTCAGACCCTATACGTCGTCTTATCGACTTCGCAGAGCCCTGTGTTTTTGATAAACAGTCGCTACCCCCTGGTCTGTGCCACCCCAATACACTTGCGTATAATGGGGTCACGCTTCTTCCGAAGTTACGCGTGCAATTTGCCGAGTTCCTTCAACATAGTTCTCTCAAGCGCCTTGGTATACTCTACCTGACCACCTGTGTCGGTTTCGGGTACGGTCTATAATGATGGAGCTATTTCCTGGAACCGCTTCCCTGCCCATCCAATCCAATAAGAATGAACAAGTTACGCAATCCGTCACTACCACCAGGCCCACGAATATTAACGTGGTTCCCATCGACTACGCGTGTCCGCCTCGTCTTAGGGGCCGGCTAACCCTGCTCAGATTAACTTTAAGCAGGAACCCTTGGTCTTTCGGCGAGGGGGTCTCTCACCCCCTTTATCGTTACTCATGTCAACATTCGCACTTCCGATACCTCCAGAGGCCCTCACGGGTCCTCCTTCACTGGCTTACGGAACGCTCCGCTACCACACATCTTACGATGTATCCTCAGCTTCGGTGCATGGCTTTAGCCCCGTTACATTTTCGGCGCAAAGACCCTTATTTAGACCAGTGAGCTGTTACGCTTTCTTTAAATGATGGCTGCTTCTAAGCCAACATCCTGGTTGTTTTGGGATCCTCACATCCTTTCCCACTTAGCCATGACTTGGGGACCTTAGCTGGAGGTCAGGGTTGTTGCCCTCTTCACGACGGACGTTAGCACCCGCCGTGTGTCTGCCGACTAGTACTCCTCGGTATTCGGAGTTTGGTTAGGATCAGTAAGACGGTGAGTCCCCATAGCCCATCCAGTGCTCTACCCCCGAGGGTATTCGGTCGACGCTCTACCTAAATAGATTTCGCGGAGAACCAGCTATCTCCGAGTTTGATTGGCCTTTCACCCCTAGCCACAAGTCATCCCAATCTATTGCAACAGATGCGGGTTCGGTCCTCCAGTTGGTGTTACCCAACCTTCAACCTGCTCATGGCTAGATCACTCGGTTTCGGGTCTAATGCAACTAACTAAAATCGCCCTATTCAGACTCGCTTTCGCTGCGCCTACACCTACCGGCTTAAGCTTGCTAGTTACACTAAGTCGTTGACCCATTATACAAAAGGTACGCCGTCAGCGTTTCCGCCTCCGACTGCTTGTAGGCATCCGGTTTCAGGTTCTATTTCACTCCCCTTGTCGGGGTGCTTTTCACCTTTCCCTCACGGTACTTGTTCGCTATCGGTCATGCACGAGTACTTAGGCTTGGAGAGTGGTCTCCCCATGTTCAGACAGGATTTCACGTGTCCCGCCCTACTCAAGGACAATAAGTCATCTTACGCTTACGGGGCTATCACCCATTCTTGCCAGGCTTTCCAACCTGTTCAGCTTTATTCCTCATTGCCACTGGCCTGGTCCGCGTTCGCTCGCCACTACTTGCGGAGTCTCGGTTGATGTCCTTTCCTGCAGGTACTTAGATGTTTCAGTTCCCTGCGTTCGCTTCTTACCCCTATGTATTCGAAGGTAAGATACCTTATAAACAATGCTTAGAAACCCAAGCCGTCATCGCTGACAGTTTGGATTTTCTAAGCATTTAAGGTGGGTTGCCCCATTCGGAGATCCATGGATCAAAGCTCATTCGCAGCTCCCCACGGCTTTTCGCAGCGTATCACGTCCT